>NZ_JAKLTD010000001.1:539498-688623 GCF_022014235.1 Methanothermobacter sp. K4
TTCTATTCCGATGGTATCACCTTCAAACTGCTAACAGAATTTGTTATTCAGGGATTATCCTTGATTTTATCATCTCAAGGTTTCCTTCTATGATCCCATCACAGTCAAGGTCTTCAAGTGATGAAACCACGAGGGCAGGCGATTCAAGGCGTTTCAGGAATCTTTCAGGGTCCCTGTCCTTAAAGAGTATCCTCTCAAAGAATTCAAGGGTTGCTGTTGCATAGAGCACACCTTCAAATTCAAGTGCATCGGCCATTGACCTTCTCATAACATCCACGGTAAGCGTCATTGTACCTGAGGTCTTGGAACCGATACCATAGGTGTGGAGGACCCCTGAAATGTCAGATTCAACCATCCTGAGCCTTTCATATGTCCTGTTGAATTTCCTTATCGTGTCATCGCTGCCATCTGATGTTGGGTCCTCAACGATGAACGCTTTCGCAGTGATGCCCCTCAGTTCATCCTCTGTGACACCCCCAAGGCCCGTTGTATCAACCAGGAGGTCCCAGTGACCCCTGAGGTCCATAATACCTTCCTGGAAATCCACTTTATCATCAAGGATAAAACGTGTCTGGGGGTTTATATCTGCAACGGTCACGTCACAGTCAAGCGCACCTGCAATCGCAGCACCTGTGAAGTATGAGCCTATTATAAGGGCCCTTTCAGGGTTCATATCGATTTCAGTGAGCCATTCAATAACCGCCGCCGATTTAACTGCGGATATGTGCATGATTATGTCGTGTACCCTGTATGTGGAGAAGAATGTTCTAACTGTCTCGGTTATGCCTGTCTCATGGTGTTTCATTCTGATCCTCTGGTAAAGCCTATACGCTCAAGGGCATGGGTCATCTCTGATCTCACGGCATCCTGAACTCCCATTTCATGTATAACATGTGGAGGTGACATGGCAGCTGAAAGTATCCTCCCCCTGGAGTCCATGATTACAAGGAGCGATCCGGAACCAGGAACCCCCAGCCGTCCGCGGGCAATAACAAGATCTGCCCCTGATATGTCCAGTGCCATGAGGGCCTTTGTAACGGCAGGCATCCTTGTGAGGTCCGCCCAGTTGGTGTTGAACTGAAGGTGCTCTGCCTCGTGGAGTTTGAAGGATCTGAGGACCTCATTTATCACATCAACCTTTTCACGGTTCCAGTTTGGCACGACAATCTTCTGAGCGCCGATGATATAGTCCCTTACTTCTCTGACTTCCTCCTCACGGTCTCCTCTACGGCGATCCTCTGCAGATTCAAGGTATGCGCTGGCTATTATATCCTCTAACATGACCACACCACTGCTTGTTGATAAGACTCAGGGGTTATTCAATGGCTATTAGTTAATGACCCGACCAGTTATTAATAAGGTTAAGGGCATGCACAGGCTGCTGATCTGATGACTACAGCCTCGCCATTAATGAATCAGAGCAGGGCAAGCCCATCCGCAGCGGGTTTTGCCGATATCTGGGGCTTCAGCCCCAGTTCATCCACAACCCTCAGCACATCGTTGAGGTTCCCGTACCTAGGGGATCCGACCCCCTTGACATCATGGGGGTAACCGTCGGGTATAACCGTTGCAAGGTTATCTGCCCCTGCCATGAGGGAGAAACGGACATTTTCAGGACCTATGGTGGGCGTTGGAACCGTTATCCTTATATCGGGGTACATGATACGTGTGATGGCTATGGTCTTCATCTGTTCCTCAAGGGGGCAGGGAGGATGGTTCTCCATTGGAGTTCCAGGGTAGGGGTTGAATCCCATGATGGGTATCTCTCCAAGCGTTTCAAATTCCCCAAGGAATCTCAGGTGCGCAAGGCGGTCAGCGTAACTCTCACCAAGACCTATGAGTAGACCGCTTGATAGTTCTATTCCACTTTCACATACAAGTTCACAGACTCTTATCCGGTCCTCTATCCTCTCTCCGGGTTTAACGCGCATGAAAAGTTGCCTGTTGACGGTTTCGAGGTTACAGCATACCGTATCAGTACCGTAATCCGCAAGTTTCTCCACTGAAGCCCTGTTAAGGTCGGATCCAACGTTTATGAGCAGTTCAAGTGAAGTGTTCTCCTTCACTATTTCCGCCGCCTTAACAGCGTGTTCACCGTTGAATCCATGGGCGCCTGAGCAGCTGACCCTGGGTATTCCAGATTTTTCTATTATCCGGGCGGCTTCCAGGATCTCATCATCGGTTTTGAAAAATGAACTGTAGTATCCATTACGTGATGTTCCGGCGGCAAATCCACAGTAGCCGCACCTTGGCCTCACCTGGCACATATTTGTTATGTGGACTGTGGATGTGAGCTTGATAACCCCTCTGTGCTCCTTCATGATGCTGAATGCTGTTTCCATGAGAAGGGCAAAATCTTTCGGGCCGTTTATCTGGAATAGCTGCATAATCTCGCTATCATTAAGGGGGCATCCCTCAGCCGCCTTTTTGAGTATTTTATCCATCAATTTAACACCAGTTTCAGCTGCTTGGGAACATAAAAGTCAGGTGGATCAGTATAAATCAGTTGGTTAAAAAAATAAATAAATTTTTTGGGTCGTGGCCCGGTTATTTCTTCCTCTTCTCGAGGATTTCAAAGACGGTTGGGAGTATGTCTGCTGATGCTCCGAAGTTCATGGAGTCAGCTGTACCCAGGAGTGCACCGGGGTCGAGGTTCTCTTCCATCTTGTCTATTCCAACCTTTTCCATGAGGGCTGTTATCTGCTCGAGGGACTCCTTGGCCATCATCTGTGCGAAACCTGCAGGTGCGCCGAGTACCTGTGTAACTGAGTCCCTGTAGGAGAGTATACCTGCGTAGGTTATCGCTGTCAGTGCTGAGCACATGTCACAGACAGGTCCTAGGAGTTCTGCTGGTAGCCTGTATGCGTTACCCCTGGCCTTCTGTCCGAGTTCGAAGAGGGTGTTTATTGCGTCCTCTGAGGCGTAGCCCTCTGCAATGTATACCTGTCCCTTCATTTCAGGAACGGCACCTGGGTGGTAGGATGTTACGTTGAGTGTTTCAGGTTTGGTTACTAGGTCGCCGTGTTTTTCTTCAAAGATCTTGTAGAACTTGGTGGTTGGAATTGTGCAGGCGTGTGTGACTATTGCGCCAGGCTTTATGTCGTCTATGAACTTGTTTATTATGTCTGGCTGCATGTCACCCTTTGGGAACCAGGTCATGATGAAGTCTGCGTCTGCGATGGCCTCTTTGTCGTCTGTTGTTATTTCGAATCCAAGGTCTTCAGGGTGTGTGAAGTGTATTGCACCTTCTGGTGGTTTTGGGAGCTCCTTGGCGACTTCGTTGACCTTTTCCCTGATCTGTGGCATTATTTTTTCAGGGTCCTCCTTGTGGGCCTCTATGACGTCCTCGTAGGCAAAGTCGTCTATGACTGTGAACTGGTTGTCGAATACAGGGTCTGCAACAACGACTTCGTCGACACCTGCCAGTTCTTTAAGCTCAGCACCCATTGTTATTGTGGAATGGGTCATGGCTATTTCTGGTTTTCCAACCATTTCAGCGACTTCGCAGGCCCTGGAAAAGTTTGTTATTCCACTGGCCGCGTGGGTCCTGTAACATCCTGCACCTAGTATTGCAAGTTTCATATCTATCACTCCATTTCTGTAATACTACTCATATTATTAGTAGTACAGATTAATCGGTTTCCAATATAAATATATTTTTTGATAATTTTTAAACCAAAAAGCTTATAAATGGAATATTTTATGGAGGCAACCTTTCATGGCGGGTCCTATATAGTGTTATCCATAAGAAGGTCGTTCATTGTGGACATGTTTTTCTGCAGGTACCAGATCGCAAGATGTTCATAAAATATTAATATTAAAATTTCTCACATACTGGTTTCTAATTTTATTCAGAAGATCGGGGAGGCGCCCTTAAGGTTAAAGTGAGGTGCCTTACCCTTATTTTTCGGGATTTCCCTCAAGAAAAGCATAAATAATAAAAAATAAATATTTATTATGAATTGATTTTCAGAACCCAAAATATTAATTTCATGTTTATAAGGCATTTTAATGGTATTTTTAGATTTTTAATCATTTAAAGGAATTTAATTCAAAAAATAGGCATAAAAAATCCATATAAATCTTTTTAAGGCGTTTCAGACACTTTTTTATTTTAGAAACATTTATATATGTAATACTTATTAGCAGTTAATTATGATGAGCATAAAACCGGAGGTTGTGGTGAAAGTATGGAAATCCAGATTCAGAGAATTGGACTTTTTCGTCCCGAGAAGAATCCAAAATCGTGTGCCCTGAGCCTTGACATGGACTGGAAAATTGACTACACAGATTTTGGGAAGGATTCAGTGGGATACACATTTTATGTGGAATCAGGAAGCGGAATACCATTGAAATTCAAAATAGAGGGAAAGGTTGTTCTTGAAGATTCTGAAAAACTGCCCGGAAACCTATCAGAACTTCTGCTCGACAGGGGGCTTAACATCATGGTTGAGTTATTCAACATAACCCGTGATAGGACCATCAGCGTCCAGAATGAGCTTTTCAGTATTGATGAGTTCCAGGGTAAGGTGAAAAATCTGGAGGTTTAGATAAAATGATGGTGAAACACACTTTATGCCCTTCCTGCAGTGCAGGCTGCGGCGTGAACCTTGTGGAGATGGGGGGCGCACCTGTTGGGACCTACCCTTACAGGAGACACCCGGTCAATGAGGGAAAGACCTGCAGGAGTGGTAGGGACTGCTATGAAATCCCCTTGATGGACAGGGTAACATCCCCCGAAATTAAAAAATCAGGGAAACTCAGTGAAGTCAGTTGGGATGAGGCGCTGGATAAATTAACAGAACTTCTTTCATCAGAGGACATATCCATCCTGACAACAGGAACCATCACCACCGAGGAGGCACTTAAACTCAGAGAAATCATAGAAGAGTTTGATGTAAAAAAATCAGGTGTAATCACGGTATTTCCTGAATTTGATTATCCTGAAATTGATATAAGAAAAATCAGGCACTATGATAACATTGCGGTCATAGGAGATGCCATAACCTGCGCCCCACTCCTAGGCAGGAGGATATTCCATGCGATGGCCGCCGGGGCAGAGGTGAGATCCTATGACAGAAGAGATGACACGAGGATGGCAGTAAATTCAGGGTTTCACAGAACCTTCTCAGATGACAGGGAGCTCCTGGATGATCTCCAGCAACTTCCAGGGGGGTCTCTGATTATAATAACACATGAAATGCCTGAAATCATAGGACCTGTTCTTGAGGTCTCATCTGAAAATGAATTTGATGTTCTACCCATCTTTGAGGACTTCAACACAAGGGGTGTGATGCAGCACCTGCCCCCGGTTCATGCAAGGGAATTTGATTCTGTCTGGTTAATAGATCCCGGTGCAGTTGCAGAGCCAGTGGATGTATCAGGAGAATTCATTCTCCAGTCCATAAGAATTGAAGGTCTGGCACCTGATATTTTCCTTCCAACGGCAGCATGGTGTGAAAAAGCGGGTTCATACACCAGCACAGCAGGATACACGGTGAAACTTGAACCCGCACTGCAGGCACCCGAAGGGGTCCTCTCAGACATGGAAATATTTGAAAGAATACTCAGGGCAGGTGATTGAGATGAAGTACCTCCTTGCAAGGGCTACAGATGAGGAGATTCAGAGAAGAGGAGAATGTGGCGGAGCAGTGACAGCCATATTCAAGTACATGCTGGATAGGGAAGTCGTGGATGCAGTACTAACACTGGAAAGGGGAGATGACGTGTACGATGGGATCCCCGTCCTCCTTGAGGATTCATCGGATATAGTGTCGACATGTGGTTCGCTGCACTGCGCACCCACCATGTTCGGGGACCTCATCTCCCGCTATCTAAGTGACATGAGGCTGGCTGTCGCTGTAAAACCCTGTGATGCAATGGCCATAAGGGAACTTGAGAAGAGGCACCAGATAGACCCTGATAGGGTATACAAGATAGGTCTGAACTGCGGCGGGACCCTCGCCCCGGTATCCGCCAGGGAAATGATAGAGACCTTCTATGAGATAGACCCTGATGATGTTGTGAGTGAGGAGATCGATAAGGGTAAATTCATAGTGGAACTCAGGGATGGAAGTCACAGGGAGATATCAATCGATTACCTTGAAGAGGAGGGTTTCGGCAGACGCGAGAACTGTCAGCGCTGCGAAATAATGGTACCACGTAACGCTGACATAGCCTGTGGAAACTGGGGTGCAGAGGATGGATGGACCTTCATAGAGGTCAACACTGAAAGAGGTCAGGATATCATTGACGGTGCCCGCAGCAGCGGATACATTGAGGTGAAGGAACCCTCTGAGAAGATGGTAAAGATAAGGGAAAAAATAGAAAATGCAATGATCAGCATGGCCAGGAAGTTTCAGGATAAATACCTTGATGAGGAATACCCATCACTGGATGAATGGAATGAGTACTGGAAGCGCTGCATAAACTGCTTTGCCTGCAGGGACGCCTGTCCAGTATGCTTCTGCAGGGAATGTGAACTTGAAAGGGATTACCTCAGGGATTCAGATGAAAAGGCACCGGACCCCCTCACATTCCAGGGGGTGAGGCTCTCGCACATGGGCTTCAGCTGCATAAACTGCGGCCAGTGCGAGGATGTCTGCCCAATGGACATACCCATTGCAAGGATCTACCACAGGATACAGAAAAAATACCGTGAAAGAACAGGATTCACAGCAGGGGTGAGCGAAGAACTGCCCCCAATGTACAGCGGGGAGAAGGATTAGAGGTGATAAGATGAGTTTCGAGCCAAAGATAGTCGGGTTCTGCTGTAACTGGTGCTCCTATGGTGGAGCGGACACCGCGGGAACAGCGAGGATGCAGTACCCCCCCAACGTACGTATCATAAGGGTGATGTGCTCTGGAAGGGTCAATGCCTCGATGATACTAAAGGCCTTCAGTGAGGGTGCAGACGGTGTCTTTGTGGGAGGATGCCACATAGGGGACTGCCACTATGATTCAGGAAACTATAAATGGAAACGAAGGGCCCGTTTCATTGAGGATATCCTCCCTGAATTTGGTATAGATAAAGAAAGGTTCAGGTGGGAGTGGATATCGGCATCAGAGGGTGAAAAATTTCAGAAAACAATGCAGGAGTTCTATGAAACTGTAAAATCCCTCGGGCCACTGAGGAGGGCAGGAAAATAGCAGGTATTAAAATTATGGGTTAAAGCCGCATGTTCTTATTAACCCATAATTTTTGTCAAAATTTATAACATCCAGTATCAGAGTGAATCACAGTGACCTATAAAGGTGAAACAATATGCACGATATCATCAGGGAAGCAGTGGATAATCCTGAAACTGCATGGGAAATCATGAAAATGGACAGGGATATCACCGCGGTGGTGGATGCAATTTCTGACCTTTCAAGGGAGGATAAGATTAAACTGGGAGCCACCTTCAAGAGGTTCCCCCTAGGCTGTGACCTCACAGAGATCATTGTGGGCACCTGTGCATCTGACCTTGAGAGGATGGATCTTATTGGAAACTGCATCCTTTCAGACACGATAGGTGCAACGATACACGTCTGTGCCTATGCATTTGCAGATATAGCCGAGAACTATGGCATGAGGCCTGTGGATCTCATGAGGGAGGTGCGGGAGACCACCGAGGTCCCCCTGGACCTTGACCACTTTGGAAGATACGGCCCCATGAGGTTCCCCAGATCAATAACCGGCTGTGGAGGTCAGTGTTACCTAGAGGGGCCCCCATTTGAGGGCTGTCCCCGGGAAAGGATACATTCAAGACTCCTTGAAAAGGAAAAGGAGGGCCTACCTGACAGGGATGAATGGGTTGAACTTGCATCCTCTGTTGCGGTTAACCTTACACCTGTTCAGGGGGCTGAAACCCATGCAGCACCACTTGATGAGGCAAGCGAGGTCCTTGAACTTGCAAGGAAGCATGGTAAGGGTGTTGAGGCCATAATGTTCGTTGGAGACGGATACGATGACCTCATATCTGGCTTTGAGGCAGGACTTGATATGGGGGTCGATGTGTTCGTACTTGAGGGCGGCCCCTTCAACCTTGCATCTGACAGACTTGACGCCTTTGCAGGGGCGGTTGCAGCAGCAAGAATACTCACACCAGGTAGAATCGTTGCAACCAACGGTGCATATGAGGATGAGTGCCGTATAGGGCTAAGGGCAGGGCTGAATGCCATAATAACAGGTTTTCCAAAGAACCACCATGGTTACATGTGCGGTTACAGTCCCGGCTCAGCAAGAAGGGGCAGGTTTGGCCTCCCAAGGGTCATGAAGATAATGAGGGAGGAGGTTGAGGCTGCTCTAACACCCGTGCCAGTACAGAAGCCCCAGCTTGAGGCCCTTGCAGCTGCAGTGAAGGCTTCAGGAAGAGAAAATGTTTATCCAGAAACCATAGGGTATACATATGTGGGTGATGCCCACTGGGCATGCCTCCCCTCAACTCCGCTCTATGAGCGGGTGAATATAAAGAGGGACGTGGATATGCTTGCTGAGATGACCAGAAACGGTGAAATACATGGAACAGTGGCAATCTTCGGTGCAAGATTCGTATCATGGGTGATTGCAAAGAAACTTGATGGAATGGTGGATGAATTCGTACTTGTGGACAGTGACCCCTGGGTTGAATGGGTTAGCGTGGATAACCTCAGATCAGAAATTAAAACAGAGGTTCGCTGTGGAGGTTCCAGTGACGCGGATGCGTACAGGGATTCTGATTCAGCCATAGTGTCCACAACCATCCCGGAGATCGCTGCAAAAATTTCCGGGAAATTCAGAGACGCTGTGACACTTGTATGAACATCATCTAACGGTTTAATGGGGAGATGGCGGTATTAAAAATAATAAAAATTTTAACCACATATATAAAATTTTCGAAATTGTTTCATAAGTAACCTTTATACTTGCCACTCCTAAACCATATACCAAGTACAATTATAAGTACAACCCAAGCAAGGAGGAAACTCTATGGCTGAAGATGACATAAAAATTGTGATGTTCTGTTGTAACTGGTGTTCCTACGGTGGAGCGGACACTGCGGGAACAGCGAGGATGCAGTACCCTACAAACATTAGGGTTATCCGTGTGATGTGCTCAGGAAGGATAGAGCCACAGTTTGTTCTCAAGGCATTCAGGGAAGGCGCTGACGGTGTCCTCGTAACAGGATGCCACCACGGTGACTGCCACTACGACGCAGGAAACTACAAGCTAGACAGGAGAATGAGGCTGATCTACAAACTGGCAGATGAGCTTGGAATTGGCAGGGAAAGGATCCACCACGACTGGATATCCGCATCAGAGGGTGAAAAATTCGCCGAAACCGTCAAGATGATGGTTGACAGGATAAGGGCCCTTGGTCCATCACCAATCAAAAAACAGCTAGCTGAAGCATAAGGAGGATGTTAAATGGCTGAAAAGGCAAAAATAGGAACAATGTGGCTTGGAGGATGCTCCGGGTGCCACCTGTCCATTGCAGACTTACACGAAGCACTTCTGGATGTCATGGAACTTGCTGACTTTGAATTCAGCCCTGTTTTAATGGACACAAAATACGATGAAATTCCTGAACTCGATGTTGTTATCATCGAGGGTGGAATCGTAAACGATGAGAACAGGGAATTCGCAGAGGAGCTCAGGGAAAAGGCCAAATTTGTCATAAGTTACGGTACATGTGCTGTATACGGCGGCATACCCGGCCTCAGAAACCTCTGGGACAAGGAGGAGGTCATAGAGGAAGCCTACATCAACTCCATATCAACACCAAACGAAGAGGGTGTCATACCATCCGAAGAGGTACCACACCTTGAGGGAAGGGTTAAGCCACTTGGTGAAGTCATAGACGTTGACTTTGAAGTTCCAGGATGCCCACCAAGATCCGATGTTGTCGCCGAGGTTGTTCTTGCACTCCTCAAGGGCGAAGAAATAGAACTGCCGAGCACAAACCTCTGTGAGGTCTGCCCAAGGGAAAAACCACCAGAGGGCCTTGCAATGGACTTCATAAAGAGGCAGTTCGAGGTTGGTAAACCAGAGGATGACCTCTGTCTCATACCACAGGGACTCATCTGCATGGGCCCAGCAACCATATCAATCTGTGGTGCAGAGTGCCCGAGCATAGCCATACCATGCCGTGGCTGCTACGGTCCAACAGCACGTGTAGAGGACCAGGGTGCCAAAATGATAAGTGCTATAGCCTCTGACTACAAGGTCGAGGAGGACAAGACCGTCGACCCAGAGGAAGTGGCTGAACAGCTGGATGACATTGTTGGAACATTCTACACATTCACACTTCCAGCAGCACTCATACCAATGAAAATAAAGAAGGAGGGTAAATAGATGGTTAAACTCACAATGGAACCTGTGACCCGTATTGAAGGTCACGCCAAGATTACCGTACACCTCGATGATGCAGGTAATGTTGAGGACACAAGGCTCCATGTTATGGAATTCCGTGGATTCGAGAAATTCCTCCAGGGAAGACCCATAGAGGAAGCCCCAAGGATAGTTCCAAGGATCTGCGGTATCTGTGACGTGCAGCACCACCTGGCAGCCGCAAAGGCTGTTGACGCCTGCTTTGGATTCGAACCTGATGATGTCCTTCCTGCAGCCTACAGGATGAGGGAGATCATGAACTGGGGCTCATACATGCACTCACATGCCCTGCACTTCTACTTCCTTGCAGCCCCTGACTTCATAGCAGGTAAGGACAGGAAGACAAGGAACGTCTTCCAGATAATAAAGGACGCACCTGATGTTGCTCTTCAGGCCATAGAGTTACGTAAAAATGCTCTGGAAATCGTCAGGGCCATAGGTGGAAGGCCAATTCACCCAACCTCCTCAACACCAGGGGGTATATCAACAGAACTGGACGATGAAACACAGAAGGACCTCCTTCAGAAGGCCCAGAGGAACGTTGAACTTGCAGAGGCCACCCTTGAACTTGCAGTTCCAATATTCGAGGAGAACATTGACCTCGTGAACTCACTGGGTAACATCGAGACATACCACACAGGTCTTGTTAAGGACGGTGTATGGGACGTCTACGATGGTATAGTGAGGATAAAGGACAAGGAAGGAAACATGTTCAGGGAGTTCAAACCAGCAGACTACGCTGACACCATCGCTGAACACGTTAAACCATACTCCTGGCTCAAATTCCCATACATAAAGGACCTGGGCTACCCTGATGGTGTCTACCGTGTCTCACCGCTCTCAAGGCTCAACGTGGCAGACAAGATGCCTGATGCAGCTCCAAAGGCACAGGAACACTTCAAGGAGTTCCAGGACAACTTTGGATACGCACAGCAGACACTGCTCTACCACTGGGCAAGGCTCATAGAACTCCTCGCATGTGCTGAATGCGCAGTCGATGCACTTGAAGGAGACCTATCAGGAGAAAAATTCCCTGATTCCCTTGAAAGGCAGGCAGGCGACGGTGTGGGTATAGTTGAGGCACCAAGGGGAACACTCACACACCACTACACATGTGATGAGAACGGCCTCATAACCAAGGCAAACATCGTTGTTGCAACAATTCAGAACAACCCTGCCATGGAGATGGGTATCCAGAAGGTTGCCCAGGACTACATCAAACCTGGTGTTGAAGTGGATGATAAGATATTCAACCTCATGGAGATGGTCATAAGGGCATACGACCCATGTCTCTCCTGCGCAACACACACCATTGACAGTCAGATGAGACTTGCCACCTTGGAAGTATACGACAGTGAAGGCGACCTTGTAAAAAGGATCTAATTTCACCCGGGTAAAGGTGGTAAAATGATAGTTGTCAATAAAGAGGACTGCATAAGGTGTGGTGCCTGCCAGGGGACCTGCCCTACCGCAGCCATTGAGGTAACACCGGAGGATGTTATCTACTGTGACATCTGCGGCGGGGAACCCAAGTGTGTCGATGCCTGCCCAACTGGCGCCCTCAAAATTGAGGACCTGGTGGTTGATGAGGCAGGTAACACGCAGGGCAGGATAGTTTTCAACCCTGATAAGTGCAATGAGTGCGGGGACTGTGTGGAGGTCTGCCCTCCACAGATCCTCAAACTCGACGGTGGCAAGGTCAAGAAGATTCCGCTTCAGGGCTTCTGTGTCATGTGCCAGAAGTGCGTTGACATCTGCCCTGTGGGTGTCATAGGCGTTGAGGGCATCAAGGAACCAGCAAAGGTTGAACTGGAAATCGAAGGACCCATATTCATTGCTGACTGCGTCGGCTGTGGAATGTGTGTCCCTGAATGCCCTGTGGATGCCATAACCCTTGAAAAGGTGGGCGGAGTTATAGAGATCGATGAGGACACCTGCATAAAGTGTGGTGTCTGTGCACAGACCTGCCCATGGAACGCCGTCTACATCTCAGGCAAAAAACCAGAGAAGAGGGCCAAGGAAATCAAGAAGTTCGAGCTGGATGAAGAGGCATGTATAGGCTGCAACACCTGTGTGGAGGCATGCCCCGGTGACTTCATAGTTCCAAAGTCATCAAACCTTACAGTTGAACTTCCAGCCATCTGTACAGCTTGCGGACTATGTGAACAGCTCTGTCCAGTGGATGCCATAGACCTTGAGGTGGAACTCGGACCCGCCAAACCTGCAAGTGAAGAGGGCCTTGTCTGGGATGAAGGAAAATGTGACTTCATCGGTGCATGTGCCAACATCTGCCCCAACGATGCAATAAGGGTTGTAACGAAGGAGGGCATGAAGCTCCCTGACAATGAGAAGGTGGATGAGGAGCCATCATTTGCCATGTGTACACGCTGCGGTGCATGTACCATGGCATGTCCAAAGGGCGCCCTCAGCCTTGTGGATATGGACAAGGTCATTGATGGTGAGGTTGTCAAGAGGAAGAGGATCCAGTACAACCCTGCCCTCTGTGACCAGTGCGGTGACTGTATAGAGGCCTGTCCATACGACATGCTGAAACTCACCGATGAGAAGGTTCCACTTAAAGGGTTCTGTATACTCTGTGACCAGTGCATACCTGCCTGTCCAAAGGGCGCACTGTCACTCAAATAAACCCACTTCTTTTTTTGTTTTCAGGATGATCCTTAACTTCACACACCACGTGTTATTATCCAGAATAATATTTTTATGAAAAATATTTTTTCATATTTAAAATTTTTCTTTTTTTTCTTTTGAAAACATTTATATTATCCTTCTTTCTTATTCAATAGAGTCATAGATGTCCAGAAAATGAAGCATAAGCGGTTATATCTGGATTAATACAGATTAATACCGATATGTGCAGTATGGCTTGTTCTATAATGAGCTATGCTCTGGAGGTTGGAGGATGAACTTCGGTATAACCTGAAGGCCCATTTCGAGACATCGAATCTGGGATGAACACATTTAAAACCATGAAACCCTGTCAAGTCACTTAAACCCTGATCCCATAACCCCCTCACATTCAATAATAAATTAATAAATTTTATTAATAAACAAATAAAAACCAAGAGGTGTGAATACCATGCCAATGTATGAAGACAGAATAGATCTCTATGGGGCAGATGGTAAGCTCCTTGAGGAGGATGTTCCTCTTGAAGCAGTAAGCCCCCTTAAAAACCCGACAATAGCAAACCTGGTAAGCGACGTGAAGAGGTCAGTTGCAGTGAACCTCGCTGGAATCGAGGGAAGCCTCAAGAAGGCAGCTCTTGGAGGAAAGTCCAACTTCATCCCTGGAAGGGAAGTTGAACTTCCAATCGTTGAAAACGCAGAGGCAATCGCTGAAAAGGTCAAAAAACTCGTCCAGACCTCAGAGGACGACGACACAAACATACGCCTCATAAACAACGGTCAGCAGATCCTGGTGCAGGTCCCAACAACAAGGATGGGTGTAGCCGCAGACTACACTGTCTCAGCACTTGTCACAGGGGCGGCCGTTGTACAGGCAATCATCGACGAATTCGATGTGGACATGTTCGATGCAAACGCGGTTAAAACAGCTGTAATGGGAAGGTACCCACAGACAGTGGACTTCACAGGAGCCAACCTCTCAACACTCCTCGGACCACCAGTGCTCCTTGAGGGACTTGGATACGGTCTCAGGAACATAATGGCAAACCACGTCGTTGCCATCACAAGAAAGAACACACTCAACGCATCAGCACTATCATCCATACTCGAACAGACAGCAATGTTCGAAACAGGTGACGCTGTCGGAGCATTCGAAAGGATGCACCTCCTTGGACTTGCATACCAGGGACTCAACGCCAACAACCTCCTCTTTGACCTGGTTAAGGAGAACGGTAAGGGTACAGTCGGTACAGTGATAGCTTCACTGGTGGAAAGGGCAGTCGAGGACGGAGTCGTTAAGGTGGCCAGGGAGATGAACTCAGGCTACAAGGTCTACGAACCAGCCGACTGGGCGCTCTGGAATGCATACGCAGCAACAGGACTCCTTGCAGCAACAATAGTCAACGTGGGAGCAGCAAGGGCAGCCCAGGGCGTTGCATCAACAGTGCTCTACTACAACGACATACTTGAATACGAGACAGGCCTCCCAGGTGTGGACTTCGGAAGGGCCATGGGTACAGCAGTAGGATTCTCATTCTTCAGCCACTCCATCTACGGTGGAGGAGGTCCAGGTATATTCCACGGAAACCACGTCGTAACAAGGCACAGTAAGGGATTCGCCCTGCCATGCGTGGCTGCAGCCATGTGTCTTGACGCAGGAACACAGATGTTCTCAGTTGAAAAGACATCAGGACTCATAGGATCCGTTTACAGCGAAATAGACTACTTCAGAGAACCAATAGTCAACGTTGCAAAAGGTGCTGCAGAGATAAAGGACCAGTTATAGGCTTAAATGGGGAGTTAAAATGCAGGAAACAGGATTCGTCGATGTTAAAATATTTCCCCAGAGGCTCCTGAAACCAGAAACCGTTGAGAAACTGCTGAACAGAATCTACGGGCTTGAAGGTATAGTCAGGGTACTGGTTCATGGACCGTCGATACCCGACAGGGTATACTATGGACCTGCCAGGGGCACCGAGGTTAAACACAGCGACCGGAGAAGGATAAAGGTACGTGGAGAGGAGGTTGAACTCCGCGTTAAGGTCGGTGAGGTCATAGTCGGGATACTCCCGGAGGCCCTGGAGGAGAACATGAATAAAATCGATGAAATCCTGAATGAAGTGCTCCCCTGCCCCTATAAGGTATTCATAGGTGCCTTCACAAAGAAGGACATCACCATATCCGATTACCTCAAATACGGTCTCAACTTTGAGGACAAAATCGATCCCAGGATAATAGGTATGGCTGATCCAAGTTCAAGGGTGAAGGACACCGTTGTTAACATAAAATGATTGTGAGGTTATGATATGTCTTACAAAGCCCAGTACACTCCTGGAGAAACCCAGATAGCTGAAAACAGAAGAAAACACATGGACCCTGATTACGAATTCCGTAAATTAAGGGAAGTATCAGACGAGGACCTGGTTAAGGTCCTGGGACACAGAAACCCTGGTGAAAGTTACAAGTCAGTGCACCCACCACTGGATGAGATGGACTTCGAGGAGGACATCGTCAGGGACATGGTTGAACCCATACAGGGTGCAAAGGAAGGTGTGAGGGTCAGGTACATCCAGTTCGCAGACTCCATGTACAATGCACCTGCCCAGCCCTATGACAGGGCAAGGACCTACATGTGGAGGTACCGCGGTGTTGACACAGGTACACTCTCAGGAAGGCAGGTCATTGAAATGAGGGAACTGGACCTTGAGGGAGTCTCAAAGGAACTGGTTGAAACAGAACTCTTCGACCCTGCAACAACAGGTATAAGGGGCGCAACTGTCCACGGACACTCCCTCCGACTCGATGAAAACGGTCTCATGTTCGACGCCCTCCAGAGGTACGTCTTTGATGAGGAGAAGGGCCACGTGGTCTACGTCAAGGACCAGGTTGGAAGGCCCCTTGACGAGCCAGTGGACATGGGCCAGCCCCTCGGTGAGGATGAACTCAAGAAGATCACCACAATCTACAGGAAGGACAACATCGCTATGAGGGATGATAAAGAGGCAATTGAAGTTGTTGAAAACATACACACCGGCCGTACCCTGGGCGGATTCGGTATGGACGTATTCAAGGATGACCTAAGAAAAAGGCTAGGTGATGATTAATGGATGAAAAGAAACTATTCCTTAAGGCTTTAAAGAAGAAGTTTGAGGGGGAGGACCCTGACGAAAAATACACAAACTTCTACTGCTTCGGCGGATGGGAACAGTCCGCACGTAAAAAAGAATTTACAGAGTACGCCAAGAAGGCGGCTGAAAAGAGGGGTGGAATACCATTCTACAACCCAGACATAGGTGTGCCACTGGGTCAGAGGAAACTCATGGCATACAGAGTCTCAGGAACAGACGCCTATGTTGAAGGTGACGACCTCCACTTTGTGAACAATGCAGCCATCCAGCAGATGGTGGACGACATAAAGAGGACAGTCATAGTGGGTATGGACACAGCACACGCAGTCCTTGAGAAGAGGCTGGGTGTGGAGGTAACCCCCGAGACAATCAACGAGTACATGGAGGCAATCAACCACGCCCTCCCAGGAGGTGCAGTGGTCCAGGAACACATGGTGGAGGTTCACCCAGGACTCGTGGAGGACTGCTACGCCAAGATCTTCACAGGCGACGACAACCTGGCAGATGAGCTGGACAAGAGGATACTCATAGACATAAACAAGGAGTTCCCTGAAGAGCAGGCCGAGCAGATCAAAAGCTACATTGGAAACAGGACATACCAGGTTAACAGGGTCCCAACAATAGTCGTGAGGACCTGTGACGGAGGTACAGTTTCAAGATGGTCTGCAATGCAGATCGGTATGAGCTTCATATCCGCCTACAAACTCTGTGCAGGTGAAGCAGCAATCGCTGACTTCTCATACGCTGCAAAACACGCAGACGTTATAGAGATGGGTACAATAATGCCTGCCAGGAGGGCAAGGGGACCAAACGAGCCAGGTGGAGTGGCATTCGGTACCTTTGCAGATATAGTTCAGGCCTCAAGGGTTTCAGATGACCCTGCGAACGTTTCACTTGAGGTCATAGCCGGTGCAGCAGCACTCTACGACCAGGTATGGCTCGGATCATACATGTCAGGTGGTGTTGGATTCACCCAGTACGCAACAGCAGCCTACACCGATGATATCCTGGACGACTTCGTCTACTATGGTATGGAGTACGTGGATGACAAGTACGGAATCTGCGGAACAAAACCAACAATGGACGTAGTCCGGGACATCTCAACAGAGGTCACACTCTACAGCCTCGAACAGTACGAGGAATACCCAACACTCCTCGAGGACCACTTTGGAGGATCACAGAGGGCAGCTGTTGCAGCCGCGGCAGCAGGATGTTCCACAGCCTTTGCAACAGGAAACTCAAATGCTGGTATCAACGGATGGTACCTCAGCCAGATACTCCACAAGGAGGCCCACAGCAGGCTCGGATTCTACGGCTACGACCTCCAGGACCAGTGCGGTGCATCCAATTCACTCTCAATCAGGAGCGACGAGGGACTCATACACGAACTCCGTGGACCTAACTATCCAAACTACGCCATGAACGTGGGACACCAGCCAGAGTACGCAGGTATAGCCCAGGCACCACACGCTGCAAGGGGAGACGCCTTCTGTACAAACCCACTCATAAAGGTTGCATTTGCAGATAAGGACCTCGCCTTTGACTTCACATCACCAAGGAAGTCAATCGCAGCAGGTGCCCTCAGGGAGTTCATGCCAGAGGGTGAAAGGGACCTCATCATACCAGCTGGAAAATAATTCCAGCATAAAACCCTTTTATTTTTAAAAATAAATTTCAAAAGCTAATTCTGATCTCTAATTTTGTGTCAGTTAACTGACCTGTTTTAGTTAAATCTGTGTCTGAAGAAAAAGTTATTTTTTCTGTTTTATGTAAATTCTGTGCTTATCGAGGTCCAGCCTTGTGAGTTTTCCTTCAAACTTCCTTGTTGAGTTAAGGACATCCGTTGCTTTGATTCCATCTTCAAGGACCTCAATTAATATAACGTCCTCCATGAGGAGTTCTCCATCCTCTGAGTACAGGTTTGATTCACACATCGTTTCACCATCCAGATGCATCGAGATTTGGGGTTATCTTTATTATCAGATATAAATTTTTTCATTATTAATCATGTTCTTTTTTGCTGTGGCACGCAATATACCTTCCCCTCCCACCAGGGACCTCACCATCATCCATAACAACCTCTCCACGGACAATGGTCATCACAGCATCCCCCCGGTACCTGAAACCCTCAAATGGCGTGTAATGGGCCCTGCTGTAGAATTCATCGGCACTTATCTCCCCTTCTCTCCTCAGATCGACAACAGTGAAATCGGCGTCCATCCCCTCCCTTATGAATCCCTTGGAAGCCAGTCCGAAGATCCTGGCCGGCCCCTCTGCAAGCATTCTCCTTATGGTTGAAATGTTCATCCTGCCCTCTGAAACCAGCGTGAGAAGAACTCTGAGGACAACCTCAAGGTTTGGTATACCTGGAGGCGCCTCCCAGACACCCATCTCCTTTTCAGGTAGTGTATGGGGGGCATGATCGGTTCCAATTATATCTATATCAGGAAGATCCCCTGGGGATAATCCAGTTTCAGCTGACCTCAGGGGGGGATTGGTCTTTGCAAGATTACCGAACCTCCTGAGATACCCTGAGTCCAGGAGGAGGTGGTGTGGTGTAACCTCGCAGGTAATATACCCCCTGAAGGGTTCAATGAACCGGAGGGCCCTCCTGGTGCTGAGGTGACATATGTGGACGGGGTGCCTGTAATGGTATGCGAGCGCCGCCGCCTCTGCAACCGAGACCTCCTCTGCGAGTGGTGGCCTTGCCAGGGAGTAGGCGTAGGGTTCCTCCACTTCCCCGAGATTTTCACGGGAATGCCTTATTATTTCCCTGTTTTCACAGTGCAGGGTGATGGGCACCCCCGACCCGAGATCCCTGAGTCTCCTGAAGAGGACATCAACCTTACCCATTTCAATGGAGTCCATGAAGACCTTGAATGAGGCCGGACCAAATTTGAGTATCCCCTCAACCTCTGAGGGGTCAGAGTAGCCTGCGTGAAGCCCAAAGTCAACCACACTCTTACGCTCACCAATCTTTATTTTCCTTTTAAACTCAGATGTGGTGTCTGCTGGCGGCACGGTGTTTGGCATGTCAATGACGGTGCTGAAGCCTCCACGGGCAGCGGCCATTGAACCGGACCTGAAATCCTCCTTGTACTCCAGTCCCGGGTCCCTGAAGTGCACATGGGCATCTATGAGCCCTGGGAGCACATGATAACCCCGAAGGTCAATCCTCTCAGATGCATCCATCCTCCCACGGGTTATCTTAACTATCCTTCCATCATCAACACCTATATTGAAGGTTCCCCTCTCGGTTCTGCAGTTTTCAAGGAAGAGGTCAACTGGCATGGTATCATCCACTTAAATTATTTACCCCCCTCTTTATATTAATTAACATGCCTTCAGAGGAATTTCTCGGGAGTATAATTGAAAGGGACCTTGAACTCATCAGGGCGGACTCCATCAATGAACCGGAATACGGTGACCATGCATCTGAACCAGGGATCATGGCAGACTTCACAGAGTACTCCCCCTTTCACAGGGGCCACAGGCACTGCATGCTGGAGGCGAAAAGGCTCAGACCGGGCGCCCTCTTCGTTGCTGTAATACCGGGACCCCTTGAGAGGAGTGGGAGGGGCGTCCCCTACATAATGACCCGCCAGGCAAGGGCGGAGATAGCCATCAGGGCAGGGGCTGATATAGTGGTTGAGGGCCCTCCCATGGGTGTTATGGGTTCGGGCCAGTACTCCCTCTGCCTTGCAAGGATGTTCAGGGCACTCGATGCTGACTGGATACCCCGCGGCTACAGGCCGGTTGATGGATTTGATGAGGTCCTTGAGAGGATAAGGAGGGGCCACAGGGTTGTGCCAAGGCCCTACAGGATAGTGGACCTTGACACCTCTGAGACCGTACTTGAGGGTAAACTTGAGGAGGACAACTATGTCATAGCATCCCTTGCAGGGGCCCTCGGGAAGATCGGATTCAACTTCAGAAATAAGTTCATATTCATAAGAAGACTTGAGGGTGTGAGCGGAACCAGAATACGGGAGGCGGTATCCCGGGGCGAAATTGGGGAAGTCGCAGATATGCTACCTGCCGAGACGGTTGAGGTCCTTGAAAGGGAAATTTCAGAGGGAAGGGCGCCCCTACATGATATGAGGCTCTCAAGCGAGATACTCAGAAACGCCAACAGCCTTGAAATTGAAGAACTCAAGGATCTCAACCTCTTCGATGATGTAACAGCATCTGCAGTAGTAAGGAAAAGACCATACCATTCAACTGCTGAGGTTGAGGCCGCCATACCCCCATCATTCAGCAGGCACCACAGGCAGCGCATAATCTCGGTCCTCGAGGCAAAGGTTCATAAGGGACTGGTCCATAAATATATAGAAAATTATCCATCTGTAATTCGAATTCTTGCATTTAAGGATAAAGAGATCCTTGGAGAATTTAAGGATAGAATACCACACAGGAGGCTAGAGATATGGCAGTGAATAAAGGAGACTTTATAAAAATCGAATTCACAGGTAAGGTCAAGGAGACCGGTGAGGTCTTTGACACAACAGACGAGGAAGTGGCTAAGGAGGCTGGACTTCAGATAAAGAAGACCTTTGGCCCCATACCAGTCGTTGTTGGAGGAGGACACCTCATAAAGGGTCTTGATGAGGCCGTTATCGGAATGGAGGAAGGCGAGGAAAAACACGTTGAAATTGAACCAGAGGACGCCTTCGGTAACAGGGACCCAAAACTTGTCCAGCTCATACCCATGGGCGAATTCAAGAGGCAGGGAATAAAGCCCTACCCTGGAATGCCCCTGACTGTTGAGGGACATGAGGGCAGGGTCCTCAACGTCTCAGGTGGACGCGTGAGGGTGGACTTCAACCATGAACTTGCAGGTAAAATCCTCGAATACGACCTGAAGGTCACTGAGATAATCACAGATGATGTTGAAAAGGTAAAGAGCATGATACAGCTCCACTACCCATCCCAGAACATGGACATCGACAAGACAGAGGTTGAAATAGATGATGGGCGCGTGAGGATCTGCATGGATGAGATGACACGCTTTGATAACAGGTCCTACATGGATGTTACCCTCACAAGGTTCAGGATAGCGAAGGACGTCTGGGAGAACATTGAGGGCGTCACCAAGGTTGAATTTGCCGATGTATTTGAGAAGAGGGAAGAGGAGAAAGATGAGGATTCAGAGGAATAACTTCCTCAGAATCCACAAATACTTGATTGATTCTTGTAGAGAACATAACTTCAGAAGGAATTGCTGATTCTATTTTCATTTCACTGATGAGCTCACGATAAGAACTCACTTTTCCAAAAATTATTAGGACCCCTAAAGAGAACAATATAATATGGATCCCCAGAGAGATGCACTCAGAATAGCACTCTATTATGCAATCTTCAGCCTTCTCTGGATACTCTCATCAGACTACATCCTCTATCTCATAGCACAGCCCCACGCTGTCATACAGCTTTCAATCATCAAGGGGTCCCTCTTCATACTCCTGACCTCACTTTTTCTTTTCGCGGTTCTGCGCCTCTACCTGCGGTCACTGAGCGATAAGGAGGAGTCACTGAGGATCAGTGAAAGGAAGTTCAGGTCACTCTTCATGGAACTCCCCGTTGGGGTGGTCCTCATGGATTCCGATGGAAGGATAGTGGAGTCAAACCCCACCGTCCGGGAGATTTTCAGGCAACCTGCAGATAACAGATTTATAGGTGAACTCCACGGGGACCTTGCAGCTGTCAGAAAAACTCAGGGGGAGTTCATGATAAGGCAGGGGGATAGATGGATACGGGTGCTCATAAGAAGGATTGATGGGGGGTTCCTGGGAATCTTTGAGGATCTAACAGATATAAAGAGGTCCGAGGAGAAAGCAAGAAGGTCCCTTGAGGCCAACAGAACACTCCTATCAGAACTCCACCACCGTGTCAAGAACAACCTTCAGATCATCTCAAGTCTAATAAACCTCCAGGCACGGGGAATGGAGCATGATTCATGTGAACTCATGAGGGCTCTGCAGCTTCGGATAAGGGCCATGGCACTGGTCCATGAGCTCCTCCTCTCCAATCCAGAGGCCAGCACAGTAAACCTTGCATCCTACACAGAGGGGCTCCTGTCATACCTGCGCGACATGTACAGGTCCAGTGTCCAGATTGAGGTTGATATCGGTGATGTGGAATTTGACATTGAGACGGCAGTTCCACTGGGACTCATTCTAAATGAACTTGTATCAAACAGCCTGAGACACGCATTCGATGATGGTGGAACTATCAGGGTATCCCTTGAGGATACCTCTAATGGTTTCCTTCTCAGGGTCAGTGATAATGGGAGGGGCCTTCCAGATGGCTTCAGCCTTGAGGAAGACGCAGGTCTTGGCCTGGCTATTGTTCTGGGTCTTGTGAGGCAGCTTGAAGGGACACTCACATTTGAGTCGAGGGAGGGCACATCATTTCTGATAGAGTTCAGGGAGCCCAGCTACCCCCGGAGGGTTTAGGTATAGATCCTTTCCCAGGAACCGATCAGGGGTGTTATTAAATCTGTTTCACTTCTGATCAGTTTAAGTGGAGATCCTTGTTCCCAGAAAACGGATTATCCTTTCAGGGTCATTCATGAGTATCCCGAGCACATTTTCAGGGCTGCCATAATAGGGTGCAAGGTACACGGTGTAAATCAGGTATGATAGAACAGCAAGGATACCCAGGATTATGAGGACGGCAATGAGTATCTTAACACCGAGACCCATTCCCTTCCTTTCCCCTTCACCGGACTCAACCCGCTCCCTGAAGAGCTTATCAGCACACCTCTCACAGTAATTCTTCCCTCCAAGCTTCAGAC
Source organism: Methanothermobacter sp. K4 (assembly GCF_022014235.1). Taxonomy (NCBI): domain Archaea; kingdom Methanobacteriati; phylum Methanobacteriota; class Methanobacteria; order Methanobacteriales; family Methanobacteriaceae; genus Methanothermobacter; species Methanothermobacter sp. K4. The sequence goes on from NZ_JAKLTD010000001.1 coordinate 562,417, forward strand.
GGCACTCCTCGCAGAGTATCCTCCCGCATATAATGCATGACGCCACACCTTCACGTTCAGGGTGCCTGTCACAGTTCAAATGACCACCTCAGATCAGTCCTTGCCGGGCCAGGTAACTATACGGGGCGCCTCAACACCCTCAACCCGCTCCCTTATGAATTCCGGCCATTTCCCAGTATCAAAGCCCTTCTGGGCCAGGAAACCGTATATCCACCTTGAAAGACCTATACCCGTGCATCCAGTCCATATGTTCATGTTACGGGCCTCCCTGATTGAGAATCCCTCAATGAAGTGTGTACCGTGGACATTGGCAGATACAACTGCCACACCCTTCTCCTGCCCTGGCAGTGAGAGCCTCATCTCATATTTGGGGACATCAGGAAACTCTATTCCCCTCTCCTCAACCCTTCTGCCCTCAAGGTAGAATGGGTCATCCCCCACCTCGGTGTACCATTCAAGTTCCAGTTCATCGGCGGCGTCATATGAGAGTTCAACGGTGCGGTCACGTATCTCCTCGGTGTCCTGGGGGGATGCCAGCCATACAAGTTCTATCCTCTGGAACTCATGGACCCTGTCGAGGCCCTTGGCTCCCCCCGCCTCCCACCTGTAGGTCCAGCCGCTCCTGTCAAAGAACTTTATGGGGAGGTCATCCAGATTCACCACCTCATGTGAGAGGAACTGGTAGAATGGCTCGCACTGGGCCGGTGCAATAACGTAACCGGGATCCTTCAGACCCCTCCTGAGGAGGTCCATTGGCACCTCCCTGTTTATGATGAGTTCATTCTTGAACTCCTCAAAGGTTTCAGGGTCCCTGCGTGGCGCACTGCAGTAGTACATCCCCTCAGGCAGGCCCTCAAGGTACCTCATCCTGTTCATAACATCCAGAGGTATGAGCTTCGGGAAGAGACACTCAACGAATCCCAGTGGCTTCACGATTCTTTCAATGAGGAACTCCTCCAGTGCACGGTGCAGGGCGGTTATCTGGGGCCCGTAGAACCACTGTCCACGCCCTGGAAACTTTTTAACCCACCCGAGCCTCACGGCCTCCTCTGTGGGGTCTCCATCAAATAAGAACTCCCTTTTTTTGCTTCTTGCAACTATCTCCCCAGGTGTTGCCCTTGTGACCCTGGTTGTGAGGTCCGGTGATGATTCAACGAGGCTGAGGGCGTGCTTCACAACCCGGTCCACAACGTGTTTCCTGAGGTCTGACTCATCAAGGGGCTGGAATCTCACCATTATGGTGCCCTCTGAGATATTCGCGTCCTCCACAAATGGCAGGTCCCTGAGACCGGGGATTTCTGATACCCCGGGGGCGTCCATTTCAAGGGTGTAGTCCTCCACATTAACACCCCTCACACCGACCCTGTAACGGGGCCCAAGGAGCTGTCCCAGGGGCTTTTTGAGTCTCAGAAGGCCATCATGGGCCCTCACACGTCGCCCTGATTCCATTTCAAGTTTCAGGGTGTCCCCCCTGAGCTCCCATGATTTTACATGTGAAGCCTCCTTCTCCTGGCCCTCAGGGACTCCCCTCCTGAGAATGTCTTTTTCAGCCTCTTTCAGGAACTCTTCAATGTCATTCTCTGCCTCTGGAACCTCTTTACTGAGTTTTATTATTCCCTTAAGTTTGAACTTCATCCAATCACCACATGCTTAAGCCTGATTAAATCTGAATTCTTCAATTCTCTGAATTCTGTGATTTAAATCCCATCATATTTTCGACTATCATTTCAGAGAATATGAGGTCATCTGCGGTGTTCAGGGCTGTTCCAATGGAATCTGATTCCATGGTGAACCTTAATGTTGATCCTTCAATTTCAGATTCAACGTATGTCCTGTTTTCGGGTTCAAGTGCCTTCATAACTATCCTGGCTTCCTCCTCTGATTCGTATTCCGCTTCTATGGTTACTGATATCCTCATTTCAGGCCTCCTGTGTTATGTTACCACCCATCTAATTTATCTCTCCATTGAGGCTATCCTCTCGGAGATTTCTCTTATGGCCCTGAAGGCAGCTGATTCCGGGTGCATGGCAAGGGGCTCGCCCCTCATATCAGCCGCCACAACGGTCTTATCTGCGGGTACACAGCCAAGCACGTCAATTCCAGCTGCCTCAAGCCGTTCACGCATGAATTCTTCATCCCCTCTCCCGGAGACCTTGTTGATTATGGCCATTATTCTCTTAACTCCGATATCGGCCGCCAGCTTCTTTATTCGGGATGCTGTTTCAAGTGATTTGAGGCCTGGTTCAACCACCACCACCATCAGATCAACGGATTCCGCGGTCCTCCTCCCGAGGTGCTCTATTCCGGCCTCCATATCAAGGATCACCATCTCATCCTTTCTGAGTATCAGGTGACGGAGCAGGGCCTTGAGGAGCACCGAGGCAGGGCAGACACAGCCGTCGCCACCATGCTCCACGGTACCCATCACCATCACCCTGAGGTTGGGTCTCCGGGGGTGCTGGATGGAGAGTGAATCTGGAAGGTCACTTATCCTTGGGTTGAGCCTGAATACCTCACCGAAGGATGAACCCGGCTCTGCCCCTGTTCGCTCCCTTATAATATCCCTCATCCGGGATATGGGTGTTATCTCCTCATCTATGCCTATACTGGATGCAAGGTTCATGTCGGGGTCGGCGTCGATGGCGAAGACCCTGAATTTCCCAGAGAATATGCAGGCCAGGGTGCCGGCTATGGTTGTCTTGCCCACCCCACCCTTACCGGTTATGGCTATCTTCATGATGACACCATGGAAACTTTTAAAAACCATCCCTGCTAATTATATGTATCCTTATATTTTTCAGGTTGGATCTATTAACTGTTTGGCTTCCAAGACAATATTTATTAATGGTTACCGAGATACTCATTTCATAGTTATTCTCATGGACATGATTACAGGAGGATTATTCATGGTTCGTGCATACACAAGAAGAGAGTACATCAAGAAGATTCCAGGTTCAAAGATAGTTCAATATGATATGGGTAACCTCTCAGCTGAATTCCCGATTTCACTGAGCGTTGCTGTTAAGGCACCCACCCAGATAACCCATAATGCCCTGGAGGCAGCCAGGATAGCCTCAAACCGTTACATGCAGAGGAAGGCCGGTAGGATGGGTTACCACCTTAAGATAAGGGTCTACCCCCACCACATAGTCCGCGAAAACCCCATGGCGACAGGGGCAGGGGCTGACCGTGTTCAGGACGGGATGAGGAAGGCATTCGGGAAACCTGTGAGTACAGTGGCCCTTGTTAAGAAGAACCAGAAGATAATCACAATCGAGACAAACAAGAAGAACTTCAAGGATGCCAAGGAGGCCCTCAGAAGGGCTGCAATGAAGTTCCCTGTTCCATGCAGGATTGTGATTGACAGGGGCGAGGAACTCGTAAAATAAAATTCTAATTTTTTCCATATTCACATTTTTAATGACACCAACTAGTTCAGGGGATAAAATGGTTAAGTATGTGGCGTTTTTTGAGGAACTCGGTAAGGATGATGTGGGAATCGCTGGTGGAAAGGGTGCAAACCTGGGTGAACTTACACAGGCAGGCATACCTGTCCCCCCGGGATTCGTGGTTACAGCGGCAACCTATGACAAATTCATGACAGACACGGGACTTCAGCCCATTGTAATGGACATGCTTGAAAACCTTGACGTCAACGATACAAAGGAACTGCAGAAGGTATCCGCTGAGATAAAGGATATAATAACATCCACAGAGATACCAGAGGATATACAGACACTCATAATAGAATCATACAACGCACTCTGCCATAGGATAGGGAAGGATGATGTGTACGTCGCCATACGTTCCTCAGCCACAGCAGAGGACCTCCCCGAGGCATCATTCGCTGGTCAGCAGGACACCTTCCTCAACATAAGGGGCGCCGAGGATGTCATGGAGTATGTCAGGAAGTGCTGGGCATCCCTCTTCGAGGCCAGGGCCATATTCTACAGGGAGGAGAACAACTTCGACCACTCCCGGGTCTACATAGCGGTTGTTGTCCAGGAGATGGTTGACGCTGAAAAGGCGGGGGTCATGTTCACAGTCCACCCATCAACAGGGGAGGATAAGATCCTCATTGAGGGTTCCTGGGGCCTCGGTGAGGCCGTGGTGTCAGGTTCAGTGACCCCTGACACCTACTGGGTTGATAAGAGCACAGGTAAACTCCTTGAATTCACTGTCGGCGAGAAGAATGTCATGTTCACAAGGGAGGATGGCAGGACAGTGAAAAAGGAGGTCCCCCCTGAACTTCGAAACAAGAGGGTCCTATCTGATGAGGAGATAGCCGCCCTCTCGGAGATGGGCAGAAGGATACAGGAACACTATGGCTCACCACAGGATACCGAGTGGGCCATAATGGATGGGGAGGTTTACATGCTACAGTCAAGGCCCATAACAACCCTCGGGGAAGCCGTGGAGGAAGGAGAGGTTAAGTCAAAGGACATCATACTCAAGGGCCTCGGGGCAAGCCCCGGCCTTGCATCAGGTAAGGTCAAGATAATAAGGGAGATCCATGAACTGGATAAGATACAGCTCGGCGACATCCTCGTCACGGTAATGACAACCCCTGACATGGTTCCTGCAATGAAGAGGGCAAGCGGTATAATAACCGATGAGGGCGGTGTCACCTGTCATGCTGCGATAGTATCAAGGGAACTTGGAATACCCTGTGTTGTCGGTACCGGAAATGCAACTGAGGTTTTAAGGGAGAACCAGGTTGTCAGCATCGACGGTAACAAGGGACTCGTCTATGAGGGTCGCGTCGTAGAAGAGGAGAAGAAGGAGTCTGCCCAGGAATCCGTCACCGTCGAGTCACCCATACTCACAGTTACAGAGGTCAAGATTAATGTGAGCATGCCCGAGGCTGCAAGGAAGGCCGCAGCAACAGGTGCAGATGGGGTTGGACTTCTGAGGACCGAGCACATGATGCTCACAACAGGCGTACACCCAAGGAAATTCATTGAGGACGGACGTGAGGATGAACTTGTGAGGATCCTCGCAGAGAACATCCTCAAGGTTGCAGATGAGTTCTACCCACGCCCAGTATGGTACAGGACCCTTGACGCGCCCACAGATGAATTCAAAACCCTTGAGGGTGGTGAGAATGAACCCTACGAACACAACCCAATGCTGGGCTGGAGGGGTATACGCAGGGAACTGGATGAGCCAGAGATCCTCAGGGCAGAGTTCAGGGCCATAAAGAAACTCCATGAACAGGGCTACACCAACATAGGCATAATGATACCCCTGGTACAGCACCCTGATGAACTCAGGAAGGCCAAGAGGATAGCAGAGGAGGCGGGCCTTAAGCCCCACAGGGACGTTGAATTCGGTATCATGGTGGAGACACCTGCAGCTGCACTCATAATCGAGGACTTCATTGCAGAGGGCGTCGACTTTGTGAGCTTCGGTACAAATGACCTCACCCAGTACACCCTTGCAATAGACAGGAACAATGAACACGTGGCAGACCTCTACACGGAGGGTCACCCCGCGGTCCTCAAACTCATTGAGAGGGTTATAAAGAAATGCAATGAGGCCGGGGTTAAAACCAGTATCTGTGGCCAGGCAGGAAGCATCCCACGGATAGTCGAGAAACTGGTGGAGCTCGGAATAAGCAGTGTATCCGCCAACACAGATGCGGTTGCCGAGGTGAGGAAGACAGTTGCAAGGGCAGAACAGAGACTCCTCCTTAAGGCGGCAAGGAAACTTCTCTAAAACCTCTTTTCACATATAAATTAATTTTCTGGGCGTAAAAATGGATGAAAAGGGCCTCCCCGAGGAAAGGGTCCTCGAACTTCTTGAGGAATTCAGGTCAAGGGACATGACCTACACCTCAGGCAGGATACTTGGATCCATGTGCACATCTTCACACCCCCTGGCAAGGAGGGTTTACTGTGACTTCCTGGAGTCCAACCTTGGCGACCCCGGACTCTTCAAGGGAACCAGGGAGCTCGAATCCCGTGTTATAGGCATGCTGGGGGAACTCCTATCAGGACCAGGTGCAGCGGGTCACATAATAACAGGGGGCACCGAGGCCAACCTCATGGCCATGAGGGCCGCCAGGAACATGGCAGGAGTGGATAAACCCGAGATAATCGTCCCTAAATCCGCCCATTTCTCCTTCAGAAAGGCCTCAGATATAATGGGTCTTGAGCTCAGGGAGGCGGAGCTGGACAGGGACTACCGTGTTGATGTGGGGTCTGTCAGGGAGATGATATCCGATAACACCGTGGCCGTCGTGGGGGTTGCAGGGACAACTGAACTCGGGAGGATAGACCCCATAGCAGAGCTCTCAGATATCTGTATTGAGGAGGACATCCACCTCCACGTGGACGCAGCATTCGGGGGCTTCATAATACCATTCTTACGGGATGCAGGTTTTGAACTCCCTGAATTTGACTTTAAACTCCCTGGTGTCTCATCCATCACCATAGACCCCCATAAGATGGGTCTGGCCCCGATACCCAGTGGATGCATACTCTTCAGGGACGAAACCTACCTCGACGCCATGAGCATAGAGACCCCCTACCTCACAGAGAAGCAGCAGTCAACGATAGTCGGCACAAGGACAGGGGCCTCTGCAGCTGCAACATGGGCGGTCCTCAGACACATGGGACGTAGCGGGTACCGTGAACTCGCCCTGAGGGTGATGGATGTGACCTCCAGGTTGAATGAGGGCCTTAAGGATCTGGGCTATGAACCGGTAATTGAATCGGAACTCAACATAGTGGGATTCAATCATCCATCCATCAGTCCAGAGAAACTTGCCTCCAGACTCGAGGAGATGGGGTGGGCTGTCTCTGTATCAGCATGCCCCCCAGCCATAAGGGTTGTTGTCATGCCCCACATCAAGAGGGAGCACATTGAACTATTCCTTGAGGATCTCAAAACCCTTATTTAGAAGTTAAACTTGATGGCTCTGCCAGTCTTAAGATTCTGAACTTAACATGGATTCCTGATGTAATTATGAGGATATCTGCAACTTGTCAAACAATGGATTCTGGATGGTAGTAATGATGAGGATATCTACACCAACAACGAGAAGGGAACTTGAGGGGCTCAGTCCCGGAGACCGTGTTATCATAGATGGGATCATATACACTGGAAGGGATGCGGCCCTCCCCAAACTTGTTGATGCCCTTAAGAGGGGTGAGGAGCCATTTGATGTGAGGGGTGCTGCGATAATGCACACCGCAGTAAGCCCGGCGGGGATAGCCCCCACGAGCAGCAACAAGGAGGACATAGAGGAGAGCATGCCCTACCTGGCATCAAGGGGGGTGCTGGTTCACATAGGTAAGGGAAAACTTAAGGAGGAAACCGTGAGGGCGCTCGGTGATGCCGGGGCGATTTTCATTGTAACACCACCCGTCGCCGCACTCCTAACAAGCCGTATTAAATCAAGAAGAGTCGCAGCATTCGAGGAGGAGGGGATGGAGGCCATCTTTGAGCTTAAGGTTGAGGGAATACCTGGTATAGTAGCGGCAGCCTGTGGAAGGTCAGTCTACGATTGATGATCAGTTACTCCAGCCACTCTTTCCTCAGGGATCAGTTTATATCAATTCTCGTGATACGTCTTATTCTTATTCGTTTTTAAGAAGTTTAGATCTGTTATTTTGGTTATCTGACGGCTTGGGGTAACTCTACCCTGGCTGTTTTGTTTGGGACAATGACAGCAACAGGGTGACAACAGGGGGTAACTCCACCCCAGGGTCGTTTTATTCTTATCTATTCTGATGGTCTTCCAAATGCAAGGTCCCCTGCATCCCCCAGGCCCGGGACTATGTAGCCCCTGTCGTTGAGTTCCTCCTCCACACTGCAGGTGTAGACCTCCATATCCATTTCAAGAACCCTCTCAAGGCCGGGCCTTGAGGATATAACATTGAAGAGTACGGTCCTCTCAGGGTTGCCGTATGCCTCAAGGGCCTCGAGGATCCCCATAATCGTGTTACCTGTTGCAAGCATGGGGTCCGCTATCACCATTATCTTATCATCCAGTTCAGGGACCCTCAGGTAATCGACTGAAACATTGAAGGGAGGATCATCTGACCTGCAGGCCCCCACTATACCCTGTTCTGCCTCGGGGAAAACCCTCATAACACCCTCTGTGAAGGGTAGTGAAGCCCTGAGGATGCTCAGCACAACGATCCTGTTTCTATCTGTGATCTCAACACCCGAGACAACTCCCAGCGGCGTTTCAACATCAACCTCACGCCACCTGAGGGTATCTGCGAATTCATAGGCCAGGTAGCGGCCTATATCAGATATTCCCTTCCTGAAACTGGAGGGGTCAATCCCCTTCCTCCTTATACCTGTTAGAATCTCCCTTACAACCAGGTTATCTATCACCCTCAGCATCAGCATCACCTCCCCTCTCAATCAGCTTCTTACCGTGGGCCTGGGGCACAACCTCTATCAGGGGGTTCTCAAATTTGAGGTCGAATTCGCCTCCATCAAGGAGCATGTGAAGGAAGACTGCAAGGGATGAGACCTCTGAGTGGGGCTGATTAGTCACCCCAACATTGTAATCTGCAAGCCTGTAGACCTTCCCGGGGACCCTGGCGCCCCCGACAACCACCATTTTACCTGCCGGACTTTCCCTTAGATCCGGTATAACGTCCCTTGCAGGGAGACCGTACATTGTGAGGTGCACAACCTCCCCACCCATCTGCTTCCAGGACTCAATGACTCCCTGCCAGTTTCTCCTGTAACTCACCCTGAAGGGTCCGCCCCACCTCTTAACAACATCATCAACGCCCTCCATGAGTTTCGGGTCCTCCTCACCACTCAGTATAACCTCAGATGCCCCGAAGGCCCTTGCGGTGAGGCAAACGTGTGTTGTGATCCTTGCATCCCGTGACTTCCTGTGACCTAACCTTAAAACCCTGATGTCCATTATAATGACCTCCATAAATCAGTATAATCATGTTAACTGGATGGCTGCAGCAATCGCCAGGAGACCCATCATCCTCCCGATCTCATTTGAGGCCCCGAGAACATCACCTGTGCTCCAGTAGAAGTTTCTCCTCGCAGTAAATCCGATGAATACTCCCGAGGCAGCTGCCACGGCAACACCAAGAGCGCCGGGGATCCCGAGTAACAGGTAGGCTGCAGCTGACCAGAGGATCCACACAGGAGCCATCAGGGGGCTCCTGGCTGCAACTATGAAGTGCCTTCCTGTGCCACTGTCAAGGGGCCTTGAGACCAGTGCACACCCTGTAAGGCATATCTTTGCAGAGACCTCTGAAATTAAAAGGCCCTGAAATATGATATTCGATGGAAGGGAATATACTGATGCCACTGTCAGTGAAGAGACTACAATGAGAAGTCCCAGTCCACCGGTACCGATACGGGGGTCCCTCATTATCTCTATCTTCCTCTCGAAGCTCCCATGGGACATGAGGGCGTCCCCCATGTCTATGAGGCCATCAAGGTGGTGGAAGCCGGTGAACCATATGGCAAGGGCATATGCGGCACAGGCAACCACCGGGTATGGGAGTATGAGGGATGCTAAAAGACCCCCTGAACCCACAATGGCCCCTATAAGTGCCCCCACGAGTGGCCAGTGGATTGTGAGGGAGGCTATCTCCTCAACGGTCGCCTCTGAACCCACCGGGAATACGGTTGAAAATGATATGAGACCAGCGAATTTCCTCAGAAAATCCATGAAAAACCACCATCACTCAAAGAGCCTTGACATGCAGCCTGCTATGAGTCCAGCGACTGCATCATCCACCATGGGTCCGAGATCCCCTATCACACCTGGTTTCTCCTCATCGTAGCGCTTGAAGTTGAATATTGCCTTGGTGCCCGCCACCTGATTGGCAACCGCCATGCCCATCACCTCATCACTGTAGAGGTAGGCCGGGTCATCTGTGAGGTCAACTCCAAGCAGCCTCCTTCTTCTGATGTCATCCTCAATATGCAGTGCCGCGGCAAGAAGCACACGAACGTTCAGATCCCCCAGCGCACGGTTTATCTCGGATCGCAGCCTCTCCCTCAGTTCATCCGTGACCTCAGCTCCAACCACGAGCTCCATACCCGCCTCGACCATGGCCTCAGCTGTCACACCGTGCAGCTCCAGGAGTTCCTCAACCCTCGGGCCCTCAAGGAGCATGTTCTGAGATGAAAGCCTCAGGGACTTCTTCAGGTCAGAGGCACTGAACCCTTCATCACCGGGCATGGAGACCACGGTTACCCTGGACTCAAGGATTTCTGCGAGTAACCCCAGGGCTGATGTCACTTCCCTTACAGCAAGCTGCAGGATTTCAGGTATACGGTCGCCACACCTCTCCCCACACACCACAAGGACATCGAGGAAATCTCCAGCAGAGAATACCGAGAGCACGTTACCCACACGTGAAACCTCAGGGGGTCCTGGAAGTTCATGGGTAACCTTGGATGCTGTGCTGATTGTCTTGGAGGCAGTTATAAGCCCTGATTCTGCGCTCACCCTCACAAGATCAGATTCGATTACAATTTCCGTACCGTTAAGATTTAACTTTCCATTCAAGGGCTTCACCTTCAGATATAAACACCATTTTATTCCTAATGAGATTTATTATCCGCAACCCAGTATCTTCACCATTTTATTCCTCATCAGATTTATTATCTACACACCACATATCTATATAGGGTGATATTAATGAAGGTGCATCTACGGGTATTCGTGGAGGTTGAGAACCTTGGTCGCGTCATGAACATACTGGCAGATGAGGGCGTCACGGGTTTCTACATAGTTGAATACAAGGGCGTCTCCCCAACAGAGTGGAGGGGATTCTCAATCAAGGAGGACCCCGAGTCAGCAATCTCACTTATACATGACTATGCAAGGGACGCAGTCCTGGTATGCTCGGTGGTTGACGAGGAGCTAGTGGAGCCCATAGTCGCGAGGTTCAGCAGGGAACTTGGTGATGAGAAGTACACCATAATAGAGATACCCATAAGGAGAATAATAGTCAATTCACCACCAGAATGATCTGAACGGTGCTTGAATGGTAACAGTAATAGACCCCCAGCTTGCAGGGGTATCAGGTAACATGATGGTGGGGGCCCTCATAGACATGGGAGCCCACCCTGAGCGTACAGCTGAGGTCATGGAGGAGGCAGCATCCCACTTTGGCGGGGCAACGGTGGAGGTGTCGGAGGTTAAGAGGTCAGGCCTCAGGGCAACCCACGTGGATGTGAGGGCAGACGACTCCCTCAGCATAGGTTACATGGAATTTTTAAAGCGCCTTGATAGGATCAGCCATCCTGGCATTGACGATGAGATGCTATCAATGGCAAGGGCGGTCTTCCATACCATGGCACAGGCAGAGGCAACAGTGCATGGTGTGAAACTGGATGAGGTCCACTTTCATGAGGTTGGGGCTGCCGATGCAGTTGCAGATGTCCTGGGGTCTGTATTTGCCTACTTTGACCTCAACCTCCACAGGGATACGGTCTACACACTACCTGTGGCGATTGGGGGAGGTACAGTGAGTGGCGCCCATGGAAAGATACCTGTCCCTGCACCGGCCACCGTTGAGATACTCAGGGGTTTTCCTGTGACTGGGGGCCCGGTTGAGATGGAGCTTGCAACCCCCACAGGGGCCGCGCTCCTTGTTAACATGGTCCGGGGATACAGGAGGTTCCACCCTCCAATGGAGATACAGGCCACAGGTTACGGTGCAGGGGACATGGACCCTGACTTCCCGAATGTCCTGAGGGTGGTGAGGGGCTCAGAGGCGGTGCACCATGACATGGTAACTCTACTTGAGACCAATGTGGATCACCTCAGCGGCGAGGTCCTTGGCAACCTCTTCGAAAGCCTCATGGATGCAGGGGCTCTTGATGTGACGCTCACGCCAGTTATAATGAAAAAAAACCGTCCAGGACAGTTAATAAGAGTCATATGCAGGGAAAATGATCATGAAATGATACTCAAGCGCCTATTCTCTGAGACAGGAACCCTTGGTGTGAGGATATTCCCCCAGGTTCACAGGGGCGTCCTTGAGAGGAGGGTCATGGAGGCAGAGGTTGATATAAAGGGGAGAAGAAGGGCCAGGTTCAAGGTGGGCATCCTGGGCTCAAGGGTTGTTAATGCAAGGATAGAATACGAGGATGCAAGAAGGATATCACTCGAAACAGGGATACCCCTCAGGGACGTCATTGAAATGGCCGAGAAACAGTTCAGAAACTTCATGGAGGATAAGAATGGAGAATAAAATAATAGCGGGGAGGCCTGAGGTGATAATGTCAATCAGCATACTGGTAGAACATAGGGAGGCTTCTGATGATTAGGTTGATCAGCATACTGGTAAAGCATAAGGGATGGGGAGGTCTGAAATGAGCAAGGCTATCAGCATACTATCAGCTGGCATGGACTCTGCAGTTGCAACAGCACTGCTAGCATCTGAATATGAGATCCACGCTTTAACATTCGATTACGGCCAGAGAAGTGCCTCAATGGAGATTGAACACGCCAGGAAACTTGCAAAGCACCTTGGCATTGAGCACACAACCATTGAACTCCCCTGGCTTGGAAGGCTTGGTGGTTCCGCCCTCACAGCGGGTGGTGAGATACCCTCACCAGCGGATCTTGATGACAGGGAGGAGTGCCTTGAGACGGCAAGGAGGGTCTGGGTACCCGGGAGGAACATAGTCTTTACAGCTATTGGTGTTTCCTTTGCAGAGGCCCTGGATGCAGATGCGGTTATAGTGGGGTGGGACCTTGAGGAGGCCGAGACCTTCCCTGATAACTCTGCAGAGTTTCTTGATGCATTCAACAGGCTTCTGGGTATAGGTACGCTCCGGGGTGTTGAGGTGAGGGCGCCACTTATAGGTATGACCAAGAGGGAGATCGTTGAGGTTGGTTCTGCTCTGGGTCTGCCCTTTGAGTTAACCTACTCATGTTACAGTGGAGGTGAGGTCCACTGTGGGGTCTGCGAGTCCTGTATGAGGAGGAGGAGGGCCTTCAAGCTTGCAGGTGTTGAGGATCCCACAGGATACCTTGAATAGAGGGTTGATCCTCACACTGGAGGCTTATTATAGTTTTTTTCTGACCACAGACTTTTTTTAACTGAGGGAAGGGTGGGGGAACATATGTTTCTTCTTAACCCAATACTTCTTTAACTGAGAGAATCAAGGAATACTTTTTTATGTATTCATATTATATTATCACCCTGAGGTGATGGTGAATGCACATACATGGTGGTTTTATCCTGCATGGCAGCTGGTATTCTACAATGTAATTGCAACTGTGGTACTCGTCCTGAGCATCGCATTGGTGATAAGGGGCCTTCTGTCCATGAAGAGGGATGAGGGAGCATATGTAGACCTTAAAGGTTATCTCCTGATCATGTTAACTGCACCACCTTTAATATTCTTAATTCAGACTTTCTGCATACCTGTACCTAGCAGGTTTATTCCCCATCATGAGGTCGGTGGTGAGCATGGGGGTCTATTCAGCAACAGGGGGTCTCCTTGAGGGTTTACTCACGGCCGCTGGCTGCATCATCATGTCATCATGGATTGAACGGATCTGGAATCTTCAACGATAGCTTTTCACTGATTTACAGGGATCAGTTATAGAGAGATAATAGCAGAAAAAAGCTTCTAGAAAATGAGTACGCTCTCAATGCTAGTGGAAAAATGCAGATGTAAATGACCCATGGAACTCACAGTTGGGGGATGCTGCTCTTGAAGCAGAAGCTGGAGGTGCCTGTGATGGCTGCAGTGTAAAAAATATAAAAATTTTTATTTTATGACCATGAGGATGTCACCGGCTTCAACCCTTTCACCCTCATCGGCGTATATCTTCTCAACAACGCCACCATGGGGTGTCTGGATGTCGTTCTCCATCTTCATGGCCTCAACAACAGCCACAACATCCCCTGCATTAACATGGTCACCCTCACTGACCTTCAGCTTCACAACCATGCCCTGCATCGTTGACCTGACGGCACCCTCAACGTCCACGGGTTCCGGTTCAGCCTCCTCGATGGTCATGTATCCTGTGGGTACAACCTTGACGTTGAATTCGTCACCGTCCACCTCAACATGGAATACAGTTGGCACATCACCGCTGGGCGCCCTCTCCTCCACGGGGGGCTCGAGTGGTTCCTCCTCCACCTCTCCCCTCAGGAATCTGGGTGCTATGGCTGGGTAGAGTGCAAGGGTCAGTATGTCCTCCTCCTTCTCTATGATGCCCATCTCCTCACCCCTTTTCCTGCACTCCTCGTACTGGGGCTTGAGGATGTCTGCGGGTCTGCAGTCGATGGGCTCCTCATCGCCGATGACCTTCCTTGCAACCTCCTCATTTACAGGTGCAGGTGGTCTACCGTAGAGTCCCCGGAAGTAGTCCTTCACCTCATTGGTGACCATACTGTACCTTTCACCGCTCAGGACATTCATAACAGCCTGTATACCCACTATCTGGCTCGTTGGGGTTACAAGTGGTGGGTAACCCATGTCCTTCCTGACGCGGGGCATCTCCTCAAGGACCTCCTCGTACCTGTCAAGGGCGTTCTGTTCCTTTAGCTGGGAAACAAGGTTTGATAGCATACCCCCTGGTATCTGGTATATGAGGACATCCGTGTCGATCTGCTCGGCGATTGGGTCCAGTATGCTGCTGTACTTCTTCCTGATCTCCTCGAAGTACTTCTTGATGTTCTTCAGGATCCTGAGGTCGAGTCCAGTATCATAGGGGGTGTCCCTGAGGGCAGCAACAAGGCTCTCTGTTGGAGGCTGTGAGGCACCCCATGATAGGGGGGATATTGCAGTGTCAAGTATATCAACCCCCGCCTCACAGGCTGCATAGTAACTCATGGGTGTCATACCACTTGTGCAGTGGCAGTGAAGATCCACCATGAGGTCTGTCTCCTCTTTAAGGGCGCTTACAAGTTCGTAGGCGTCGTGGGGTGATATTAAACCTGCCATGTCCTTAATGGCAACTGAGTCACATTCAAGGGCCTCGAGTTCCCTTGCAAAGTCCACGTAACTTTCAAGTGTATGGTATGGGCTTATGGTGTAGCAGATAACCCCCTGCACATGGGCGTCCTGTTCCCTGGCAACCTTTATGGCGTACTCCATGTTGCGGAGGTCATTGAGGGCGTCGAATATCCTGAACACATCAACGCCGTTTTCATAGGACTTCTCAATGAACTTCCTTACGATGTCATCGGGGTAGTGCTTGTAACCCACCAGGTTCTGACCACGGAGGAGCATCTGTATGGGAGTCCTCTTTATGTGCTCCTTGAGTTCCCGCAGCCTCTCCCATGGATCCTCGTTCAGGTAACGTATGCATGTATCAAAGGTTGCGCCTCCCCATGCCTCCAGTGAGAAGAAACCAACCCGGTCCATCTCCTCTGCGATGGGTATCATGTCCCCTGTCCGGAGGCGAGTTGCAAGAAGTGACTGGTGCGCATCCCTGAATGCTGTTTCAACGACCTTTATCCCTTTCATCGTGACCCTCTCATGAGATCAGTTAATTCTTTATA
This sequence comes from Methanothermobacter sp. K4, assembly GCF_022014235.1. NCBI lineage: Archaea > Methanobacteriati > Methanobacteriota > Methanobacteria > Methanobacteriales > Methanobacteriaceae > Methanothermobacter > Methanothermobacter sp. K4. The sequence goes on from NZ_JAKLTD010000001.1 coordinate 577,896, forward strand.
TACATAGTAGGAACTTCCTTAAATACACAGCAGATGTATTAATTATCCATAAATTTATCCCACGGCTGGAAATGGTTATAAGGAATGAGATCCTAATCCTAACCATTAAATTTACAACGAATTTTAAGGGAGAATCAAAATGGCAAAGATAATCATAGATTATGATGAATGTGATGCATGCGGAGAATGTGTCGATGTATGCCCTATGGAGGTACTCATAATAGTTGATGGTAAACTCAAGGTCCAGCACCCTGAGGAGTGCAATGAATGTGAGGTATGCATGGACGTATGTCCAAGTGAATGCATAGAGGTTGAGGAGGACTGATCCTCAACCAGGTAACTCCTTTTTATAAAAATAGTTTGATTGAAGATGGTTTTTTTCTTTTTATCCATCCACAATTAATAATTATGCGGTTTACCTCTCTCTTTTACCCTCAATGAACTCATCCACCATACCGGCGGCCACATCATCGGTGTACTGCACCGGAGGATGCTTCATGGTATAGGCGGATATTGATGTGAGGGGTCCTCCCACTCCACGGTCAATTGCAAGCTTGCAGCACCTTATGGCGTCAATGACGCATCCAGCAGAGTTGGGTGAGTCCTCAACACTCAGCCTAAGCTCAAGGTTCATGGGGACATCCCCGAAGAGTCTACCCTCCATCCTGAGGAAGCAGATCTTATTGTCCTTCTGCCAGGGTATGTAGTCGCTGGGGCCTATGTGGATGTTCTCCTCGTCCAGCCTTTCCTCGCCCAGTATTGATTGAACTGCTTCGGTCTTGGATTCCTTCTTTGAGTCAAGCCTGTCACGGTTAAGCATGTTGAGGAAGTCAGTGTTTCCACCGGTGTTTATCTGATATGTCCGATCAAGCCTGACACCCCTCTTTTTGAAGAGGTTTGCCAGGGTTCTGTGGGTTATGGTGGCCCCGAGCTGGGCCTTTATATCATCACCAACCACAGGTATCCCCCTGTCTTTAAATCTTGCAGCCCACTCAGGGTCACTGGCTATGAAGACAGGCATGTTGTTTATGTAGGCAACCCCTGCCTCAAGGGCGCACTCAGCGTAGAACCTTGCAGCCTCCTCTGATCCCACGGGTAGATAGTTGAGGAGTATCTCAGCCCCGCTTTTCCTGAGGACCTCCACAACATCAGCGGGTTCGTCATCTGCGACAATGAAGGTCTGATCTTCAGGGTAATCCTTCATGTGGGGCGCCACACCATCAAGGACGTGCCCCATGGATACCTCGACACCCATCCTGGGTATATCATCACAGAATACCGTCGTGCAGTTGGGGGCTGCGAATATGGCCTCACTCAGATCCTTACCAACCTTCCTCTTATCCACATCGAAGGCCGCCACAACCTCAATGTCCCCCGGCCTGTAACCTCCTATATCCCAGTGCATGAGTCCTATTGAATCACGGGCATCCTTGTTACGGTAATAGTATATCCCCTGAATCAGGGAGCTGGCACAGTTTCCCACACCGACTATTGCAATTTTTATCTTATCCAATTGAAACACCTTTCAGAGATTTGTGATAATCATAAAACCAAGGCTATAAATTGATCAACTTACTTTTTAAGATTTGCATATTAAACTATTAAATGTTTCGCCCATATTCTGGCGGGAATCATTAATTCAGAATTGAGGCCCTTAGAATAATTAGTATTATCCATGAGGCAAGGAGGATACTTTCCCTGAACTTACTGTATCCTGGAAGCCCCTTATCAAACCTCCAGGTCAGTATAATGATTAAAATCAGTGAAAGGTTAATGAGGTTTCCCATTATATTCAGGGAGTTTCTGAGGTGGGTGGGTATCCACCCTGTAACGATTAAAAGAATTCCTGCCCAGAGCATCCATCTGATGTCCCTGTATTCATACTCTGAAAGGTAACCGCGCCATGAAAGGAGAAGAAGCACAAGGAATGACCCCATCCCCATGGCCATACCCAGAAACTGGAGGATGTTAAGGAATACGGGAACACCGAAAACCTCTGACTTCAGGATGGGGAGAATGAAAATAGCGTTCAGGGCCCCATCCGGGGGGAAGGATTCAGCCTCCCCCACAGCAAGGACGTAACTCCCCCTGTTATTCCGGTTACTCACCCTGAGGTAGTATGTGCCCGCCCCAACGGTCCTGTTGAATTCAGGGCCCTTAAAGTAACTGTCACCACCAAACTCCTCGAAGTAGGGGCTCCAGGAACTCAGGTTACCATCAAGTGTCCCTATAACCCTACCATCCCTTATTATATCCACAGAGACAGCCTCTGCATCAGGGGAGAGCGGAACCAGAATATTAATGTAGAGCCTGAAGGGTCTACTGGAATCAACCCTGAAGTAGACGGGTTCCCCCTCAAGTTTACCATAGAATGCCTGTGACACCTCTGGGTTCTTGACTGTAACCTCATCATCACTCACAAGGCGTGGCTGGTGTGCATGCGCCCCCTGAATGAGTATTAGTATTAGAATAACGAGGATGGCCCGCTTCATACTATTATATCTAGAATTCCTCTTTAATAATATCTCTCATGCGATGATCTCTGTACCGGTCTGGAGTGGATTGACGTTAACTAGACCTTCAGCCAGACCCAGCCGTGCTTCCTCTGAGGTGCAGTGGCCAGTGTAGACGGGGCCTCTAATAAATTCTCCGAGCCGGGATGCAACCCCCTCCGAGGATCCTTCGAGGTGAAAACCACCCACAACAAGATCTAGAGGCCCATGAAAGATATCATAGGCTTTTCTGACAATGTTGAGGATGCCGTTATGGGAACAACCCGTTATGAGGCTCAGATAACTCCCCTCTTCAATGACAAGCGCCAGTTCATCGGAGAAGCTGTCAGGGACAAGTTCACCCTTTGAACATGCAAAGAGTGTTCTGTTACCAGCTGGTTTCTCAAAAAGATCCTCGAAGTCCCGTATTACAGTGAAACCCTGAAAACTCTCAGTTTTGCACAGGAATTTTATCCGGTCGTCATGGATTTCCTCGAGGCCTATGAACCTCCAGTCACCATTAATTGCATAGCGTGGTGTGAATGCCCCCTCCCCCATGAGGACATCTGCAGAGTCATTGATTTCGAGGAAATGTCTGAGCCCACCCCCATGGTCATAGTGGCCGTGTGAGATAATCGCCACATCCACCTCCCTGAGGTCAACGCCCAGTCTTCTGGCATTCTCTGCAAAGAGTCTGCTCTGCCCCATATCAAAGAGTATCCTGATGTCAGACTCGATGTACAGTGAGAGGCCATGCTCCCCCATCAATGGGGCTTTTGCGGTGTCCTCAACAAGGCAGATAATTTTCAGAGGCATCACCATCCAGAAGGTCAAGTATCTCGTCTATCCTTCGCTGCACATCAGCTATGGGGTCCTCTGTATTTATTATGTACCAGCCACTGGCAAGCCTGAGTGCCTTCTCCCTTGTTTTCGTGAGGTCCTCCAGGTTCTCGAACATTTCATGTTCATCCCTCTCCATCAATCTTCTCAGGGACTCCTCAGGGGATACGTCAAGGAAGAACATGTACTCCGTGGTCGGAAGGACCCTTGAGAGCAGGCGGTACAGTATGGATGCCAGGGGCCCTGGGAGGTAGGCCACACCCATGAGGTACCTTGAGAATATCAGGGTGTCAGGGCCTGGATTGGAGCGCCAGTGGTAGAGCCAGAGGGACCTTATGACGTCCAGGGCATAGAAAACCGCGGCCTTGATGTGGTTAACCTTCCCACCCATGAGGAGGGCCTTCTTGGCTCTTCGACCGTAGGGGTTATCCTCCTCAGGGTGGGACCTGAATATTACGCGCTCCCCACGCTCAAGGTACCTCCTTCTTATGAGTTCGGCGTGGGTGTCCTTACCTGCCCCGTCAAGGCCATCAATGACTATGAACCTCAAACAGCCATTCCCCCGAGGATTAGGTAGGCTGCAACTGCCCCGAAGCATGCTGTAAGGTTGTCAAGGCCCCGGGGGGTGAGGGCCTCCAGTACCGTTGATACCAGGGCAATCCCCACTATGACCAGCGGGGCAATATTCTGTGAGTAGTAGATGAGGACGACGGGCAGCGTCACCAGGAGTGTCAGGAACATACCCAGGGAGCCCTCCAGGCTCTTCCTATCCCCCAGTACACTGAAGGTTGTCCTGCCGAACCTCTCACCTATCAGGCTTGCAAGGCCGTCACCATAGGACATGGCGGCTATACCTATACCCGTGACCCAGGGGGCCTTAAAGAACAGGTAGGCCAGCACGGTCCAGGATATGGAGTAGTAGACGAGGCCAAGGCCGTGGCCATAGGAGGAAGCCCGGTGTTTTATCTTCAGTGGGGAGTAGGGGCTTATGAGGAATGTTAGGGGTATGAATGGCGCCGCCGCAAGGAATGTTATAACCAGGCGGCTATCAAAGAGGGGTAATATAAATAGGATGTTACCAACCATTATATGTACAAATTTCCGGCTCAGGTTTGGCCTATCACCGAGGAGCCTCTCAGATACAATCAGTAAAACCGCAACATACAGATATACCATCAGAAGTCCAAGAATGTCACTGCCGCTCATAGGAATTATGGAGTAATTCAAGGTATAAGTGGCTTTTGATTTATCATGATTGATACATGTAAAAGCTGGGAGTAGTTCAAGTCTTTTATATGATAGAGCTGATGGAGGTTTTGGCATGAACCCTTACATTGAAATACTGAGACCCGTAAACGCTGTCATGGCTGTAATAACCGTTATACTCATGGCCCTCATTGCCGGCAGATTTGATGTTGATGTTCTCCTCGCATGCATAGTTGTTTTCACCGCCACAGGCGCAGGTAATGTGATAAATGACTACTTTGACCATGAAATCGACAGAGTTAACAGGCCATCACGTCCCATACCCTCAGGTAGGATCACAAGAGGGGCTGCCGGTACCTATTCTGCCTTACTTTTTGTTTTGGCTTCAGCACTGGGATTCTACCTGGGCCCTCTACCGGGTCTTGTGGCGGCTTCCAGTTCCCTGCTCATGGTATACTATGCCTGGAGCCTCAAGAAGAGGTGCCTTGTTGGCAACATAACCATATCCTTCCTCACAGGGATGAGTTTCGTCTTTGGTGGCATAGTTGTGGGTGAAATCTCTACGTCCATCTACCTTGGAATCTACGCCTTCCTCATGACCATGGCAAGGGAGATCGTCAAGGACATGGAGGACGTGGAGGGGGACCTGGTTGAGGGTGCAACAACACTCCCCATAACACATGGCATGAGGGTTTCAGGGATCCTTGCGGCCGCTTTCATGTTATCCGCAAGCCTCACAAGCCCAAGCCTTTACATTACAGGGATATTCTCAATCCTCTACATCCCTGTCCTTGCTGTTGCAGTGCTTTTCTTCCTGAGGGCCGCCTTCATGATACTCAGAGCACAGGATAGGGAAACAGCATCACGTGTTTCAGGACTCATAAAGGTGGGGATGGCAGTGACTTTCCTGGCATTCGCTGCCGGAAGCGGCACCGTAACAGGCATGGCTGGCATGTTACTTTAGATGTCACAAAAAAGATGCGAATGGGTGAAATTATTCACAAAAAACCTTTAGTGTATGTGAATGGTAGGAAAGGATAGGGTAGGTGAAGGAGTAGATGTTCATCCCCCCAACCTTCATTTAAACTCCTTCAACACCCTAAAACTTTTTCTACATTTAACCCCCCTAACCTGTTCCGGGTGGCCAGCCACCTGGAACCACTTATTCTTATTGAGGCCTACTCACCGCTTTTTATGCCCACAATATCAACCACATCAACCAGTTTCCATACATAGGAACGGTCCATCTCCACAAGGCATGTCAGGGGATCCTCCGGTGAATGACCAAGGGCCTTCAGGATGTTCCTGGATAGACCGTGCTTCTCTATGAGGTCAGCGAACATCCCCTTAACCCTCTTCCTGGTTGAGGGGTCCTTCTCCTCAACTATCTGCCCCTGCAGTGTAACGAAGCGGTAATCTGATAGGTCCTCCTCGTAGTGTTCTATCTCCACTGCGACGTAGGGGTTTTTCTTGAGGAGATCTATTTTCCTGCCGTACCTTGTTGATAGGAAGTAGATGTGTTCCCCATCGAATACATAGAGGAAGGGGGCTATGTATGGATATTCACCGTTGAAGGCTATCCTGCTCATGAAGTTGTCCCTTATGAACTCATCGTACTCCTCCCTGCTCATGAGGGGAATCTTAACTATACCCATACTCACACCTCCACGACGGGGTAACCTGCCCTCAGCCAGGCCCCGATACCCCCAAGTACAGTTGTGGCACTGAAACCATGCCTCTCAAGTATACTGGCGGCTATCGTTGACTTGTAACCTGAGTCGCAGTATATAACCACGTCCTTCTCGGGTATCATGTCAATGTTATCAGGGAGATCCCCCACCCAGATGTGCTCTGAGCCCTCAATGTAGAACCTCTCCCTGTCTGTGATCTTACGCACATCAAGCAGGAAGAGGTCACCCCTGAGTTCTCTGAGCTCATGGACGCTTATGGCACTTATGGCGTTGAACTCGAGTCCAGCCATGTACCAGGAGGGGAATCCCCCTGCAAGGTAACCTGCCATGTTATCATAGCCCAGCCTTATAAGGGACCTTCTCACAGATTCGACGCCACGCCCATCATCCACCACCAGCACAGGGTCGTCGTAGTTGAGGAAGTACCCTGCAAAGGCCGCGAAGCCGTCCTGCCAGATGTTCAGGCTTCCGGGTATGTGGCCAGATGAGAAGCTTGTGGGGTTCCGGACATCAACCACCTGGGCCCCCTCATTCAGGAGTTCCCTGAAGTCAGGGACAGGGAGGGCTTCAAGGTTGGGGTTCTCCACCGGTGCGCCCCTAAGGTTGTTCTCCTCCATTCTCCTGAAGTATGGGGGTGTGTAGAGCCTCTCGGACATCTTGTGCTCAATGAACTCATCCCTTCCCATCTGGAGGTAGGGGTTTGTGAGCCTCTCATACCCCACCGTTGTTGTGTCCATGTCCCTTATATCCGCACCGCAGACCGAACCCGCCCCATGGGCCGGGCAGACCACAACATGGTCCCCCAGGGGCAGTATCTTTTCATGTATACTCTCATGGAGTAAACCAGCGGTTTCAGGGATTTTTTCAGGTCCAAAGAAATCAACACGTCCAGTTTCACCTGCAAATAGCACATCACCCACGAATACCATCAGATAATCATCTGAAACGCTCCGGTCTCTCACAGCCACAGAGATGCTCTCATAGGTGTGGCCAGGTGTCTCCAGGACCTCCAGTTCAAGGTTTCCCAGCCTGAAGGTGTCACCCTCCACAACAGAGGTACCATACCTGAAATCAAGATTCGCCCCGTGGAGTATCTCAGCATCCACATACCGCGCAAGTTCCATGGATCCGATGGTGTAGTCCTCGTTCCTGTGGGTCTCAAATATGTACCTGATGTTCACGCTGTTTTTCTCTGCGAGTTCAAGGTACACATCCACATCCCTTCTTGGATCCACAACAGCAGCCTCACCACCGGATGCAAGAAAATAGGAATTATGGGATATCCCCTCAGACTTTATTATCTCAAATATCATGCACCTCACCGGATAATAATATGTAAACCGGCTTATTTATCATTTTCCAGAGGAGGGGAATACTTCGGAGAAAGGCCCTTGGGAAGTTTAAGCTGGTTTCTGGCGGGTCAGCTCTTCACTCCAGGCCATTAGGGCATGTTCTGGTCCACAGATCACTCCCGCCATGAAAGGTACGCCCATGATAGGATCATCGTGATAACCATAACCGATGCAGTAAGGCCGAGTATCTCAGCAGCACCGAAGATTCTTCCAGCGTAATTAATGGAGAAGGCAAAAAAACAGATGAAAACAAGGCTCACATACCACCCGTATGCCGCCCCCATCACAGCAGGCCCATCTTTAACTGATCTCTGTGGCATGAAGCCAGCTGCCACAAGAAGTCCGCCGACAAGGAACAGTATTGCAGAGACATCGTGGGTCCCGTCCACCACACTGACGGCCGCCAGGATGATCACTGCGAGTCCAGAGACCATGGTTGCAGTGTAAGTATCAACTTCCATCTTCAAATCGGAGCCCCCTTAACATTCAGTTCTTCTAAAGAGGGAAAACAAGGCTCACCAGCACGCCGTCATCACCGCTGATTCTGAGTTCACCATCAAGCTGTGCTGCAAGGTTTCTCATAAGGTCCATGCCAAGGCTACCGCCTGTATCCGTATCAAAGTTGGCTGGAAGACCGGGTCCGTTATCCTCAACCTCCACATGGACCATGCCCTCCCTCAAAAAGAGGCGTATGATGAGGTCGCCCTCTGATTTGAACGCATGCTTCATGGCGTTTGTGACAGCCTCGTTGACTATTAAACCTGCAGGTATGGCCCTGTTTATGTCGAGGTGCACTTTATCTATATCATAGGTTACTGAGATCCTCTTTTCAGGATAATTTGATCTGATCTCAGATACAAGGTCAACTATGTAATCAGAGAATGGAAGGTCAGCCAGGTTCTCTGACTGGTATAGCTTCTCATGTATCATGGCCATGGACTTGACGCGGTTAACACTATCCATGAATACATCAGCCACCATTTCATCATCAATACGATATCTCTGGAGGTTCAGAAGGCTGGATATTATCTGGAGATTATTCTTAACCCTGTGATGTATCTCCCTGAGCATCACCTCCTTCTCCCTCAGCGAATCCCTCAGGGACCTCTCATATTCACGGAGGCGTGTGATATCATGCAGCCTTATAAGCATCGCGTCTTCACTTTCCCATTTAATCTCCGTGACGCTCATCTCCGCTGTTTTCACAGAACCCTCAGGGGACACGATCTTTATCTCCTGAACATCCCCTTTCAGGGGGACTCCAATGGTTTCACCAATCGAGTTCAGGGAGAGGTAGTCCTCTGCAGCGGGATTGAAGTAGAGTATCACCCCCTCAGAGTCAACTATTATGATGGGGTCGGGGCTGCCCTCAACAACACCCATGAAGTTATTCCTTGAGCTTTCAAGTTCCATCTCATACATCCTCTTGGGTGTCACATCCACCGCATACCCACCAACACCCACGCCCCCATCAGGAAGTTCAATGGAAAACTTGGTGACCTCATAGATTCTACCACCAAGAACATCTTCTGAGTGGTATAAACCATTTTCAATGGCCTTCATGTCTGATTCATGGCACTTCCTGGCTGAATCAGCATCCATTATATCATGATCGCGTTTTCCGATGACATCATCCCTCTCCATACCAATGGATTCGCAGAAACTCTGGTTGACAATTATATACCTCAGTTCAGAGTCCTTGAGGAACACTATGCTGGGACTATTGTCTATGAAACTTTCACCGATGTACTCGAGGTTTTCGATGGTCCTGATTAGTTCGCTTTCACGTTCAATGTTCCTCAACCAATTTTCAACTTCAAGGTCCTCGCTAACATCAACGGGAGCATTTTCATGTTCAAGGTGGTAGGGGTTCCACTGAACCCTGGATTTCCACACAATGAACGGGTGGGTCAGGAGCACACCCTTCAGGGTCTCTGCCCTGAAGCACGGCCTGTGGTACTGGCACAGGGCTATGCATTCATTTTCACTGAAGAAATCTTTCAGAAGGGCCTCATATTCCATGATACGTTCACTTCCCTCCACGTCCCTCAGAATCCAGGTAGCCTCACCGGTGACACGGAGACCATGGAAACCATCAGCAATGGCCCTCTGAACCTCTGATTCAAGCAAACTTATCATTTCTTCAGGTTCAAAAACGCCTGATGGAGCGTAGACACTCCTATCCTTTATGATAAGCTGTCCACTGGCCTCCAGTGAGGGGGTATCCGGTATTGAATTCATCAGGACCCTTCTCACATCATCGGTGCTGTGTTCGTCACTTATGTAGATGCACCTCTCACCAGCCTTAACTCCGTGCATGATGAATGGAATGACCGCATCAAGCCATTCCTCTTCATCCTCATAGATGAGGCAGAGATGATCCCCCCTCTTCATATCCCCCATCATGGAATTCAGGTCGGGAAGTTTAAGCCTTGAAAGCCATCTGGCCCTGTATTCATCAAGATTCAAGTGAACACATCCTACTTCAGGTTTTCACTTAAATGGGGGTAGCCAAGGAATTCCATCAGCGCATTTCTGTCTGAAAGGTCACCGATGACCCTCCTCACAGGTCCGGGTTTCAGTCTCTCAAGGGTGGGGATGGCTATAACACCATTTTCACGTGCAAGGCTTGGCTTTTCACCGACATCTATAACCTCCACCACCGCCTCATCACCAACAAGAGACCGGATGTTCATGAGGGCAGCATCAGATAGCTGGTTGTCACCTAACACATAGAGCCTCAGGTGAAGTTTCACCATGATCCCCCCTTAAGGAGAATACCCCTTTCAGTGAATCTCAGCTCTGCGATGCTACTTGAATGGTTCATCCCCCTGCTCTTGAGTATACGGAGGAGCCTCTTGTAGTCACCGTTGGTCCTCACATGCTCCAGGACAATCCATGTATCGATCAGTGAGGAGATCTCAAGTTCAGTCTTGGTTGCGGTGGCAGGTGACCTTATGAGGTATGTGAAGAGTGAGGTCACACCCCGTGACTTCAGGAAATCCGTGAACCTTATGAAGAGGTTCTTTGCATTGCTGGCCCTGTGGGAGGGGCCACCTGCAGCTGCAAGGCCAGTCACAGGGTCCACAAGTACAGTATCCGGTTTGAAGTCCAGTACAAGGTCCTGCATCTCGGTCAGGTGGGATTCAAGTCCCAGGGATGTGGGCCTATCAGCGTGTATCATGAGGCCCTCACCAATATAGTCCTTGAGGTGGATACCCACAGATTCCATGTTCCTGATGACCTGATCTGAGGGTTCCTCATTGGCAAAGTAGAGGCAGCGTTCACCACGACGGCATGCCTCATATGCAAACTTTGAAAGCAGGGTGGTCTTACCTGCCCCCGTGGTACCGGATATCAGCACACTTGAACCCCTATATATACCCCCACCCAGCATATCGTCAAGGTCAGGTATGCCTGTTGATATGACTTCCCGGCTGACACTGTAATCAAGTTTGAGGGATGTTATAGGGAAGATGGAGATTCCCCTCTCATTGATGAGGAAGGGGTACCTGTTGAGGCCGTGAACTGAACCACGGTACTTGACTATTCTCATGTGCCTTGTTCCAATCTCCCCATCGAAGGTGTGGGTGAGGTGTATGACACAGTCAGAGATGTAATCCTCGAGTCCATGGGTCGGTTTGCCCCCGAGTCCCCGGCGGTGAATACGCTTGTAACCCCCATCCCCTTCAGCCAGGATATGAGATGGCGTAGTTCCATGTGGATGGGCCCCATATCTGATGCACCATCAAAGAGACTGTCAACCTTATCAAGGACAACCCTCCTGGCACCGATGGTTTTAACAGCATCCTCAATCCTTATCTTAAGGGCATCCAGGCTGTAAGACCCTATACTGGGGTCAAGTGCCCCTGAAACATCCTCAATAAAGATTTTTCCATCTTTCATCAGTTTTTCAAGGAGCCTCTCATCTGACTGAAAGTTCTCAACTATATTATCCGCCGGTTCATCAAAGCTCACAAGGACACCTGGCTCGCCATAATAGAATGCCCCGTTCAGAAGGAACTCAACTGCAATGAATGTCTTACCGGTACCAGGGCCCCCGTAGATGAGGGTGTTCCGCCCCTCGGGGAAACCACCCCCTGTTACCATGTCAAGACCCTTTATGCCGGTAGGTGACTTTTCAATGGACCTGAACCTCAATCAACCACCCCACACCTGAGGAATGTTCTCTGAAACCATGATGGAATCTCAACACCAGATTTCCATTTAATATTATATTAATCACGGAAGGCATAAAATACTTGTGATAATCAGAACATGGATCAGCTGAAGGGGTTTCTATGGGTAACATAATCGAGACAGAGGGTATAAGCAAGAGATATGATGATTTCCTGGCGGTCAATTCCGTTGATCTGGAGGTCCCTGAAAACTCCATTTACGGGGTCCTGGGACCCAACGGTGCAGGTAAAACCACACTGATATCAATGCTCTGCACCATACTCCACCCAACATCAGGTAGGGGCATGGTAAACGGCTACGACATTGTGAGGGAGGCAAGGAAGGTGAGGGAGTCCATAGGCATAGTCTTCCAGTCAAGGGCCCTGGACGACATACTCACAGGAAGGGAGCACCTTGAAATGCACGCCGCCCTCTATGGGGTCCCCAGGGATATAAGGGAGAGGAGGATAGATGAGGTCCTTGAACTCATAGCCCTGGGTGATAAGGCCGATGAGTATGTTAAGACATACTCTGGTGGTATGAAGAGGCGCCTCGAGATAGGCCGCGGCCTGATACACCACTCCAGGGTCCTCTTCCTTGACGAGCCAACCCTTGGTCTCGACCCCCAGACAAGGGAGAGCATCTGGAGGTACATAGAGAGGCTCAACAGGGAGGAGGATGTTACGGTGCTCCTGACCACCCACTACATGGAGGAGGCAGATAAACTCTGCGATGAGGTGGCCATAATGAGCCGTGGGGAGATAATAAAGGCTGACAGCCCCTCAAACCTCAAGAGGGAACTTGGGGCAGACACCATAACGGTCAGGGTTGACAGGGCGGAGGAATTCCATGAAATCCTGGCTAAACAGGAATACGTTAAGAAGACCTACCTGGTGGATGACGAGGTCAAGGTGCTGGTTGAGAGGGGCGAAAACCTGGTTCCCGAGATCGTTAACCTTGCAGCGAGGACTGGATTCTACGTGAGGTCAGTGGAACTGGAACACCCCACCCTTGAGGACGTGTTCATAAGGTACACCGGTAGGGGTATAAGTGAGGCATGATATGGTAGAAATGGAGGGTGTATACCGGGGTATAGGTGAGGTTTGATACCATGGCGGAACTTGAGGGCATATACACAATATGGCTGCGTGAGATGAAGAGGTTCTTCCGTTACCGTTCAAGGATAGTCACATCGGTCGTAACCCCCCTCCTCTGGCTCATAATATTCGGTACAGGCCTGGGGGCTGCTGTGAGGTTCGGTGGAGTGGCTGGGGGCTACAGGGCCTTCATCTATCCGGATATAATAGGTCAGACAATACTCTTCACAAGCATATTCTCGGGGGTCTCTGTGATCATAGACCGGCAGTACGGGTTCCTGAAGGAGATACTGGTAGCGCCCATATCAAGGCCCTCCATAGTGATCGGAAAGGCTTTGGGGATAAGCACTGCTTCGATGATACAGGCGGCCATCCTGCTTGTCCTATCCTTCATAGTGGGAGTTACAATGTCCCCCATCTGCTTCGCTGTTAGCATGGTTATAGCATTGATAATATCCATGGGCCTTGGTGGTCTCGGACTCATGATAGCGGCCTTCACAGACAGCATGGAGGGGTTCAACCTCATAATGAGCTTCATAGTGCTACCAATATTCCTTCTTAGCGGGGCCCTCTTCCCAATAACAGGACTCCCAGCCTGGCTTCAGGGCGCAGTTTATATAAACCCCCTCACCTATGCAGTAGACGCCCTCAGGTTCACAATACTGAGAGATTCGGTGCTCCCACTTGAGGTTAACGTTGCAGTGATATCGGTTTTTGCAGTTATAGCCGTCCTTGCAGCGGCCTTCCTCTTCAACAGGAAGGAGCAGAGTTTAATGTGATTACCTAAACAACCCAAATTCCCTGTTTGATGTGTTAAGCGGAAAAACATGGATATGGCTGCCACTCTGCGAGGAGGGAACGGTAACTGGGCTCACCATTCCAGGGTATACCAGGAGCCCCTCAAGATCCCATCCTCTGAACAGGGGGGATTTCCTGAGATCCTCCACATAACTGAGAACCTTATAGACTGATTCAAGACGCGGAAGTCCGGTATCTGTAACTGAAAATTTAACATCCCCCACCAGAGCCCTCTTATGACCTTCAGATTCATAAAGAACGGTTATATCAGGTTTTATAACACTTCCACCTCCTCCAAAGGCCTGCAGGAGGTCACCATAGTATGTTGAGTGTTCAATTGCATTTAGCTTCACTTCCCATATTATCATGGCACTTTCATTGCCCCTTTCCATCCTGATGGACATTTTAGAGGATGGAATACGCGGAAGACTTTTTTCAACGGATTTAATATGAAATCCCATCTGGCGGAATTTATCCCATATTCTTGAGATTGCCCAGGTTTCATATACACTGTAAAATTCCTGAAGGGGCATCTCCACCCCATCCCCCTGCAGAGGGTGGATGAGGTTGAGGTAAATAACAGTGTCCCTTATAATCCGGAAGATACTGTAAATTTCATTGTAAAGCCTGTTTCCCTGTGATATTAGTCGCTCGATCACCCGTGATTCCTCAAGAATATCGATGGTGAAAAAGGCCCAGAGATGGTACCTGTCCATGATTCCAGCCGCTGATCTAAAGAGAGTCTGGCATAATTCAGACCTTTCACCATCAACCATTCCACCCACAAGTTCAGCTGCACACATAAGGTAATATGCTGTCTGGGATATCATCCTGTTGAGTATGGTTTCATGGTCATGCCAGCTTTTAATATAGATCCTGTAGGGTGATAGATTCATTGATGAGCCAGTGTAGAGGCGTGAACCATGGTAATCTCTCCTGGAATGCATTTCCCTGTGGATGGGACCTGTCTGGAATAGTTTTTCAAGAGCAATCCTAAACCTGGAGACAGACTGTTCAAGAAGGTTTATAATGAAAGAGGGGCTGGGTGGAAAATCTTTCTGTAGCTGGTGTGAGAACGTTTCGGTTAACCTGAAGTTTTCATTTAATAGGGGGATGATGTGGCCGATGAGGAGGTTTATATCCTCAACTACGGTCTCTTTTATGTATTTGTAGACTTTCTGTGGATTTCCTTCCCCACCTGAGATCTTCCATGGCACGACCCGTATTTTATCCGTGACTTCATCACACCTTTTCACAACCAGATCCCCGAATTTATCAGTAAATTCAAGTGAAATGGACTTAGGGGACCCCAGATACAATCTTGCAGCCCTTCTTACCAGCAGATCCCTCAAACTCGTGCCGTTCACGAAAATATTATTAAGATCATAATCTGTGCTGAAAGAGAAGATGCCTTCACCTGAAAGTTCCCTATCCCAGTGGTAACTCCATTGTTCAGGCATTGGGATCACTGAAGCTGAATGTTCATGGCCCTGAGTTTTTCAATGGAAGCTGAAAGCCCATGGGTCTCGAGCACATCCATGACGTCAGGGTATCTCATATCATTTTCAAAGAAGGGGATAATTTTTGCTGCAACGGCCATATCAATGGCATTCTCAGAACGGTAGTATCTGCTGTACTCTATGGTTTCCTTCAGAATTCCGATACCCAGAGGTTTTATATTTTGATTTTACTGAAGATTTCAAGTATCTCCATAAGAACATGTTTATCATATTCACAGAGGCTCATGAATCTCTCCGGCGAACCTGATATACTCTCGATTATGCGGGGAGTCGTTGTTATGTCAATGAATGTGAACCTTCTCTTCAGGGCATCTCCAAGTTTAAAGAGGAAAATCTTATCATAGACGTTCAGTGTTCCCACCACCCTGAATCGGGAAAGGGCCTTCCTCAGGTATTCTATGGGGGGAGATTCGCCTATTTCATTTAGGAGGATGTCCCTGATTTTGGGGGCATCCTGGACCCTGTGAATTCTCTCAAGGTAGGTGAAGAATATGCCCAGGGCAGTGTCTATCTGTGTCCTGTTAAGTTCATCAAGTATTAGCACACCCCCTGAGAGGAGAGCATCCAGAAGGAACCTTTTTTCCTTAAAATAGACCAATTCACCATTTTCACCGGTCTGCGGCACAATACGGCAGACAAGGTCATAGTAATCGGTGCCTGAATGTACAGTGTACAGAACATAGGAGCTGTTCCCGAGGTATTCCGTGCTCAGAATCTTCGCAAGGACGGTTTTTCCCGACCCTGGGGGTCCACTGAAGATAACATTACGGCCCGCTTCAAGTTCAGCAAGGGCGATCCTCAACTCCTCACCGTAGAGCTCTTTCATGAAACTGAGAAAACTGTTCTCTATCATTTTATCATAGATTTCAAGGGCTAAGCTGAGGTCCATTTCGAGTTTATCCCCGGCTGGCAGGTTATCTGCATTATATTCGGTTGCACAGATAATAGCATCTTCGTATAATCTGGCAGCGGAAGAGGAGCCCAGTTTCACATCGGGAGCTTCACTTATACCATTTCCCTTTCTTAACTCCTCAGATCTGCATCTGAGGTACCTGGGGTAATCCCTCTCTTTTCTATCTCTTCTAACGCCCTGTGTTACTGTAAGATAAATAGCGTCTTGTGTGAAAATGTAGGAGACAAATAATCCATCATTAAGCCCAGACGAGGCACTGTGATTCATTATGCCCACCATGTCGCAGGGAAAGCCATCGTCCACGGAGGCTGTTGATATCAGGTACTCATAATGCGTAAGTTCCCTGAGAACTGCGGGCAGTTCCTCATGAAGAAGGCGTTCTGTCCTTTCATCAGTATCAGATTCGACCCTGTAGAGTTGTATCAGCTCTCCAAGGATTCCCCTGAGGTTCCTGCGCCTTTTTTCAAGGTAATCAAAGATTGGCCTGTATTCTTCTGACCTCCCAATGTAAGCCTCCTTTAAAGACTTCCACTTTGGTTTATCAATTGATGAAACAGTTCTGATATCAAATAAAGGCTCTGGAAGGTCTATAGGGTCTGTGATAACCCATTCCACCTTCCTCAGGTGGTTTAAAATTCCATATTCATGGAGGCCTGATCTGGGGGATTCATAGGGGGGTATATAATCTCCCCTTACAATTCCTATTCCCAGAACACCACTGGCACCATTACTGGCCACAATAATGTCCCCCGGCTTCATCACATGCACGAAATTATATGCCATTCTTGTAACAGTACCCACGGTTGGTCTTCCCAGACACTCCTTGAATTTTTTTCTCAGGGACTCAAAGGTTTTATATCTGGCATAGGACTTCTCCTGGAATTCTTCACAGCCAAAATTCCCTATACCGATGTATCCATTCCTTTTAAGCACTGGCCATAACTTTTCCCTGAGGTCCGAGGTGCCCGGCGATACCTTCCATATGTTTCTGTCCCCTCCCAATCTTTTTATATCTCCTTTTAGTTGAGGATTCTTTCCTGTAATGAGGTCTTTGATCGCTTCAAACTGTTTTTTTGAAAGTTTAAAGTGGGATCGCCTCATATTGATTTTGACTCCGACCCATTCACTTAGAACGGCCTTTTTCTTCATTTCAGATATTTTCACAGGATTCGGAATTTCCACAATCTTTTTGAGTTTTACCGCGGGGTTACCCCACCTCTCCCTGATACCCGGATCCTCGTATGGGTCTGTAGTCGCCCTCATAATGAATTCAATGCCGCTTCGGGGTGCAGCCATGTAGAAAAAAATCAGATCACCCTTTCTGACACTCTCATCACTGCTCCACACCACTTCATCATTTTCTTTAACCTCAGAGTAATTTTCGATTCTGGATGTGAATACCCAGTAGCCGGGCTCTTCTGGATGATCATTGAATGAAGTCATCTAACACCTCCCCCTATATATATCCTTTGATTCAGTAGATATATACCTCTTAAGCCAGTTACCAGGAGCTGATCATTAATCTGTTCAGTGCCTCTGTTAGTCCTTAATGCCATCCATGGAAATTATTACCAAAACAAAAATGGATAAATTTATATACTATAATGTAAACATTACACATTGACATCACAGGGGGTATTGAATTAAGGATCAAAATAGAGTTAAAATCAGATAAAAGGCCATTTAAGATTCCCTACAACTACAATCACGTTGTTTCTGCCATCATTTACAGGAGGATAGCGGACCTTGACCTTGCAAGCCAGCTCCACGGCGGGAAGGGCTTCAAGTTCTTCACCTTCTCCCAGCTCAACATACCAAGAAGGAAGGCCTTCAAAAATTTCCTCCTATCCGAGGATGGGAGGTTCTATTTCTTTATATCCTCACCCAACGTAGAGCTTATCAAGAGCCTTGTGGAGGGCTTCATAGACAAACCGGAGATTGATTTCCTCAGGGGTAGGGTTAATGTTGAGTACGTTGAATTTCTGAAGCCCCCGGAATTTCAGAGGAACATGAAGTTCAGGACACTCTCACCAATCATAGTGAAGACTGTGAAGGAGGAGGATGGGGTGCTCAGGCAGTGGGACGTGAACCCCAATGACCTGAAATTCTATGAGAACCTCCAGAAGAACCTTGTAAGGAAATACTCAGAATTCCATGGGGGCTACGATGGTGACGAGTACCTCAGGGTCATCCCCTACCAGAGGTCCATAAAGAGGAAGAGGATCATGATCCCCAAGGAGGACGCCGAGACCTACCACAGGGCATATCACATGAAATTCAGGGTAGAGGGCGACCCGAGACTTATAGAGTTCGGCTATGATTGTGGATTTGGTGAAAAAAACAGTATGGGCTTTGGAATGGTGGTTCCATCATGAATTTTGAATTCAAAGAAGAATCCGGACTTGAATTTACAGGTAACTGGTTCATTGACTCAGGGGTCCTGGGTTTTGTAAGGTTACTTGAGGACATATACGGTATCGAACTTCAGGAAATCAGGGAAATTGCCAGAAGGAAGGAAATACTGTACTTTGGCCTCTTTCCATTTGCATATATCTGCAGCGAGATAAACAGAAAGGCCACAGCTCACTCCAGGGTCCCAAAGGATCTGATAAACGAATTCAGATTTGAACTCCTGAACTCTGATTGGGAATCAGGAGAGGAAATCTTTGAATTCACCTGGAATAATTATGTCACAAGGGCCGCCATGAAGGTCTGGGTTGAAAGAAAACTTGAATCAGTGCTCTTCAAGAAAAATGGTGTTGATGAACTACCCTCAGATTTAAAAGATTCTGTAACTTCGATCAAAAAGGATGCTGATGAACTTGAGAAGAAACTGGTTGAGAAGCACGCAGATGATCTAAATAAGATTCTTGGACATAGATCCAAAAGATTCAAATCTGATGATATTGCTAAGATCCTTTCAGTAACTGACGATGACCTCCGGGAATTCCCTGAAGATCTTTCATATTCATTTAAGGAGTACAGGGACTGTCTTCTGAATCTCATGGGCTTGTTTGAGGAAAAATGGAAAAGGGACGTTGTTGGTAAGGAGAGGGTTCCAGAGGCTCTTGATCTGTTCTACAGGCTTCCCATAGATAACAAGTTCTATAAGAACTTCCTGTTCTTTCAGTACTCGGCTGCACACCAGAAACAGAAGGAGAGCCTACTTGATATCATAAGTTTCAGGGTCGAAGACCTGGAAGTACTTAAAAAGGTGGATAAGACCATCAACAAGTTTTTAACATCCTACAAAAAGGCAGAAAACACTTACTACGCCCCATTAACAAGCAGGCACCTGAAAAGTTTCAGTGAATACCTCTTCGTGTACCTCATATCATTTGACAGGGCATTCGAGTTCTTCAACAGGATGGGCTATGTTCTGTTCTATTCAAACGATCTTGATATAACCTACAGGGTCAACAGGAAACTCAGAATCAGAAAGTCAAAGATAGAAGACCAGAGTGTCCTCCTTAGGGTTACATGGCAGGAGATCATAGATTCCCTCATTGAACTTAAATCTGAGTGGGCCCTCGAAAACATGTACATCATAAAGTACAGGGACGTTAACAGCCAGACCCAGAGATTCGTGGATGTTGAGTACATAGGGATCTCAAAGATGCATGCGGCAATCCTCCTTGATGATGTGATAAGGGAGAACATCAACCATACACTGCAGGTGGGCAAGTCAGAGTACGTGTGGTTGCTTGAACATTTAATCCAGAATAAACCGCTGAAGCCAGTGGTCATGCGCCACCTTGTTATGAGGGCCAGCGGGAGGACGGGTCAGATGAGTATCAAGCCCCTCATCTACGCCCTGGCGATAGACTCGGAGGTGTTCTCTGGCTTAAAAGCCTGCGTATTTGAGGATCCCCTTGAAATTTCACCGAGAATGGAAGAGGTTGTTTTCAGGATAAAGGAGGCATATGGGGAGATGAATACGGCCCGAAGGAATGTCACTGAACTTATCCCCAGGGGCACCAGGGAAAATACCTTAAATCATCTCATGTCAATTCTCAGGAGAAATAACAGGTACCTCTTCGTAAATACTCTTCTGAAGATCCTGATGCAGGAGAACGAGGCATTTCACAGGCTCAAGAATTACCTGTTTAACAGGATACTTCAGAATGATGAGACATGGGATATTTACGCTGCAGCTCTTTTAACAGGATTTTTAGGAGGCAGATGATGCATAAAAAGTTAAAACCCCTCTCTGAGGTGGACTACTGGCAGATAAAGAAATATTCAAGGTCAGCATTTGAGAATATAGGCTCTGAAAGCTACAGACAGCGCCTGGTCTATAAACTTCTGAACACTGCGAGGGTCAATAACCAGTCGGACTTTTTCTCGTTCCTTCTGAGGACTCTGAACTCAAAAAAAGGAGATGAAAATGTCAGGAAACTCTGCAGAAAACTTGAATGGGTCTACCCATTGAATCCTGAAAATTTTGAGAAGGTCGCATACTCAATAATCATTGGTATAATGGCAGCAGGTAAAGGTGAATGAAATGTCAAGGCATATAGTAATGGATCTTGTATTCTATGGAAACTCCCTCAACTATGACCAGGGTAGTGGAAACTACCAGGAACTAAAGAAGATAACAAAATGGGATGGGCGGCAGTACACACTGGTGAGCAGATATGCCCTCAGGTACAGCATGCTGGACACCGCAGAGAAGGTGGGATTATTTGAACTTGCAGACGCCAGCAACCTGCTTAAGTCAGGTAAGGGTGACAGCACAGTTATACAGCCAGCCACGGAATTCCTCCTCACAGGAGACATACTTGAGTACCCTGAGTTTGACCTCTTTGGCTACCTCATAACCGAGACGACACCACAGAACTTCAGAACGGCTCCAGTAAAGGTGGGACACGCGGTTTCAATGACCCCCTTCATGTATGACGCCCACTTCAACGCCAATATAGGTCTCGCCAACCGCATGCGCAAGCGCCACGGCGAGATGAAGCCCAACCCCTTCACAGCAGAGGAACATGAAACCTTCTACCAGTACTCTATTGTTGTTGATGTTGACAGTATAGGTGAAATTGAAATTTACATTGCCGAGGGCAGCGACGTAACAGTTGCCGAGGGCAAATACAAACTTGAAGGAATCGAGAGGGTAACCGGTCTGCATGGTGACGGACTCATCATCCAGCTTAAAAAGGGAAGGAATAAAAAGGAGATATTCCAGTCAGAAAAGGTCGAATTACTTGAATTTGAGAAGATAGATAAGGTTTACAGGATAAAATACAGACTCAAGGACGATGAAAAGATAAAGGAACGTATCAGGAGCCTTTTAAAGACTGTAATGAATCTTAAAAGGACAATAAAGGCCCGTAATGAGGACCTATCCCCAAAACTGCTGGTCCTTGGACTCTACAGGGATTCACCCTACAGGACATTCAAGGACAGGATAGCCCTTCTCGATGAGTACACAGAGGAAGAGTACGATGAAATAGAGGAGCAGGAAACAGATAATGGCCGAATACTCAGGGTTAAACATGTCACAAACAAACAGAGAAAACCTGTTTTTGAAGTAAGCGGTCTTGATGCAGAAACACGGGAAATGGATAATGTGGAGGAATTCGTAGAGAAAATATTCGGTGAAGGTGAATTATCTCAGGTGGCCGTCTTCACAGATCCAGCCATAGAGTTAAAGAGAAATTCAGGGGATTAGGATGGATACCCTTGCAGTTGAGATCTTTCAGCCGTTCGCCCAGTTCAGAAACCCCTTCACATTCGACTACGCCCAGACATATCCCCTGAGCCCAAAGTCAACTGTAACAGGGATGTTACAGAATGCAACAGGCAGATACTACGACCAGGAAATCAGCAGTATCAGCATGAGCATCCACGGCCTCTTTGAGAGCACCTTCTGGAACTACCAGAGCTTCATAATGGGTGATATCTCACTTAAATCCCACCGAAATAAACTTAAACTATGGAATAAGGGCTATCCGCTCTACAATGAAAATAAAAAATCACAGAGAAGCCCATCATATCAGCAGGAGCTTTTCAACGGCCACTACTATATATTTCTGAGGGGTGATGGGGAGATCCTTGAGGAGATAGAGGAGGCCCTCCTGAAACCCTCAAGGACGCTTTATCTTGGAAGATCAGAGGACATCATCTTCATAAAGGGTATTCACAGGGACCTTGAGGCTGAAGAGAAGAAGGTTAAAAAGAGCCTCTGGCTCACATATCCAACCTATATAAAGCTCAGAAATGGTGATGCACACTTCCCCCTGAGAAATGAGAAATTCCCGGTTTACTCAATCCCTGAGAGGGTCCTATTCAGAAACGGTGATCGCATAATATCAAATAAGGCCGAACTAGGCCCTGAAACCGAAAGAATCCCCTCATTCCAGACAGTTATCTACACAGGGATGAACCAGGTCCTGTTTTTAAGGGACACCATAAAGACTGAGGTATACAGACTTGAAGACGGACCAATCTTCAAGATACCGGCAGATTTCGGGTGGCTATGATGGAACTGATTGACTTAATAAGGGCAAAATCTGATGACCAGCCCTCATATCTCTTAAAGGATCATCTGATGGAGACAGCGGCCAGGGTGGAAGCCTTCCATAGGTTTTACATGGAAAACATTGGGAACTTTTCCCACAGGATTGAAGGTGAAACCTTTGAGGCTCTGGCAGCGGCTGCAATAATACATGACCTCGGGAAAATTGACTACAACTTCCAGAAGAAACTCAGGAGCGAGGAGGATGATGGGTCATGGAAAATTCTTGAGGAATTCCTCTCACCCCTCAAACCAATGAAAAGGTCCCCAAGACATGAGATAATCTCCATAATATGGAGTACATTTCTCCTGGGAAATGATGAAAATGACGCTGTAATGAGGACAGCCATACTGCTCCATCACTATAATGAATATTTCATTAACGAGAAGGACCTCATGGAACTCATATTCACATACAGGGACGCCTTTGAAACCTACCTTTCATTCATAATTGAAAGAAGAGATGAACTTGAGAGGTTCCTCGAGGACCTCCTTGGTTACATTAAAGATTCAATCCAGTCTGAACTCATAGATTCAGCGGTGAAAAGGATAAAAACTACAATGGACTTTGATAAGCCAGAGATTCTCCTTACAAAGATAAGGGAATACGACGACGACATATCCGACTTCGCCTTTCTCTATGAACCCGAAGAGAAATCACTGGATTTCCTTGTAATATCCGGGCTTCTCAGAAAGGCGGATTACTCAGCAAGTGCTGGTGTTGACATTGAAATGTTCAGTGAAGATGTTTTCCAGGATATTGAGGAGAAAATAAAATCAAGAATCGGAGGGGAACCCTGGCAGATAGGTTTAATTAACGATTTCGGGGATTCAGAGAAACTTGTTCTGGTGGCGCCCACAGGCTCCGGGAAAACAGAGTTCTCAATTCTATGGGCCTCACGCCAGCGAAGAAAATTCATCTACACCCTCCCCCTGAGGGTTGCCCTCAACGATATATTCATGAGACTGAGGGATTCTGACGGATATTTCAGATCTGATGAGATTGATATACTCCATTCAACAGCATTCATAGAGTACCTCAGGGAGGAGAGGAGGGGACGGGACACGGACTTTGATGGAATGCTCACCTCCGCCAGGCTCCTGGCATCCCCTGTACTTCTCACGACACCCGACCAGGTTCTAATAACCTCACTCAACTATTTCGGTTCAGATAAGGTGATCTCAGCATATCCATTCAGTTCAATTGTTATAGATGAGGTGCAGACCTACAATGAGGAAATGGCCGCTGTTATCATCAAGACCCTGCGGATGGTAAGTGAACTCGACGGCAGCATACTGGTCATGACAGCCACACTACCCCCCTACTTCAGGAGGTTCCTTGATTCAATGGACTTCAAGGTACTTGACGTTTCAACCATCCCGGGACATGATATAAAGAACCTCGACATGAGGAGGCACGTCCTCAGATTGATGGAGGAACCCCTCTTCAGTGATGAACTTGAGGTTTCAGGTGAACTGGACGGACTCATTGAGGAAAACGCAGGTAAAAATATCCTCATCGTTGTAAACAATGTTCAGAAGGCGGTTGAGCTCTACAGGAACTACTCAGACGACCCTCAAGTTTACCTCCTCCACTCCAGACTCCTTGAGAAGGAAAAATCACGGAGGATAAGGGAAATAAAGGAAAAACAGAGGGAAGATAAGGGCCTCATGGTGATATCAACCCAGATAATAGAGGCTTCAGTTGACCTGGACTTCGATGTTATGATAACAGAGATCTCAACCATAGACAGCCAGATCCAGAGATGGGGCAGGATCTACAGAAACAGGGACCGGGATTATAGCTCCACTGAGCCCAACATAATCGTCTTCACAGGCACAGACCGGAGGACATCGCTCATATACGATAGGAAGGTCGTTGATGCAACCAGGAAAGTGCTCAGAAGATATGAGGGAAGAGCCCTTGACTATCAGATGGAAAAAAACATGATTGAAGACGTTTTCAGGGAGGACTTCAATGGCATGAGCCTCAGGGAAGTCTACGAAAACAGGATAGATGAGATACTATCCGACCTGGACTACTTCACGGTTGAGAAGAGAACCCAGGCACAGCGCCTCTTCAGGAACATGGCAGGCTACAAGGTCTTCATACCAGACGCTGTACTCCGTTACTCAGAATCCGAAATAGAGAGGACCTTCGCCGAACTCATAAAGGGGGATTACAGGCTCTGGAAGAATATACTGACTGAGATTGAGGAGAGAACAGGTGAAAAAACCACCATGTGGGACCTCCGGAGGGTCCTCTATGAGTACTCCATCAATTTACCGGTATTCTATGAGGAAAAGAGTGACTTCTGGAATAGAACAACCGGGGAGTTCAAGGGATTCTACGTATGGGGCAATATTGACGATGAGGAAGTGGAACTCATAGGTGAACTCGGACTTGACAGTGTATTCGGTGAGGTTGAATCATCATTCATATTGTAGTGATGAGCGGGCGGGCATTGCTGGCAGGGTAGAATCATCATATTTTAGTGATGAAGATGAGCATGATTTCTGGACTGGAGGGAAATCCAGCTGTCAGGGGGCTGCAGATAAACTACTATTTCATCTGCAGAACCAAACTCTGGTTCTTCTCCCACAACATCCAGATGGAGAGGGAATCTGAGCTCGTTAAACTTGGGAGACTCCTCCACGAGGAATCCTATAGCCGCGAGAAAAAGGAACTCATAATCGACGACCTTATAGCCGCAGACTTCGTTAAAAGGAAGGACTGCCTTGAGGTCCATGAGGTTAAAAAGAGCAACACCATGGAGGAGGCCCACAGGTTCCAGCTCATCTACTACCTTTTCTACCTTAAACATGTGAAGGGAATAGAGAATCTGAAGGGATTCATTGATTATCCGGCTCTCAAAAAGAGAACAGAGGTTTCTCTAAATGATGAGGACGTAGAGGAACTTAAAAATGTGATTAAGGATATTGATGGGATAATAAGGGGGCCGCCTCCAGCGCCCCAGAGGAAACCCATCTGCAGGAGCTGCGCCTACTTTGAACTTTGCTGGATCTGATCCCTTATCCTAACAAGGTTGCAATAGGACTGATCTGATCCCAACTGAAATTTGAATACAACCTACGGATTATCCCTGATTCTGCTGGAGGTATCATGACAAGAAAGAACTATTACCTGACAACAGACGGGTTACTTAAAAGAAAGGAGAATACAGTGTATTTTTTAAACAAGGATTCAAAGAGACCCATACCCATAAACAAGATCTACTCGATATACGCATATGGGGCTCTCAGTATCTCCTCCCAGGTGCTGAACCTCCTGTCAAGGGAGGGAATACCTGTACACTTTTTCAACCGCTATGGATTCTACACTGGCAGCTTCTACCTCCGTGAAACCCTGCTCTCAGGGGACATCATCATTAAACAGGCTGAACACGTCCTGGACAATGAGAGGAGAATGGAACTTGCAAAATCATTTGTACGCGGGGCCGCACTCAACATGAAGAGGGTTCTGGGGTACTACGGTCTTGAGAATGGCATATCAGATACACTCAGCGACCTTGAATCATCAGGTTCAATCACAGAGGTGATGAATGTTGAGGCAAGGATACGCTCAGACTACTACAGTGCCATTGATGGGATCCTCCCTGAGGGATTCAGGATTGAAAGGAGGACAAGGAGGCCCCCTGAGAATATGACGAATGCGATGATAAGCTTCGGGAATTCCCTTCTCTACTCCACAGTCATAACTGAACTCTACAATACCCAGCTAAACCCAACCATATCCTATCTCCACGAACCCTTCGCAAGGAGGTATTCACTGGCACTTGACCTCAGTGAGATATTCAAGCCAACCATAATTGACAGGATGATAATCTCCTTAATAAAGAAGAGGGCGATTAAGGTTGAGGACTTTGAGCATGGAATGAATCAGTGCCTCCTCAACGACTCAGGGAAAAGGAAATTCCTTGCAGAGTATGACAGGAGACTCGGAAAAACGGTTAAACACAGGGAACTGGGTAGGAAGGTCTCCTACAGGCGCCTCATAAGACTCGAGGCGTATAAACTCATAAAGCACCTCATTGGCCAGAAGAGGTATGAGCCGTTTGTGATGTGGTGGTGAGGGTGTACCTTCTAATAGTATATGATGTTGGAGTGGAGAGGGTTAACAGGGTTAAGTCCTATCTGAGGACAGAACTTCACTGGGTCCAGAACTCAGTATTTGAGGGCGAAGTTACTGGAAGCCAGTTCAAACGCATAGAGATGAACCTTAAGAGGATCATAGATGAGGATAGGGACTCAGTGGTTATCTACTCATTCAGGTCAGAGAGTGCATTCAAGAGAAATGTTCTTGGGGTGGAAAAATCCCCTCTTGATGTGATACTTTAATTACATGGGGGTTCTCTGGGGGGGGGTCTTGATTTCGCCTATGAAGCCTGATGCGATACTTCAATTGCATGGGGTTTATCTGGAGGCCTTGCTCTCACCTAGGTTCAGGCACCATAAGAAAAACCCTTTTATAAACCTTTTCATTTGAGCTGTAATGAGAAAATATATATTAATCATAATTTCAACTATATTAAAATATTCATTTCCGGTGTTCTACATGAAACTTGAGGATATACAGCTAGCCGCCCTTCTACATGATATAGGTAAATTTTATCAGAGAACATCTTCACCTCACAGTGAAAAATATGCGGGCCTCACCCAGTCTGATTTTGGACAAACAGGGGCACATGGTAAATGGTCGGCGACATTCGTCCTTGAAAATGGACTCGGCGAGGACATGGAGGACCTTGTACTCCACCACCACAACCCATCAAGATCAAAAAATCCAGAGTACGCAGAGATAATAAAGGATGCAGACCACCACTCGGCAAGTGAAAGGCACAGATCAGAATCAAAAAGGAAAGTTAATGAATACCCCCTCATATCGGTGTTCTCACAGGTCAGCATAGGAGAGAAAAGGGAAACACAGGATGAATACTACCTCCCCCTCATGGAGCTCAGACCCTCCAGCCTCGACATGATAAAACCTGAGAGGTTCAGAAGGGCCGTGATGTCAGGCTGGAACCTTGAAAAGGAATACAGGCGCCTCTGGAACCTCTTCATATGGGAGATAACTGAACACGGGAAAATGGATATTAACACCATGTACCATTTACTGAAAAAATACACCTCGCTCATGCCATCAGCGGTCTACATGAGCGTACCCGACATCTCACTCTTCGACCACCTCAAAACCACCGCGGCGCTGGCTGGCTGCCTCTACCTCCACAGAGAGGATGGCGGGGAAGGGAAACCATACCTCATAGTATCAGGGGACATATCAGGTATCCAGAACTTCATAACAGGTGTGGCGTCACCTGAGGAGGCCCAGAAGGGTATGAGCAAGAGGCTGAGGGGAAGATCCATTTCAATAAGCCTGATAACAGATGCGGCTGCAAACAGGATAATCTCTGAGGCGGGTCTCTCCCAGGCAAACATACTGTTCTGTGGCGGCGGCCACTTCACACTGATCCTCCCAAACACTGAAAGGATGAAGGGGATAATTGAAAACGTTTCCCTTGAGGTTAACAGGAGGTTCATAGAGGCATTCAATGGGGAACTCTACCTTGCACTTGCGGTGAGGGAAACAGGCCCTGATGAAATAGCGGACTTCGGAGCGGTACTGGATGACCTTGCAGCAGAGAACCTTAAAAATAAGAGGTCAAAGTTCAGGGGACTTCTTGATGAGTTCTTCAAGCCAGAAACTGAACCACCTGAGGGTACCTGCGCTGTATGCGCCCTACCATCAGCTGCCACAATATGCAGCTCATGCAGATCCCACGAGGAACTCGGGGCGAGGATAGCCAATGCAGATTACATGATACGGGTCTATGGTACAGTGGATGCGGATTTCAGTGAAGCAGGAATATCCTACTTCTTTGAAAACTCCAGAACAGTGATTTCAAGGATAGATGAACTCGCATCCAAAAATCATAGAATCGATGTGCTCAGACTCAACAGCACGGACTTCCTTGAGATCAGTGATAGAATCCAGGCAGATAATGTGTCATTCGGGTTCAGCCTCATGGGTAACACGGTCCCAGCGGTCAGTGAGGGTTCAAGATTCAGGGCACTGGACTTCACAGAGATAGCATCCACAGCCAGGGGCGCAGATAAACTGGCTGCACTCAAGATGGACGTGGACAACCTCGGGAGGATATTCGCAGAGGGCCTCCCCAACAGGTCAGTGTCAAGGATCTCAACCATGAGTTCATTCCTGGACCTCTTCTTCCTTGGCTACATAAACCAGGTTGCATCAGAGTTCTCCTTCATAATGGATCCATGTGAAGGCTGCAGGGGTAATCTCGTTGAGATAAAAAGTTCTCGCTGGACCATATACAGGGGGGAGCTATGTGAAAGATGCCAGGAAAACTCCATTCCATCAATCTATATAACCTACTCTGGAGGAGACGATGTACTGGTATTCGGGCCATACGATGACATTGTCGAGTTCGCAGGGAGACTCAGAAACGAATTCAGGGAGTGGACATGCTCCAATCCATCCATAGATGTTTCAGCTGGAATATTCATGGGAGGACATAAATTCCCGGCAGGAAAGGCGGCTGAAATTGCAGAGAGGCAGCTTAAAACATCAAAGGATCTGGGCAGGGGTAAGATATCCCTCTTCGGCGAGACAGTTCAGTGGGACACAGACAGGTTTAAGGGATTCAACGAACTCCTTGAATTTGCCCTGAAACTTGAAAAACTCCACGAAGCCGGTAAATTGTCCAAGAACTTCATATACTCCCTCCTGAAACTGTGGGACTCCACTTTCCATGAGGATGTCAGGGACGATGAGAGCTGGATTAGGTGCCAGGAGATAAGACTCTCCAGAAAGGACTATGTGCCCTACTATGTCTATAAGCTCAGAAACATATCCGATGGGGAGCTCAGAAGGGAACTCTTCAGGGAGGGCATCAATTTCATCCCATGGATCAGGATACCCGTTTCATGGGTCAGTTTAAGAACAAGAAATGGTGATAGGCCATGAGTAATTCAATGAGCATTGAGGATGTTAAAAGGGATATAAACACGCTTGAAAAACTCAGCGACCTTGAGGTGAAAAAATACGCAGATACAGGGGGCTATGCGGATATCATAGCCCGGGCAAATAAAAATCTCAAGACCACACAGCTCAGAAAATTTTTCGGAGCTATAAGGAACATGGAGAAAAATGCAGATTCCTGGAAGAATATAGAGGCTGACTTCTACCTCTTGAAGCCCCAGCTTGCAAACGCCCGTGGAAGGGACCTCATACCGAAGGGCTTCTATGATATAATGATGAGTATCATGGATAAGGTTGACAGGGGAGATGATAAAGAAAAAATCAAAAACTTCAAGGTCTTTGTAAGTTTTCTTGAATCAATAGTGGCCTATCATAAATTCTACACATCATGAAGGTGTTTTAAATGAAATTCCAGAAAAATTATGTGATCTCCGGAGAAATCATCTGCAGGACAGGGCTTCATATCGGGGGCTCAAAGGACTCCATTGAAATTGGCGGCTCAGACAACGTCATAATAAGGGACCCGGTAACAAGACTCCCTTACATTCCAGGTTCATCAATCAAGGGAAAGATGAGGGCACTCCTTGAGCTTGCACTTGACAGGGTAACCAATGGGGGTCCATGCAAGTGTGGAGAATGTGATGTCTGCAGGGTATTTGGAAGTGCCGCAGATAACACCAGCGTCTCAGGTCCCACAAGGATAATTGTAAGGGACTCCTTCCCAACAGAGGAAACAATGGAAATGTGGAGGAAAAGCACTGATGTTGTTGAGGGGGCTGAACTTAAGTACGAGAACTCACTTGACAGGATAACCTCAAGGGCAAACCCCAGAAACCAGGAACGGGTTCCAAGGGGCTCCAAATTCGGATTTGAGATAATAGTTAGTGAATATGAGGGGGACAGTGACAACCTCGGCGTAGTCCTTGAGGGACTCAGACTCCTTGAGGATAGCTACCTCGGCGGTAGCGGAACCAGGGGTTACGGTAAGGTGGAGTTCAGGGACATAACAATCACAGAGAGGCCCTCTGAATACTACCGTGGAGAGGCCAGTGAAAACACCCTGGGAAACTTTGAAGCCCTCGCAAATATCCAGCTTTCTGAAGAGTGAGTTAAATGCTCGTCTACCTGAAACCAGAATCTTCAATCCCTGAGCTATCATCGGATACAATATTCGGCTCCATAATCTACAGTTTCAGCCAGCTGTATCCAGATGAGCTGGATGACATAATGGACCTCTTCATATCGGATCCACCATTCCTAGTATCATCCAGTTTCCCCTACATTGAGGATGATGAAAGGGTTCGATTCTACCCTAAAATCATCACAGAACCAGAGAAGCGATACGACCCCCAGAAATTCAAGAAATATAAAAAGACATCCCACATCCAGGAGGAGATCTTTCTCTCATGGGTATCAGGGGAAATCGGGGAGGCAGATATTGTGGAGTCAATCGATGATTACAGGGTCTACAGGGGCCTACTCTTTGACAGTGAACTGGACCTTAAATTCGGTGAAGGGGAATTTGAGGAACCACACAATGTTGTAAACAGAATCGAGAGAAAAACAGAGAACATATACCATATAACAAGGGTGTTCTATGAGAACATGGGCAGGTTCTTCCTTGTGAAATTCAGGGATGAATCATTCAGACCATACCTTAAATCAGCCCTGAAATTTCTCTCTGACAGGGGCATGGGACCTGATGTCTCAACAGGGAAGGGACATTTCTCCTTTGAGATTGCTGAAAATAGACTCCAGGACAATGGAGGCGAAAGGTTCCTGACCCTCTCCAGGTTCATACCAAACCCTGAGGAGGTCAAGGCACTGGGTGCTGATGCATGGTTTGAACTCGGATCCAAAAGGGGTAGGGGCCCTGACGGTGAGATAAGAAGACAGGTCAGATTCTTCAGGGAGGGCTCAACCTTCAGGGACACCGGAAAGGAGTACTATGGGACCATCATAAGGTCAGGGAAGTCTGCAGTGGAATATGGACTGGCATACAAGCTCTCACTGGGTGGTGGTTAATTGAAATGCACTCTTAAGGTCATAACCCCAGTTCACATAGGGAATGGTTTAAAGTATGGTCCTCATGAATTCTACACAGGAAAGGGCAGGTCTGGGGAGAGGAAATTTGATATTTTCTCACGGGTCGATACCACGAAGCTTTACTCAAAACTTGATGAGAAAACACAGGAGGAGTTCCTTCATAATCTGACAACGCCAGAATTCGACCTTAAAGGATTCTTCAAGGGATCTCTAGCTGCTAAAAAGGCGGCAAGGGAATCTGTAAGATACAGGGGTGTCCTGAGGACAAAATCAGATCATATAAAAGAGGTCAGTGAACACATCAAAACCTCCGATGAACTCTACATACCCGGTTCATCAATAAAGGGGTCCATAAGAACAGCACTACTCTACAAAACCCTCACAGACTCGGATCTTGATAGAATTTCTGATAGAATTTCCAGAGTTGGCCATAGAAGAAACCCTAATTTCCAGAACTTCATCAATGGATTCTTAGCAAGCGAACCCAGAGACGCTGCAAAGAAGAGTGTAATGAGGTTCCTGCAAGTCACTGATACAAGCACAGTGAAAACACCCCATCTGTATGAAATGAAAGTTCTAAATGCAAAGATTCTAAATGATGGAAGACGTTCAGTTGGTTATAAAAGTTTCCCTCTCCATATTGAATGTATACCCAAGGTAGGGCTGGAATTTGAGATCAAATTCACATACAATAGGATATACGATGACCTAGGCTTGGGGAATCTCAAGAAACTTTTAGATCCGGAAAAAATAAAGGAGTCCCTACACAGATTCAGTAGGGACTACATTAAACATGAAATCGAATTCGCGTCAAGATACGACATAGATTTTCTTGAGGAATGTTACACAAAACTTTGGAAGAAAAACTCTCCCAAAACTCCCCTCATGAGGATAGGTTATGGTAGTGGATTCCTTGCAACCACAATTGCCCTGAGGTTTAAGGAGGAGGATCCATCAACCTATGACTCAATAAGAAAACTTGCCGGGAAAAGAACGTATCCATACGAATTCCCAAAGACAAGGAAACTTATAAACGGTAGAACCCCTCCAGGATGGGTTAAGGTGATCTTCAATGAGTAACAGGATACTCTTCATGACAGTAGGTACCGGTGTCGGCGACTCTGAGGAGAGGGTGAGGAGCCTGGCACATGGACTTCTAAGTTCAATACACCACAACCGACCAGACAGGGTCATCTTCTTCGGGTCAGATAAGAGCAGGAAAACAGTTGAGTACATATCAGAGGAAGCAGAGCGGGAAGGAAAGGTTCTACCGGAATATGAGTTCGTTGAGGTTAATGATATTGACCTTGTGGGTGAATGGTTCACGAGTATCGATGAACAGATGAAAAGATACAGTGATGATGAGATAATAGTCGACTATACATCTGGAACCAAGACAATGACATCAATAGCCTTCATAATGGCTGTCCTCTATGGAAAGGAACTTTCAGTGATATCAGGTTTCAGGGATAAAAACGGGACAGTTCAGAGTGGTACAGAGACTGTGATAAAACAGAACGTATATCAGATTTACGATAAACTCAGAATAAGAAGGTTCAGGGAACTCTTCAACCTTGGAAGGTTTAAAACGGCCCTGGATGTCCTTAATGAAGTTGTTCAGCATGAGAGAAAGGACGCATACATCAAGCTGACAGAAGCATATCTCCACTGGGACCTCTTTGACCATGAGAGGGCAATGGAGTGCCTCAACAGTGAGGAGGTAAAGGAACTTGAGGAACTTGAGGATGTGGTGAGGAGGAATAAGAATATACTGGGTCAGATTGTGAGTTCACGTAAGGGGAAGAGAAAATTCAGGTACAGACCATTCCTCCCGGATCTTTTTGCTAATTCTAAGCGTAGAGCCTCTGAGGGACGGTATGATGATGCTGCAGCCAGGCTCTACCGTGCACTTGAGCTGATAGCCCAGATAGTCATTGAGGAAGAGTATGGTGATGAAACCGACAGTCTGAACCCTGAAAATTACAGCCTGAGTACAAGGTCGACGCTTAAACTTGGCGCTAAGAAGCATGTGGCCCTTAAGAATGCCTACAGGTTACTTGAATGTGAAGGTTATGAGGTTGGGAAGACCTTTGGGGAGGATAAGGAGATAATGGATCTTCTTAGGATACGTAATTACTCCATACTGGCCCATGGACTTGATTCGGTTACAGAGGAGAATTACCTGAAGTTTTATGAAAGGGTACTTGGGTATGCACGCATCATAGATGATAAGATAGACTCAAAGATAGAGGACGCCACTTTCCCTGAACTTTGATTATTTTTTAATGGTTTTCATGAGGTCAGAAAGTGAATGATTTTTATCTGATATGTTCAATATTTTGAGGATTGTAAGATGGAAGCCGAAACCGCTCTTGTAATTGGGTTTCTGATTGCTCTTATTGTAAACCCCTTAGGTGCACTTATACTGTTGCTGATATTTATAATATGGTGTATCATTGATTAGCCATAGGGTACCTTTTAATTGATTATGGCCTGGTTAATGATTCCTGCAGATGGTTTTACTGCTGCATATCATGATTCATTGCGTTGGGGAGCAGGACTTGCTGGTTCTTGAGAGGAAAGTTTTACTGCTGCATATCATGACTCATTGCAGATGTAAAATCTGATTTTTTTATTGCTATGGAATTTATATGGATCAGTAGCCTTTGAAGGACTATACTATCTTTAGTTTTTTTTCTTTAGATTTCACAACCCATCTTAAAAGAATCTAGAGGCATCAAACTGCTTTTATTGTATACTATATCTTCTAAGCGACCCATTATCTCATTTAATTATTTAAAGCTATTGAAATCACCTGATTTATAATATGGGATATTAATGGGGCTTTAGTAAGGTTTTGATGATTGCTTATAGATTTGAATATAAAAATTAGGAATTAAAACTATTTATTGTACTTATATCAAGCTAAAAGGTTTTAAATTATAATTTAAATACTTTATATCTCTTTTATTTCCATTCAAAGTCTTTTTGGAGGTTCGTTTTTGACAGGTTTTTCAACGTCGTATTATAATAACTAAATGTTATTTTAAGGTTCTTTTATAATTAAGAGACACCACATTTGATTCTTGAGTTTTTATCTTGTTAAAATCTTTTTTATATTAGTTTAGATTTATTTAGTGCTTTATTTTTGAATCCAGAGCCTTTACAGTAAGTCGTCTGTCAATATAAATGAACTGCATTATTGGGGATCGACAGATTTATAAGTCTGAGAGGAGAAATTTCAGAGTGATATAGGTCAAATAGAGAAAAAATCCGCCCTGTTAAAATCAGACCAAAATGGGATTGAAATGCGTGATGGTTTCTTGAATCCTTGCCAATCCAGGCGTGTTAAAATCAGACCAAAATGGGATTGAAATTGCTCTGCATCATAACCGTCCTGTTATCCATGCAGGGGTTAAAATCAGACCAAAATGGGATTGAAATGGATAAGTACAGGTATCAGTCCACTGAGTTCCAGGTTAAAATCAGACCAAAATGGGATTGAAATGGAATGGGTTATCACGGAACGTGGCGGGGATGAAATGCGCGTTAAAATCAGACCAAAATGGGATTGAAATGAGGACGACTCCCTATATTCGTCCATAGAATATGCGTTAAAATCAGACCAAAATGGGATTGAAATTTCAACTAATGAAACAAATTTGACCTAATTTCGTTATAGTTAAAATCAGACCAAAATGGGATTGAAATGGTTTTACTTCCTTAAAATCTGTGTTGTCCATTTCAAGTTAAAATCAGACCAAAATGGGATTGAAATAATAGTGGTTCAAACATGGAATGGGATAGCAAGCACGTGTTAAAATCAGACCAAAATGGGATTGAAATGTTATAATTTTGCAGAGAAGTAGTTTCTCTGCAAAATGTTAAAATCAGACCAAAATGGGATTGAAATATGCTGCAGTAGAAGTATATGCTGTCTATTATTTCCCGTTAAAATCAGACCAAAATGGGATTGAAATATTTTTTATGGTGATTTAATTTCGCTATATCGATATGTTAAAATCAGACCAAAATGGGATTGAAATGTGTGGCATCTATTCATTTTAAAAATCCGTTTTAATAATATTGCGAAATCTTTGTATGAAGTCCTGAAGTTTATTTTTAAATTTATCGGCTTTATGCATGTTATTGGTCCATCCAGCATGATTTATGTCGTTTCTGTATTCTATAAGTTCATACCACAGATTTCTGATTTCTTTCGGAAGAATTTCGTTGCCCCTGAGCATATTTTCAGCTTTTTCTCTTGTTTTTCGATCTTTAAGGTCATTTATGTTCAGAAAATTTGTAATTACATAATTCACTATGGTCTCTCTTAATACCGTAAAGCCCTGCTGAATCAGGTTCTTCTTCAAACACCATTCTGATATTTCCAGACCTAGTATCACATCGTCCGCAGTATTCATAGAAAATTCTTCCTGTATTTTACCAAAAAGAGGTTTAAATGGTTTTAGTAATTCTAGATCCTTCTCTGCTTGGGGTATTCCTTCTGAGATGTCCCTCATATTTCCTTGAAGTTCAGGTGCTCTGCAGGTTGAAACATTCCTGGAGAATCTGTCAAGTGATTCTATAAGATGTCTTATTTCACCACCCCTTTTCCCCTTTGTGTCTGCTAAAAGGGGTTTCAATTCATTCATCCCAATATCCTTTATCATTTCAGCGTTTCCAGTTTCTAAAAAACGTTCTATTGCTATTGTCCAGTCAAATAAAACTGTAAATGGTGTCAGGTCAAATATTGGCACATTCCTTTTTTCTAGGGGCATATTTTGAACCTCTGGAGGTGACCCAAGGGCTTCCATTGCCCCATATAAAACTCTCTCTACCCTCACGTTTTTCAGAAATTTAGCATAATTCAGTACGATTAGTGTCAGGAGTGGAAGGGATCGAAAACTGTGGGTTATGTCAAGTATTATCCTGTCATTTTCATCTATAACTTCATTCATTTTTTCAAAGATGGTCCAGAGCTCCTCTTCGCTTCTACCTTCAGGTATTCTGACCCTTTTGACTTCTAAATCGATATTGAACTTACTCTGAAACTCTTCAAGGCTGTCACGTAAGCCTTTTAGGAAATTTGCATTTTTATTCTGATTTCTATTTAACCAGTTTTTATTTTCAGCTTCTTCAGTTAAAAAAAGGATTACCTGACCATCTTTTAACTCATCATGAAGTAATTCAAGTAACGATATTTGAACAAATCTGGCTGGAAACCTTGATGTGATGCTCCTGTAGGTATAATATACTTCTTCATAGGGTGTGGTTCCAAGGAAGGTCAATAACTTATACATGATGATACACCTATACGTTATTTCCTATATTTGATACTATATGATATTAGATCCCCCTGACTTTCGTAATATATAGCTATAACGAATAAAAGGAGGTCATCCGGCCCCACAGAGAAACCTTCCGCTTACAGCGTCAACCCATGCCTCTCCAATCACCATTTTATATGTGGAACTGGATGGATTCCAGTCATAGACAAGGATATGGTAGACGGGCCTCTTAATTCTAAGACGGACAATCTTCCCCTTCACATTAAAACCTGAGATGTACCTTGGGGGCTTCTTTATTAGTTTCGCCTTCAACTTCAACTTGCTGTAATCCCCGGGAACGGATTTTTTAACAACCTTAATGGCCTTTGATGGGGATATAAGGCCATAGGGAGATTCACTGAAGGTCATAGACCCTACAAAACTAATTGCTACAATTAAAGCAGCTATGGTAACTCTTCTCACGGAAACACCTCCCTTATAGTCATGAATCAGATCGATTTTATAATCAACATTTCATTACAACCTGTCTCCTCATGGTATGGGACGCGCTGGATAATCATTTCATGATCAGCAAATTCTTCCATTATTCCCTCAAGGTATATGGATCTCCTCCTTCTGTGAATGTTGGTAACTGGAAATATCCTCACCTCTCGTCCCACCCTCAGCATCTCCTGCACCGCCTCAACATGGAAACTGTAACCCAGCTTTTCCTCATAGAGGAAAAGAAGATTTGCAGAGAGTACAAGATCGAAGTGGAGGTCATTGAATGGTAGATGGGGCAGCTCACCAGCAATGTAACCCGCAGGGTCTTCCCTGTAGTCCCTCAGGAACTCCCGGAACACGGCCCTCCTGTAATCTTCAAGTGGCTCACCTTTAACCTTAATGTCCATGAGGAAATCACCGTGGAATCTTCTGTGCCTCTTAAAATTCTCTTCTGCTAAAACTTCAAGTTCATCTGGGTTTTTAATGTAAATTGGGTCAACTGCAGTTACACTGAAACCTTTTCTCTTCATTTCACTCCTGAAGGAACTCACACCGGCGGCACAGTCGAGTATTCTTTTTCCTGCAAGTTCATGGGTTTTAAGGTTGAACATGTCAGTGTACTCTGAGAGGCCCCTTCCAAGGAGAAGTACAGAGTTCATAAATATGTGTTTAGTTTTATTATATAAGTATTCGTGAAAAATCGTCAGATTTCGACCGTCCCATGTATATCAGGACACCAAGATATGTGCTTTCTGTCAATTTTTTTCAGTTACAGTTTGAAGCCGTATCTTAAGGATTGTCATGTAATACTGGGATCATTTAGAACATTATAAATACAGCGACTTACATAATAAAAGTTTATGTTAAAAAAACTAAAGGGGGGTGAAAAATGAGAAAATTTACACTGACACTGGCGATTCTTATTCTAATGGTTGCAGCTGGAACTGCAAGCGCTGCAGACACTGACAACCAGACCGACTCGGATTCAATTATAACAGGTACTGTGACATACTGTAACAGTACTGAACCATTTGAGGGTGCAGTTATAAATGTGGCGGCCATGAATGGCTCTAATCTTGCTTCAGGTGTAACAGGTCCTGATGGGAGATACTCTATAGGTCTACAGTCACCTGATAGGATATTTGTTGTCTCAGCGGTTGCACCAGGGCATGTGATACCCTCAAAGACCGTGACACTTGATGAGACTGGAAGGGCAACAGCAGACTTCAGACTCGGTACACTCCAGCTGACCAAGGGTTCATGGGATATTCTTGGACTCGACCACAACAACGTGAATGTCGGGCCAAACCAGTACCTGATCCAGATCAGGGTTAAGAACAATGCCCTGACAACAGCAAACAATGTAACAGCAAATTTAACCTTCACTTCAACCAATCCGTACATTTATCTGGCGGCAAATGAGACTTCAAACAAGTACCTTGGTGATATAGCCCCAGGGGTCACTGTGGATGTGTTCTATCTCGTGGAGGTGTCAAGGAATACCCTTGCGTATCTAACATCAAGGAACTACACAGTAACGGTTGGGGGCACCAATACAGGATCAGCAGACACTATAAATGGCACACTCTATGTGGAGAAACTTGTATCACAGAACCGTAATGATGTGGTCTCTATAACCGTGAGCAACCCCACACCGGCCATAGGGGATGTTATAGCGGTTACTGTTGTGTCAACGACTGCATCAGCCACCTATGACATCGTTAACCTTCCACTTACAAACTACAACCCTGCTATTCTTCAGCCGCTGAATGTGACAGTAACATATGGACCCAACACCAGTAACAATGTACGCCTTGACTCACCAGGGCAGACAAACTTCGTATCAGTTTGGCTCTTCAATGTGACGGGCGCCGGCGTAACAAGGCTCTTCGGTCTTATAACGGACAGGAGCGGTTCAAGTTATCACTACAACTCAGACTTTGGTGATAACATAACCATAAGGGCTGTTGAGAAGGCTGACCTTGCCATAGCAAAGGCGGTTAACAGTACAGCACCCAACATCGGGGATACGGTTAAGTTCACACTTACGGTTGTGAATTATGGACCCAACAATGCCACGGGAGTTTATGTGGTTGACAACCTTCCAGCACAGCTCCAGTTCGTATCAGCAGTGGCATCAAAGGGGACCTACAATAATAACACGGGCATCTGGACCATAGGAAACCTCGACTACTTTGAAACGGTGACCCTCAACATCACAGCAGTGGTCACCTCAACCGGACCCATAGTCAACAATGCCAATGTGACGGGTGATGTGTTTGACCCCAACATGGCAAACAACTATGCATCAGCAGAACTGAATTCTCCACCAGCTTCAGACCTTACCATTGACAAGTCCGTGAGCAATTCCGAACCCTATGTGGGTGATACAATCCAGTACACAATCACAGTGAGCAACAGGGGTCCTGATAATGCAGCCGGAGTTGTGGTGGAGGATATTCTACCAGCGGGACTCATACTGGTCAGTGCAACACCATCCAAGGGTGCCTATGTCATGGGAACATGGTACGTGGGGACACTCAACTACCTTGAGGTGGCAACACTCACCATACTCGCGAAGGTAAACGCTACCGGCGTCTTAACAAACTTTGCAAATATAACATCACCGAACTTTGACCCGAACCCTGATAACAACAATGTGACAAGGGACGTGGTCGGGATTCCTGTGGCGGATCTCCGCATAATAAAGAACGTGAATAACGCGAGGCCGAACTTCGGATCCAATGTGACATTCACAGTTTCAGTTACAAATCTGGGCCCAAGTACAGCCACGGGGGTAACAGTGACTGATATACTGTCACTTGGACTCGTCTACCTCAGCCATGCGGTTACACAGGGTTCATATAACCCATCAACAGGGGTATGGACCATAGGAACACTGAACTATGCAGCATCAGCCCTGATGAACCTCACGGTCCTTGTTAACACCACGGGGGATTCAAATAACACGGTCTCAGTGACCGGTAATGAATACGACCCTGACAGGACCAACAATAATGCCATATCAGTCCTGAATGCGGTATCAGCCGACCTCAATATCCAGAAGACCGTTGACAGACCCGTTATAAACAACGGGGAAACAGCAACCTTCACAGTAACCGTGAGGAACGCTGGCCCTGATACACCATCAAATGTGGTTGTAACGGATCTTCTCCCGGCAGGTTTATCCATCATATCATACACGGTTACCCAGGGAACCTTCAGTGAGGCAACCAGCACATGGAATGTGGGATCACTTCCAGCTCTATTCGAGGCAACCCTCACACTCCTTGTGAGGGCAACCCAGGCAGGATTCCAGACAAACATAGTCAATGTATCATCAGAGCTACCTGACCCAATGCCACAGGACAACGTTGATGCGGTGACAGTCGATGTGAGGCCATCAGCGGATGTTAAGATCACCAAGACCGTGAGCAACACCT
Organism: Methanothermobacter sp. K4; assembly: GCF_022014235.1. NCBI lineage: Archaea > Methanobacteriati > Methanobacteriota > Methanobacteria > Methanobacteriales > Methanobacteriaceae > Methanothermobacter > Methanothermobacter sp. K4. The sequence continues at coordinate 618,791 of NZ_JAKLTD010000001.1, forward strand.
CACCGGACTTCGGTGAAACCGTGGTATTCTATATCACGGTAACGAACCTGGGACCCGACACCGCCACAGTTGTGAGGACAGTTGACGGACTGCCAGCGGGTCTTGTCTACCAGTCCCATGTGGCATCTGCAGGGGTTTACTTCCCAGAGTTCTATGTCTGGACGGTTGATTCACTTGCACCTGGTGCCTCAGAGACACTCAACTTGACGGCCCTTGTTAACGCAACAGGTGAACTCATAAACACAGTCTCAGTAACAGCAACGGAATATGATCCTGACATGACCAACAACTACGCTGCAGCTGCTCTCAACGGGCGTGCACTTGCAGACATCGGTGTTCAGAAGACGGTCCACTTGCAGACATCGGTGTTCAGAAGACGGTCCTTTTAACACCCATCAATAATGGACAGAGCACCAACTTCACCGTTATTGTTACAAATAACGGGCCAAATGATGCAACAGGTGTTGCGGTAACCGATATACTGCCAGCAGCACTCACACTGATCAGCGCAACTCCATCACAGGGAACATTCACTGGAGGGGTCTGGAATGTGGGTAACCTCGCAAATGGGGCATCAGCAACCCTTGTACTTGAGGTGCTTGCAAATGCTGCTGGTATCTTCACAAACTATGTGAATGCATCAGCAGACCAGTACGATCCGATTATTTCAAACAACAATGCCACAGCGGTCCTTACAGTGAACCCATCTGCAGATGTCTCAGTGACGAAGACTGTCAGTAACAGCACACCGAACTTCGGTGATCTGATAACCTTCTATGTGACTGTCATGAACAATGGACCTGATAATGCAACAGGGGTCACTTTAACGGAGAGATTACCTGCAGGACTCGTCTATGTCTCCCACGTGATATCACAGGGGATATGCTATCCACTTGCTTGTATCTGGATAGTTGGGGATCTTGCGCCTGGTTCATCAGCGACTCTGAACTTCACTGTTCTTGTGAATAGGACGGGTGATGTTGTAAACAGGGTTCTTGCTGTTGGCGAGGAGTTTGATCCGTACCCTGAGAACAATACTGCTGAGGTTACGGTGAGAATACCTGCGGCTGCTTATCTTGTGATAGATAAGCTGGTCAATGCGACTGTTGCTAACTTCACTGATACTGTGAGGTTCACGGTTACGGTGAGGAATGATGGGCCTGATACCGCTGCGGGTGTTGTTGTTACGGATCTGCTTCCGGCTGGTCTTGAGTATCTGAGCCACAGTGCTAGTCAGGGTACTTATGACAGTGTGACTGGTGCTTGGATGGTTGGTTCACTGGTTAAGGATGCTGTTGCGACGCTTGAGATTGTTGCGAGGGTTGCTGTTAGTAACAGTACTCTCATTAACATTGCGGATGTGACGGCGGATACCTACAACCCGAACCCTGATACAAGCGCCAACGCCACTGTAACGGTGAACCCAAGGGCAGAACTCACCATTAACAAGACAGTGGATAGAAGGGCTGTGCGCGTGGGTCAGAACGTAAGGTTCACCATAACAGTAACCAACAATGGACCCGACACAGCACTCAACACAATGGTTACCGACAGGCTGCCTGATGCCATGAGGTACATATCCTCCAACGCCACCAGGGGTTCATACAACCCCACAACAGGTGTATGGATGATAGGTGACCTCCCAGCAGGCTCAAGCGCGGTTCTTGACATCGTGGTCCAGCTCATAAGGCGCGGCACATTCGTGAACGTTGCAACTGTGAGCTCAGGTTCAAGCGGAGGCAACAACACGACAGACGTTGAAATAGATGTCACGGAGCCATCTCCAGCCCCAGAACCTCAACCAGGACCTGGAAAGGTCCCGATGAAGCCAACAGGAGCACCTTTAACTGCACTTGTTGCAGGAATGCTTCTTGTGGCAGCAGGTTCAGCGATATCCAGGAGGAAATAAACCCTTTCTTTTATTTTTTTATTCAACTTGTGGTTGCTATTCTTAAGGCAGCATAAATTATGTATATAATGAGAAGCACGACCCCCTCTACTCTTCTAAGCTCCATATCCGTCCACATGAAGTACATTACAATAACTGTCACAGCTATCAAAATGGGGGCATCAAGCACCACGGAGAGGGGCTCAACGGGAATTTTCACGAATAATGAGGGAACCCCTATGCCTATGAGGATATTGAATATGTTGCTCCCGAGTACAGTGCCCAGTGAGAGGCTGCACATGTGCTTCCTTGCGGAGTTCACAGCGACAACAAGTTCAGCAAGGCTTGTTCCAATGGCAAGGGCAAACAGGCCGACTATCATCTCAGGAATGTGGAGAACCCCTGCAATTTCAACTGCACTGTAAACCAGTACCCTGCAGAACACCACAAGGCCTACGAAACTTAAAATTGCGGTTGTGATGGTCTTCCAGCCAGCGTCACCACCCTCTATGAGGTGGCTTGTGTAATATTTCCTCTGCTTCTTTATGAGAATTAAAAGGTAAACTCCATAGACGCTAAGGAGAACTGCACCTGTAAGAGGGCCGATGGGCCCCATCAGCATGAAATATGAAAGTATCAGGATGCTCAGAAGCCCGAATAATCCATCTCTCCGGATCTCATCCCTGTTTGTTGTAACAGCACAGGAGAGAATGGCAGATATCCCTATGATACCCGCAATGTTCCATATGTTTGAACCTATCACAACACCCACACCGAGTTCAGGACTACCTGTAAGGACAGAGATCATGGCAGACCCGAATTCCGGAAGAGATGTCCCTGCAGCTGCAACCGTAACTCCCAGTATTATCTGGGATATTCCAAGTGCCCTCCCGATATCAACGATCCGGTCCACAAAGATATCCGCGGATCTTATAACACCAATGAGTGAGGCGCAGAAAATCACTATTAAGATGATAGGTGACATGATTAATAATCCCCGTGCTTGATTGATCTTGGTTGCCAGTTACATATATGGATCATGATAAATAGACCTTAACTGTAATTTGGTGGTAGCCTATGAAGAATCTTTCAAGGGAACTGGTTTCAAGGATACATGAGATATCACGTCCTGTTAAGATAATGCATGTCTGCGGTTCACATGAACACACTATAATGCAGCATGGAGTAAGATCGCTCCTCCCTGATGAGGTTGAGGTGGTGGCCGGTCCGGGGTGCCCTGTCTGCTGTGTCCCTGCAAGGGAGATCGACGAGTGCATCGAACTTGCAAGGCAGGGCGTTACAATCACAACCTTCGGTGACATGCTCCGCGTCCCCGGCTCAGAGGGTTCACTCGCAGATGCCAGGGCCGAGGGCGCTGATGTCAGGATAGTCTACGGGGTGGGAAATGCGGTGGAGATAGCAAGGAAAGTTGACAGGGAGGTCGTCTTTATGGCGGCTGGCTTTGAGACCACCGCACCAACAACAGCAGCTGAGATACTATCGGGCCCACCAGAGAACTTTTCAGTCCTGTCCTGCCACAGACTGATACCCCCGGCACTCAAATTCCTCATAGAATCAGGAGAGGTTAACCTCAACGCCCTCATAGAACCCGGCCACGTATCAACCATAATAGGGATGAAACCCTATGAACCATTCTCAAGGGACTATGGCATACCACAGGTCATAGCAGGCTTCAACCCCCTTGACATACTCATGGCAGTGTACATGATACTCAGGCAGATCGAGAGGGGCGAGGCAAAGGTTGAGAATGAATATAAGCGGGCAGTGAAACCTGAGGGCAACATCAAGGCCCAGCAGGCTATGGATGAGGTTTTCCGCATAACCGAGAGGGAGTGGAGGGGATTCCCTGTCATACCGGAATCTGTATATGAGATCAGGGATGAATTTTCAGAGTTCAATGCAAGGGAAAAATTTGATATTGATGTTAGGGATGCCCTTGAGGCGCCCACGGGCTGTATATGTGGCGCAATACTGAGGGGTGTTGCAAGGCCAGAGGATTGCTCCCTCTTTAAGACCCAGTGCACGCCCACAAACCCTGTGGGGGCCTGTATGGTTTCAAGGGAGGGGACCTGCAACATCGCCTACCGCTACAGTTCATTCAGGGTGCAGTGATGAGGGCCATTGCAGTTGACATAGATGGCACTATAACCGACAGCTCCAGAAAACTGTGCATCAGCGCTCTCAGGGCCCTCAGGGGCGCTGAAAGAAAAGGAATCCCTGTTATAATCGTCACAGGGAATGTCCTGTGCTTTGCAATGGCAACATCGGTCCTCATAGGGACAGGTGGTGGTGTTGTGGCTGAAAATGGTGGTGTGATATACGTTGATGGGGATATAAGGGTTCTGGGTGACATTGAGAAGGCTGAAGCAGCCTACAGTTACCTTGAAAAAATATACCCTGTCAGAAAGGTTCAGTTCTCTGATCTGAGGTTATCAGAGGTTGCACTTACCCGTGATGTCCCTGCTCAGAGTATCAGGGATGCCCTTGAGGGATTTGATGTTGAGGTCTATGACACAGGCTTTGCAGTGCACCTTACAGACCCCCAGGTGAATAAGGGATCTTCCCTGAAACTTGTGGCAGAGTCGATGGGGATTGAAATGTCTGATATCATGGCCATAGGGGACAGTGAGAACGATATTGAATTCCTTGAAAGGGTGGGGTTCAGTGTGGCCGTTGCCAATGCAGCCCCTGAGCTCAGGGAAATGGCAGATTATGTGACTGAGGGTGAATATGGTGATGGAGTTAGGGAGGCTATCCATAAATTTGCGGGGGTGGATATCTGATGTTTGGTTTTGCCGAAAAGGCCCTCAGGCTGTCCTTAAGGAGCGTTGAGATGGCCGAGGTCTACATTGAAAGGGAGCATACAGTTGAGGTGCAGGTTCAGAGGGACCTCATAGACTTTGGGAAGATAGAATCCATGACAGGTATCGGTATAAGGGTACTTAAAGGGGGCAGAATGGGCTTTGCATACACCTCAGATCCATCGAATCTCCAGCGAGCCGTTAAAACGGCCACAGAGAATCTCAGGCTGGCCGATCCAGATGAAAATTTCGGATTCTCCGAACCAGCAAGTTACCCCACCGTGAAGGGGATCTTTGACACATCATTCATGGAACTGGATGTTGAGGAATCTGCCAGCATAGCAGAGGTGATGGTTGATAAAACACTTGATGAGGGCTGCAGACCAACAAGCGGGGGGTTTTCAGCATCCATGGTTGAAACATTCATCATGAACTCGGAGGGCGTTGAGGCCTCATCAAAGTCAACGGGATTCTCAGCATATATATCGGTGAATGCAGAGAAAAATGGGTCCAGGACAACGGCATATGAGTCTGATTCATCATGCAGCATGGACATAGACCCTGAATGGATAGCTGGAAGGGCATGCAGGATAGCAAGGGATTCACTTGGCGGTGAAAATGTTGAGAGTGGAAGGATGTCGGCCGTACTCGATTACCATGCAGCTGCAGGGTTGCTCGGCACATTTGCCGCTGCATTCAGCGCAGATAATGTTCAGAGGGGAAGGTCAATCCTGGCTGATAGGATCGGCACTGAAATAACATCCCCTGACCTAAGCATATACGATGATGGCACACTGAGGGGTGGCCTTGGCTCCTCACCCTTTGATGGGGAGGGCACACCGTCCCAGAGAACACTCCTTGTTGCTGATGGAGTCCTTGAGGGCTACATCCACAGCATCTACACCGCATCGAAGGGTTCATGTGAGAGTACAGGTAACGGGTTGCGAAGCTACTCTGACATACCCCTGGTTTCAACCACAAACTTCGTCCTTGAATTTGGGGATGAGGTTTCAGTTGATGATTTCAGCGGGATATATGTTACTGATGTACTGGGTGCCCACACAGCAAACCCCATATCAGGTGACTTCTCGGTTGAGGCCAACAACGCCTTCCTGGTGGAGGGTGGCGAATTCACGCCGGTGAAGAAGGCAATGCTCTCAGGTAACATATTCGACCTCATGAAGAATGTCTCATCAACCGACCTTGAGAGGAGGCAGATTGGAGACTTTGTAACAGCACCCCTCCTTGTTGAGGGAATCCAGGTAACAGGTTAAAATGTCACTGAAAGATGCTCTTGGCCACTACCTTGCTGTGAGGGATGGAAGGAAGGATGCAAAATTTCTTGAGGCAAAGGCAACCCCAGCATCCTTCAGCAGGGATTCAGAGACCAGTGAACTCTGGAGGGAACATGAAAGAATAGAGCAGGGCTTTGAGTGTTCAGGGGAGTGCAGGAAATCATTCCTTGATCTGAAAATTGAAATTGCAGAGAGGATTTTCAGGAACTGTTCACTGTGCCACTGGCGATGTGGTGTTGATCGTAACCGGAACCCTGGAAGATGCGGTGTTACATCACCCAGGGTTGCATCGGAGTTCCTGCACTACGGGGAGGAGGCACCGCTGGTGCCCAGTCACACTATCTTCTTCTCAGGCTGCACAATGAACTGTGTCTTCTGCCAGAACTGGGATATATCACAGAACCCCTCTGTGGGTGTCAGCATCCCTGAGGATAAACTCGCAGCAGTCATAGAGGAGAGGAGGCGGATGGGTTCAGCCAATGCCAACTTCGTTGGGGGAGACCCTACCCCTGCACTACCCTACATTCTACGCGTCCTCCAGTTGATATCCATAAGTGTACCCGTGGTATGGAACAGCAACATGTACCTCTCACAGGAATCCATGAGGCTCCTGAGTGGTATCGTGGACCTCTACCTCACTGACTTTAAATTCGGCAACAGTGACTGCGCATTGAAACTTGCCGGTGTAAGGAATTACTTTGAGGTCGTATCAGAGAATCACCTCAGAATAGGGGGAGAGGATATGATAATAAGGCACCTGGTGATTCCAGGGCACCTTGAGTGCTGCACAAAACCCATCATATCATGGGTCGCAGATAACCTAGGGGGGGAAACTGTGATTAACATCATGGGCCAGTACAGGCCACTCTACAGGGCATCATGGTACCCTGAACTGAACCGTTACCCATCCATGGAGGAGCTTGAAGAGGCAAGGCAATGGGCCCTGAGGGAGGGTATTGAAAATCTTATCTGATGATCAGTTGAGGTGAGCCCTTTGAAGATTTTAATAACAGGAAGACCCGGGAGCGGGAAAAGCACCCTTATTGGGAGAATAAAGGATCACCTGGAACTTAAAGGCCTTTCTACTGGAGGTATATTCACGCCAGAGGTGAGGGAGGGCTCATCAAGGGTTGGCTTTGAGGTTGTTGATATAAAATCAGGCAGGAAGGGCCTTCTTGCCTCATTGAATACCAGGGGGCCGCGGGTTGGAAGGTACGGTGTAAACGTTGACGTGATTGATGAAATCGCTGTTCCAGCGATAATGAGGGCTCTGAGGGAGGATGACTGTGTCATCATAGATGAGATAGCGCCAATGGAGCTTAAGAGCGAAGGGTTCAGGAGGGCTGTGGATGAGGCACTGGCTTCAGAGGTTCATGTGGTTGCAGCGGTCCACAGAAAACTTGTTCAAAGTATAAGAAAGAGGGGTGACATAAGAGTATTTGTTGTGGATCCTGAGAGTCGTGATCATGTTTATCGGAGGATCATTGATTTACTGGGTGATTGATCATGGAATGCGCTGATTATGGTATTACAAGGGCACTTGAAAGGGATAACCTCAACCTTAACCCCCTCCAGAGGGGAGGTGTTTTACCTGCAGCCGCCAGGAAGGCCCTCTATGAATTCGGGGATGGTTACAGCGTCTGTGATTACTGCGAGGGGCGTCTGGACCAGGTTACAAGGCCTGCTGTGAACAGCTTCCTGGATGACCTCGCAGATTTCATAGACGCAGATGCGGTCAGGACGGTTCATGGGGCAAGGGAGGGTAAATTTGCGGTGATGCATGCCCTCTGCGAGGCTGGTGACACCATAGTTGCAGATGGAAACGCACACTACACCACACACCTCGCTGCAGAGAGAAACGACCTTGAGATTGTGGAGGTCCCATCAACGGGATACCCTGACTATGAGATAAAACCTGAGACCTATAGGGAGGTCCTTGAGGAGGTCGCTGACAGGGTTGATGTTAAACTTGCAGTTCTAACACATGTGGATGGTAATTACGGTAACCTAACCGATGCAGAGGAGGTGGCCAGGATATGCAGAAAGATGGGTGTCCCCCTCCTCCTGAACTGCGCCTACTCCATGGGCCGCCTTCCTGTTAAACTCAGAAAGATGGGGGTCGACTTTGTTGTTGGAAGCGGACACAAGAGCATGGCGGCCTCTGGGCCGATAGGTGTTCTTGGGTTGAGGTCTGAATGGGAGGACACCCTCCTAAGGAGGTCAGGGAGACATGAGAAGAAGGAGGTGGAGATGCTTGGCTGCACATCACGGGGCGCACCACTTGCAACCCTCATGGCTTCCCTCCCACACGTTGTGGAGAGGGTTTCCCGGTGGGATGATGAGATTAAAAAAACCCGTAGATTTGTCTCTGAACTTGAGAATATGGGGGGCATAAGGCAGATTGGTAAGAGGCCCAAGGAACATGACCTTGTGAGGTTTGAAACCCCAGTATTCCATGATATTGCATCTTCACATCCAAGGAAGGGTTTCTTCCTATATGAGGAACTTAAGAAGAGGCGGATTGTTGGTATAAAAAGGGGTCAGACCAAGTGGTTCAAGTGCAGTGTCTATGGAATGACCGATGGGCAGGTTCAGTATGTTGTTGACTCCTTCAGGGAGATCATTGAGAAGAACAGGAATTGAATTTGTTCATGATAGGGGGGCTGTATTTTCTTATAGTATAACAGGGAACTGTATTTCCCTTACCTTTTCACGGTATATCTCCCGTGGGGCCCCTATTATGTCAATTCTGTTCTCCTCTGCGTAACCTATGAGCTCCTCATAGGCTTCCTCCCGGTTTTCACTGTATTCTTTAAATATGACTGTGTGTTTGGGGATTGTAACAATTTTAATGTCGCCGGCACCCCCTGATTCGCCCTTTACTGGTATTCCTGCGTCATATCGACCATCATCCTTGAGGGGGCTTGTGTAGAATATCACCAGTGGGTCACCGGCTATTTCAAGGTTTTCTGATGAGATGAATTCTCTCACCTCCTCAATGAGTTCACCGGTTTTGCTTAAGGGTCCGCTGAAGGTTATAAGCGCCAGTTTCTCATCACTTAACGTTCTTTTTCCTATCATTGAATCACCTTTACTTATTCAACCAACGACCAGTATGGGGGTTTCTGCAGATTTCAGAACCTTACGTGTTATGCTTCCGGATATTATGCGGTCAAGGCCGTGTTTACCTGAACTACCCATGACAACGAGGTCCACATCCTCATCCTCCATTGTCTCAAGGATAACCTCTGCAGGGTTGCCCTCAAGTATCTGGGTATCGAGTTTGCACTCCTTCATTCTACCATTTTCCTGCATTGATGAAAATTCGTCCTTGAGGATGGATATTGCCTTCTCTGACTGTTTTCTAAGTATCCTTTCAATGCGCCTGCTGATATCCTCATCCCAGACTTTCCTGTAGGATGTATCAACTACACTTATCCCGAGTATATCGGCACTGCTCATCTCCGCAATTCTGAATGCGTGTTCTGTTGCCTTCCTGGCGTCGTCTGAGCCATCCGTGGGTATCAGTATTCTCCGGTACACCATCAGACACCTTCACTTATGAGCTTTATTGAGTCATCTGCCGAGTTCTGGAGTGCTATGCTGAACCCTGGCTCTGCACCTATAACAAGGGTTTCCTTTCCGTTCTCCTTTGCTATGTTTATCAGGGGGAGGAAATCTGCATTCCGGGTCATCAGTGCAACCACATCAATGTAGGGGTTGTGTATGAGTTCAAAGGCCTCCACTGCAAGCTGGACATCCACGTCCCCGGCGACTATCATTGGTGAGAATCCCTGGTTTACAACTGCCTCGATGAGCTTATCTGAGGCGTACTGGTTGAGGAGGACCTTACCCACCCTGAGGTTTCCCCTGTCAACCAGGAGGTCCTTAACAAAGTCAAGATCTGAGCAGAATTCCTTTCTGAGCATGTTTGGACCATCCACGAGAAGTCCAAGATTCTTTTTATCGTCCTGACTGTTATCTATTATCACGAAGTTAGCTTCATCATCCATATTCATTCTTTTCCTCACGCCTTATCGTTACTTTAAATACAGATTGTATCTAAAACCTTATATAGTTATTTATGTTGTGGCTACTATTCATGGGTCTCTGCTTTCCGGCTTCTGATTTTTTAGGGCCGATTCAAGGAATATCTCAAGGTCCCTCCAGAATCTGTCCCTCCCGATTTCTCTGGCCTCAAGGACCATCCTTGATGTGAGGTCGAGGTTTAGGGAATTTATGGCCAGTGTATGGATGTATATGGATAGCTCAACCGGGTCGAGGTCACTGCGAATGCTACCGTCCTTCATACCCTCTATGATTGCCTCAACCATGAGCCTCCACATCCCTGTGCGGAGGTCCACTATTTCCCTTGCATCCTCACCCTCGCTCATCTCAAATCTCTCTGTGCCACTGTAGCAGTATATCCTGAAGTAGTCAGGGTGTTCCTTTGAGAATCTGTAAAGGGCGTCCACCATGGCCTTAACCTTACCGTAACCGTCTGTTTCAAGTTCTGAACATTCGGAGTACATCCTGTGGAGTATTCTTACACCGTAGAGGTTAACTGCGAAGAAGAGGGCCTCCTTATTTTTGAAGTAGTAGTAGAGGAGTGCCTTGTTGACCTCTGCCCTTTCTGCTATTTCATCCATGGTCACATTGTCGTAGCCCCTCTCGAAGAATGCCTTCTCAGCAGCCCTTATTATCTGCATCTGTCTTTTCTGCCTTTCACGTTCTCTCCTGGAAGATGGGGCCATCTTGATTCACCTTTTCTGTATCTGTAGGATATCTGTTCTGGGGCTTTAAAAGACTTTTACCGGAAGATTTATATATTTTTAACCACAAGTTAAATTTTAACCAGAAGTTAAAAATTAACTGATGGTTAAGGAGGTGTTTGTAATGGTTGACAAGAAACCGGTACCTGAGGACTGGCCCCACATAGTTGGGGACTATGTGGTTGGTGATGCCGAAAGTCCGGTTGCGGTTGTCACCCTCGGGTCCCACATGGAAGATGAGCCTGTAAGGGCAGGCGCGGCAATTTCAGGTCCACTGCACACAGAGAACCTTGGAATAGAGAAGGTGGTTGGTAATGTAATTGCAAACCCCAACCTCAGGTTCCTCCTTGTATGCGGTGCAGAGGTCATGGGTCACATCACGGGTCAGAGCATGAAGGCCCTCCACAGCAACGGGGTTGATGGAGAAACCAGGAGGATAATCGGGGCCACCGGAGCCATCCCCTACATAGAGAACATGCCTGATGAGGCCATAGAGAGGTTCAGAAGGCAGGTGGAACTTGTTGACATGGTAGATGTTGAGGACCCCGCTGCAATAAGAGAGAGAATAGGTGAATGTGTGGTGCATGACTCAGGGGCAATTGATGAGGAGCCCCTCATTTTAAGGCCCCCTGAGGATCTGGATAAAAAGAAACCTGATGAAAACACATGATTACTTTTTTAAGGGTCCAGACCGCCACCCTCAAGGCGGTCTCTTCCTCCTATATTTTAGATTCTTATTCTACGCCGGGACTGGGATTTGAACCCAGGCGGAGCAGAGCTCCACAAGATTTCCAGTCTTGCGCCTTACCTGGCTAGGCTATCCCGGCAGAATAAGCTGTTAGTTTCAGAAAAAGGTTTTTAAGCGCCGGGACTGGGATTTGAACCCAGGCGGAGAGAATCTCCACGGGATCTCAAGTCCCGCGCCTTACCTGGCTAGGCTATCCCGGCAGCATCAGATAAAAGAGATTGATAAACTCTCATTTATATAGTTTTTGGTCCCTGAATTTGGTTATAGGGGTTTGCACCCCAGTTAACTCTTGAGTTCTATTTCTATGCTGACGTTGTCAGGTACATTGACCTTCATGACCTGACGCATTGCCCTCTCATCGGCCTCTATACCCACAAGTCTCTTGTGGATCCTCATCTCCCATTTCTCCCAGGTTGCGGTTCCCTCACCATCAGGTGATTTCCTTGTTGGGACCACAAGTTTCTTGGTTGGGAGGGGTATTGGGCCTGACATGTCCACGCCTGTCCTCTCAGCGATCTTCTTCAGCTGGTCACAGACGTATGCCAGTTTTTCAGGGTCTGTCCCTGTGAGTTTAATCCTTGCTTTGTGCATCTGAATCCTCCTTTAAAAAAGGGAAGGGATGGGGTTTATTTGGCTGGTACAAGGTCTATACACATTCCAGCAGCCACTGTCTGTCCCATGTCCCTTATGGCGAACCTTCCCATGTGTGGGATGTCCTTTATCTTTTCAATGACCAGTGGCTTGGTTGGTTTGACCTTCACTACAGCAGCGTTACCTGTTTTGAGGAAGTCAGGGTTTTCCTCTTCAACCTGACCTGTTGCAGGGTTCATTTTCTGCACAAGTTCAAGGAATGTGCAGGCAACCTGTGCTGTGTGGCAGTGGAATACAGGTGTGTAACCGACTGTTATGACACCTGGGTGCTGGAGAACGACTATCTGTGCGGTGAACTCCTTGGCAACCTTTGGTGGGTTGTCCAGGTGTCCTGCAACGTCTCCCCTTCTGATGTCGTTTTTACCTACACCCCTGACGTTGAAACCTATGTTGTCACCGGGCTCTGCCTGGTCGATCATCTCGTGGTGCATCTCGATGGACTTGACCTCTCCACTGACACCTGCTGGTTCAAATATGACGTTTTCACCCTTCTTGAGTGTACCTGTCTCCACACGTCCAACAGGAACTGTACCCACACCTGTGATGGAGTAGACGTCCTGTATGGGTATCCTCAGTGGAAGGTCCACAGGTTTTTCAGGTGCTTCAAGTTCGTCTAGTGCTTCAACGAGTGTTTTACCCTTGTACCATGCTGTGTTGTCGCTCTTGGTTGTTATGTTGTCACCCTCGAAGGCTGAGAGTGGTATGAATTCAACGTCGCTTGGCTTGTAACCAACTGTTTTGATGAGGGCTGCAACCTCATCCTTGAGGGCGTTGAATTTTTCTTCGTCGTAGTTAACGAGGTCCATCTTGTTGATGGCCACTATGAGCTGGTTTATACCCAGTGTCCTTGATAGGAAGACGTGCTCCTTGGTCTGGGGCATTACACCGTCGTCAACTGCCACCACAAGGACTGCGGCGTCTGCCTGGGATGCACCTGTAATCATGTTCTTAACGAAGTCACGGTGTCCAGGGCAGTCCACGATGGTGAACTCGTACTTGTCTGTTTCGAATTTTGCGTGTGCAAGGTCGATTGTAACTCCCCTTTCCCTTTCTTCGGAGAGCCTGTCCATGACGAACCTGAACTTGTCCTCACCGTCAGCCAGCTGCTGCTCGGCGATTGCCCCTGCCTGGAGGAGCAGGTGTCCCACTAATGTGGATTTTCCGTGGTCTACGTGTCCAATAAACGCCAGGTTCATGTGTTCTTTTTCTTTAGCCATATTATACCTCCATATGTGATGATTTAGCCTGATCTAGATTCAACACCTACACGTGTTGTTTGTCTAAGGTAATTTCCTATATTCCTTTTAATTATATAAGTTTAATGGGGTTAACCCAGGTAGTGGTCTGCCCTGTATGGCTCAGGACTTAGACCCTTCCTGGTCCTCACTTCCCTTATTATTGTGTGCTGCAGTTCATTTGGCAGCTTCTCGAATCCAGCGTTCTCTGTTGACCAGAGGCATCTTCCCTCGGTGGCTGACCTGATATCCCCTGCGAATCCGAACATCTCTGCCACAGGCACCACGGATTCAACGGTTACCATGTCACCCTCCTGGGTCATGTTGACGATCTGCCCGCGCCTGTTCTGTATTTCACGGGTTGCGCTTCCCATGTAGTCCTGGGGCACGTTGATGAACACCTTCTGTATGGGTTCAAGCACCGTGGGCTCGGCAGACATCATGGCACCGAATATACCCTTCCTTATGGCGGGTAAAACCTGGGCCGGACCCCTGTGGACTGCGTCCTCGTGGATCTTGGCGTCCATGAGCTTTATCTTAACACCCATAACCTTTTCCTTGGCTATGGGGCCGTTGTCCATTGCGCTCTCGAAACCATCAAGGAGGAGCTCCTTGATCTCGTCGAGGTACTGGATACCACGGGTCATGTTGATGAAGAGGTTCTTCTCATAGACGTCCCAGACCCTTCTGGCCTCTTCCTTGTCCATACCTGCATCTATGAAGTTCTTTGCCATCTCCTTACCCTTGACGCGGCCCTCCTTTATCTTACCTTCCTGTATTGCCTGCATCACTGATTCTTCGACAGGTTCAATTTCTATGTAGAATCTGTTGTGCTTGTTGGGTGATTTACCCTCAACTGGCCCTGCGGTTCCTGAAACCGTTTCCCTGTACACCACTATGGGCTCTGAGGTCTCTATCTCAACACCCTTCTCGTTTATCCTGTAGGCTATGATCTCAAGGTGAAGTTCACCCATACCTGAGATGAGGTGCTCACCGGTCTCCTCGTTGATCTCAACCCTTACTGTTGGGTCCTCCTTACCAACCTGCCTGAGGACCTCTATGAGCTTTGGAAGGTCCTTTGTATTCTTTGCCTCAACTGCAACTGTAACCACAGGTTCGGATATGTGTTCGAGGCCTTCGAAGGCCTTTATCTTCCTTCCTGTGTCGCAGATGGTTTCACCTGCAACAGCGTTTTTGGCACCTGTTATTGCGACTATGTTACCTGCTGGAACCTTATCGGTGTTGACCCTCTCAGGGCCCATGTAGACACCGACCTGCTGGACACGTGCCTTGCTGTGTGAACCAACAAGGAAGACCTCGCTTCCCTTCTCTATTGTACCACCGTAGACACGTCCGGTTGCAACTTCCCCTGCATGTTTGTCTATACTGACATCTGTAACCATAACCGCAAGGGGACCATCGGGGTCTGTTTTGAGCATGGCCTGCCCTTCCTCGCTCTCAAGGTCCCCGGACCATATTATGGGCACCCTGTATGCCTGGGACTTGGCAGGGCTTGGCAGGTGCTCAACCACCATTCCAAGGAGCACCTGGTGGAGGGGTACCTTCTGGGCGAGTTCCTTCTGGTTGTCATCCTTACAGTACTGGTAGATGTCGTTGAAGTTTATACCTGTCTCCTGCATTATCGGGACATTTATGGCCCAGTTGTGATATGCTGAACCGAAGGCAACGCTTCCATCCTCCACACGGACCTGCCACTTGTCCCTGAATTCCTCAGGGGCCATGTTCTTGATGAGTTTGTTTGCGTTGGCAATGATCTTTATGAACCTCTCCTGGAGCTCACTGGCGTCCAGTTTGAGTTCATTTATGAGCCTGTCAACCTTGTTGATGAAGAGGACGGGCCTCACATTTTCCTTGAGGGCCTGTCTAAGCACGGTTTCTGTCTGGGGCATTATACCCTCAACTGCGCATACGACAACAACAGCACCGTCCACAGCCCTCATGGCCCTTGTAACGTCACCACCAAAGTCCACGTGACCGGGGGTGTCTATGAGGTTGATGAGGTATTCTTCTCCGTCATAGGAGTGGACCATTGAAACGTTTGCCGCGTCAATGGTGATACCCCTTGCCTGTTCCTGTTCGTCGAAGTCAAGGAAACGCTGATCCCCTGCCAGTTCGGCGGAGATCATCCCTGCACCAGCCAGGAGGTTGTCTGAGAGGGTTGTTTTACCATGGTCGATGTGTGCCACTATACCGATGTTACGGATATATTCCGGCTGGTACATGAGCTCCTTAATCTTGCTAATCATTTTTGCACGTCTGCTCACTAAAACCACCTGTAAGTTTAATGTGCGGATCTGGCTATCCTTTCTTTCTCTTCCTTCTTCTGGATTGCGAAGCTTCTGGTGTCGTACTCTGCAGCCAGCATTATCTCGTTTGCCAGGCACTCCTCTATGGATTTCTTGTTCTTGAATGCCGCCTGCATTGCACCCTTGGTTATGAATCCGAGGGACAGGTCCACCCTTCTCTGTGGGGATATGTCAACCGCAACCTGGTAACCTATACCACCGTACTTGATCCTTGTGGTCTCCTCCCGTGGGGAGGTGTTTTCAACGGCCTTTACAAGGATCTGGACCGGGTTCTCCTTGGTCCTCCGGTTTATGATTTCAAAGGCTTCCTTCACTATCTTATAGGCCTTGTTCTTTTTACCTGAGTTCCTCTCGGTCCTCATAACCTTGTTTATCAGTCTCTCAACTATTGAAACCTTTGATTTTGCAAACTGCCTCTTAACGTGTCTTCCCATTGTGTGGGGAACCAGGATACTGTCAAGGCATATGTACTTTGCGAGGCCCATATCCTCAACCTTGACTTCCTCAAGTTCCCATTTATCAAAAACTAAACTCATAAGGATTACCTCACAGGTTTTTCTATTTTCCCTTTAACCATTTCCTGCAGGGACACATTGTTGACCTTTGTAACCTTCCACCTGACACCGGGAATATCACCCATGGACCTTCCTGATGGTCCACCAATACCCTCAACAATGACCTCATCGTGTTCATCAATAAAACCAATAGCGCCGTCTCCAGGTGCGAAGGCCGTGATCTGTTTACCGTTTTTGATTAACTGGACCCTCACACATTTCCTTATTGCTGAGTTTGGCTGTTTTGCCTCTATACCCACCTTCTCAATCACTATACCCCTTGCCTGGGGTGCGCCTTCAAGGGGGTCAGCCTTAACATCAAGGCGGAGTGATCTCCTCTTGTAGTGGGTGTCTTTCCATCTGAATTTCTGCCTCTTGCTTTTGAGTTTTTTTGCTGCGAATAATCCTGGCAAATAAGATTCCTCCTATAAGATTTATTTTATTATAATATTGCTTATGTTGTGCTGTCTTCTGGCCAGTAACCTGGCCCTCTCAATGTTCTGTCCGCCGCGTCCAATGGCGATTCTCTTATTCTTTGGATCGGTTTCCACTGTGGCTATCTTTTCACCGTTTTCCTTCTGGAGTATCCTGATGCTCCTTATCTTGGCGGGCGCCATGAGGTTCTTTATGAACTCCACGGGGTCACTGGAGTGTTCGATTACCTCAACACCCTTGTCGAGCGCCTTCTGAACCTTGGCCACTGTACTTCCCTTTTTACCGATGGCAAGGCCCATATCACCCTTTTTCACGAGGAATGTTACCTTGCCGTTTTCGTCATCCACAATGCAGTCCTTCACCATTGCACCGGTCATGCTCTCAAAGAGTGCAATGTATCTTATCTCGTTTGTGGTAAATTTGATGGTCACAGCAACCTACCCCACCATTTCCAGTATTGTTGAATCACCCGGGTCCTGGATTAAGAGCGCCCCCACTGTGAAGGGTTTACCGCAGACAGATCCCAGTTCAACGCTGGTGCCCTCATGGGTGTAAACCGGAATATCTGATAGCTCTGCATAGTATTCTATGTCCTCTCTGAGGTCCTCTGGAATGTTACTGGCCATTACCACCAGCTTACCCTTACCCAGTTTGAGGCCCTGAATTGTCCTCTTTGATCCAAGGATAACATTACCAGTATCTACAGCCACTCGTATTCCTCTATCTATGTCCATCTACTGCCTCCTATTTTCTTTCTTTCATCACAACACTAACGGAACCTGTACCGAGAGGTATAGGCTGTCCTATAATAATGTTCTCTATGATACCAGTGAGATGGTCCACCTCTCCCCTGATACTTGCTCTCAGAAGGTGCTTACCTGTTTCCTCAAAAGAAGCCCTTGCAAGAACGCTTGCCTTTTCACCGCTTATACCATGTCTTCCAATGGATTTAACAGAACCATCAGCAGTCATCATATCTGCAACAAGCATTATGTGACGTATGTCCACTGTGAGACCCTGCTCCTCCATGGTTCTCTTTGCTTCGTGTATTATTGCGTTTCTCGCTGCTTCTATGCCCAGAACGGTTTCTATTTCGTGTATGTCGTTTGTCGTCGTCCGGACCTTATCCACACCCTCTTCTTTAAGAACAGCTCCAAGGTTTGAACCCTCTGTATGGATTACCCATTCATCATCCTCTTTACGGATAACCACCTTTCCTATATTTTTAACCCCGCTTATCTGGAGTTTCCTCACCTTATCAGCCAGTAACCTGAGCTCCCTTATGGTGGGTTTCTGGGGTTCAAATCTCAGTATGCTGTTATCTATTTCTACTTTCTTAAAAGTTTTTTCCACCTTTGCTATTATATCATCATATTCAAGGTGTTTTTCAAGGATCTTCTCCTCGTCCAGTTCTGCAACCACTGCCATATCTGCGTACTGGATGCTGAAGTTTTTGAGGACATCGTTGAGGGTGCTTTTACCTATCTTGTTGGCCTTTTTGCGCACAAATTCCTCATCATATCTGAGGTCACCCTCAAAGTAGATGCTCATGGTTGGTGTGGATATCTTCTTCCTGGCATCCACGATTTCGATGAGCCTTGGGAGACCCAGGGTAACGTTGAGTTCAGCCACCCCTGCGTAGTGGAAGGTACGCATTGTCATCTGGGTACCTGGTTCACCGACTGACTGGGCTGCAACTGTCCCAACCGCCTCACCTGCCTCAACCTTCGCCCTCTCATATGCCCTTCTGACCCTTCTTATGAGTTCATCCAGTTCATCGTCGCTTAGGTTATGTTTCTTAATTGCATCGGCTATTTCTTCAATGAGTCCCGGCGGAAACTTCGCCCTCTTCCTTTTAACAAGTTCCTGGACCTTCAGGATCCGCTGGTATTCGTCCTCAACGGCATCGAGGAGATCGTCTCCTTCAAGGCCCCGGTTTCTCTCTGAGATCCTGCTGAAGAGTCTCACCATTTCATAAAGATCCGCTTCCTTCAGTTTTTCCTCCTCAGCGATCCTGGCAACATATTCCATCACAGGATCTGGAAGCAGGATCCCGTTCTTTGAGGAGTAATCCTCTATTTTAGCTGTAATTTCCTGCACAGAATCACCTTACCCCTTTGATTTGAGCCTTATTTCCTCTACGAGTTTGTCGAGGTCCACGATCTTTCCGTAGTCGCTCTTGGCAGGGTCAACGCCGTCCTCACCGAATCTCGTCTGTATTATGACTCCCCTGTTGTCAACGACCTTCCCGTCCTCGTTGACTGTGAGGTCCTGGAGGGCGTTGACAAGACGCCTCTGCATGTAACCGCTCTGGGCTGTACGTATGGCTGTATCCACAAGCCCCTCTCTTCCCCCCATGGCGTGGAAGAAGAATTCTATGGGGTCTAGGCCCTCCTTGTAACTTGAGTGTACGAATCCGCGGGACTTGGCACCGAGTTCACCCCTCTTGAAGTGGGGAAGTGTCCTGTTATCGTATCCCCTGCTTATCCGGCCACCCCTCACTGACTGCTGCCCCACACAGGCTGTTATCTGTGTGAGGTTGAGCATTGACCCCCTTGCACCTGTGAGTGCCATTATTACTGCGTGGTTTTCATCCATGTCAAAGTAACTCTCTGCTATCTCCCCTGATTTGTCCCTGGCCTCACCCAGAACCTGCATTATCTTCATCTCCAGGGTTTCCTCAAGGCTTCTACCAGGGAGTGGTTCGAGTTCTCCGTTCTCGTAGGCCTCAATCAGCTGGTCAACCCGGGCCTCAGCGTTCCGCAGGTGGGCCTCTATCCTTTCACGGGCCTCTTCAGGGATCTCCTCATCGTTGGTACTTGTGGTGAAGCCCGCATGCATTATACCGGCAATGGCAAGTTTTGTTGCGGAGTCAAGGAATTTTCTGGCAGCATCGGTACCGTATTCCTTGACGATGTGGTCAAGTATTTTACCGGCGAATGCACCGTAGGCCTTCTCATCAATAACGCCTGATATGAGCTCCCCGTTCTCTATGACCACATAGGCATCGTTTTCACAGTCCATCTCAAGGCATTCCTCACATTTCCTGCATATCTCGGCCCGGTATACCATGTTGAGGTCATCAGGGAGGACCATGCTGAATATCTCCTTACCTGTCCAGTCACGACCCCTCCTGTCAGGTAGGGGCAGCCCCGCCTTCTTGAGGATCTGGAACACCTTATCCTCACTGAACACAGCCCTCTTCCTTGTAAGGAGATAGGCACCTGATATGTGGTCGTGTATCCCGCCGATGATGGGACCCCCGAACCTTGGGGAGAGTATGTGTTCCTGCACACGCATGAGTGTCTTGGCCTCCGCCCTTGACTCCTCGGTCTGGAATACGTGCATGTTCATCTCGTCCCCGTCGAAGTCTGCGTTGTATGGTGGGCAGACGCAGAGGTTCAGACGGAAGGTCTTGTAGGGGAGGACGCGGACCTCATGAGCCATCATGGACATCCTGTGGAGTGATGGCTGACGGTTGAACAGGACTATGTCACCATCCTTGAGGTGCCTTTCAACGATGTAACCTGGTTTCAGGTTCTCGAGGACAACATCCTTGGTCTCATTGTAGATCCTTATCTTGCGGCCGTCTGGCCTTATGACGTAGTTGGCTCCTGGGTGTACGTCGGGCCCATTTTCTATGTACTCCCTCATGCGGTCTATGTTCCATTCTGTAACGTAGACTGGTACTGTGACCTCCCTGGCTATGATCTCAGGGACTCCCACCTCGTTTATGCTTATGTTGGGGTCCGGTGAGATGACGGTACGGGCAGAGAAGTTAACCCTCTTACCTGAGAGGTTGCTCCTGAACCGCCCCTCCTTACCCTTGAGCCTCTGGGCAAGTGTCTTAAGGGGTCTGCCGGAGCGGTGTCTTGCAGGTGGGACACCGGAGGCCTCGTTGTCGAAGTAGGTTGTCACGTGGTACTGTAGGAGTTCCCAGAGGTCCTCTACGATTAGCTGGGGGGCCCCTGTCTCCATGTTCTCCTTGAGGCGCTGGTTTATCCTGAGGATATCAACGAGTTTGTGGGTCAGGTCGTCCTCTGATCTTTCACCGGTTTCAAGGGTTATCGATGGCCGTACAGTTACCGGGGGGACCGGGAGGACTGTGAGGACCATCCATTCGGGCCTTGCAACCTCGGGGTTGACTCCGAGGATGAGGGCGTCGTCGTCGGTTATCCTCTCAAGCCTTTCCCTAACCTCGCTGGGTGTTAGTTTGTAGTCACCCTCAACGATGGAGACCGGTTTATCCAGTTTTATTTCCTCCTGTTCCTCCTCACAGTGGGGGCACTTCTCGCGTCTGGCCTCGGTGTATATCTCCTTTATTATGGGTGTGAGGCTCTCCTCCTTCTCCATCGCCTCAAGTATCCGCTGTCTGTACTCTTCAATCTCCACCTCTGTGAGCAGGACCCTGCTGCATTTCCTGCAGATTGACCTGAGGATCTTGTGTATTGTATCCGCGAATCCCACGTGGATAACGGGTCTTGCAAGGTTTATGCTTCCAAAGTGCCCTGGGCACTCACCACCCTTGGCCCCGCATGTCCTGCACCTGAGGCTCGGGTCTATGACACCAAGCCTCGGGTCCATGAGTCCGTTCTCGATGGGGTACCCGTCCTCGTCATAGGTGTCCGGTGTCACGACCTGGGTAACGGACATCTTCCTTATATCCTCAGGGGACATGAGACCAAAATTTATCCGGGAAATTTTCTTTAAAATTCCTCTCAAGGTATTCTCTCCTTTGCTTTATTCCCTCAAATCCGTAATCATGCCTTGTCTTCCAGTATGAGTTTCGGGAAGATGCATAGACTCTTAAGCTCATCAAGGAGTAATTTGAAGGCGTATGATATCTCCACAGGGAATGACTCTGAGTCCTCACATATTGGACAGTACTTCTTATCCCTTATCTTGTCGTAGATTGCTATCATACCGCACTCGGTGCATACCAGTGCCTCGTATTTATCTGATTCATCAAGAAGCCTTTCCTTAAGGGCGAGTGCTGCTCCATGGGCAATCAGACAGTCCCTTTCCATTTCACCGAATCTGAGACCACCTTCCCTGGCCCTTCCCTCGGTTGGCTGTCTTGTGAGGACCTGCACAGGACCCCTTGATCTTGCGTATACCTTGTCTGTTGTCATGTGGTGGAGTTTCTGGTAATAGGCCACTCCTATGAATATCTCAGCCTCTATCCTTTCACCGGTTATTCCATTGTAGAGTGATTCCACACCGGCACTTTCAAATCCGTTGGCCCTGAGGGCCTTCTTTATGTCCCTCTCGTCCTCTCCGGTGAATGGTGTTCCGTCCACCCGGCGGCCCTCCATGCATGCGGCCTTACCTGCAAGCATCTCAAGGACCTGCCCCACAGACATCCTTGATGGTATGGCATGGGGGTTCACTATGAGGTCTGGCACAACACCGTCCTCTGTGAATGGCATGTCCTCCTGGGATACCATGAGGCCCACAACACCCTTCTGACCGTGCCTTGATGCGAATTTGTCACCGAGTTCTGGCTGCCTCTGTTCCCGCACCCTTATCTTGGCGAGTCTGCTACCCTCAACTGTTTCTGTTAGGAGAACAGCGTCAACTATACCCTTCTCCCCGTGCCGCACTGTTACTGAGGTTTCTCTTCTTCGTTCCGCCACTGTTCCGAACTCATCGATTTCCTCAAGGAACCTGGGTGGTGATGTTTTACCTATGAGGACGTCACCTGAGGATACCACTGCCTCGGGGTTTATTATGCCGTCCTCGTCAAGGTGCCTGTAGTCGCTCTCTGACCTGTAGCCCCTGACCCCCTTCTCAGGTATCTCGAAGCGGTCCTCCTGACCACCAGGGTACCTTCGCTCTGCGGCCTCGTAGGATCTGAAGAATGATGATCTTGCAAGTCCCCTCTCAAGGGATGCCTTGTTGAGTATCAGTGCGTCCTCCATGTTGTAGCCCTCATAGGACATTACAGCCACAACGAAGTTCTGCCCGGATGGCCTCTCATCGTAGCCAGTCACATCTATTATCCTTGTCTTGACTATGGGGACCTGGGGATGGTGGAGGAGGTGTGCACGTGTATCTGTCCTGAGGTCATAGTTGGATGCATAGAGACCAAGGGCCTGCTTGGTCATCCCTGCCTCCATGGTGTTCTTCGGGGATGAGTTGTGGTTTGCGAATGGAATGATACCTGCACATATACCAAGCATGGTGGAGGGGTCTATCTCAAGGTGGGTGTGTTCATCTGTAAGGTCCTCTGGACTCATTGCTATGTAGGCGTTTTCCTCTTCCTCAGCATCCAGATACTCTATTATGCCCTCCTTTATGAGGTCATCCCATTCCATTTCCCCTGCTTCAAGTTTTTCAAGGTGTTCATCCTTTAAAAGAGGTTCTCCGTCCTTTACAATGATAAGGGGTCTTCTGGCCCTTCCCGGGTCTGTGAATATGTATATCTCATGGTTTTCAGGGTAATGGGTTATGTTCATCTCAGGGGAGACCTCTCCGGATCTCCTCTTCTCCCTCATCTCCTGTACGAATTCTTCAGGGTTTTCACAGGTCCCTATAAGTTTCCCGTTAATGTAAATTTTGGTTTTACTCACTTAACAGCCTCCCGGTGGAAAAATTAGTTCAGAACCCCCATTTTTCTGATTACCTCCTCAACCTCCCTGGCATCTGAACCCTCTGATATCTTTGCAAGGAGGGCGAGGTTCTTAACAAGACCACAGTTTGGACCCTCAGGGGTCTCGTTGGGGCATATCTTACCGAACTGTGTTGGGTGAAGGTCCCTTGCCTCGAAGTGTGGCTGGCTCCTGCTGAGGGGGGAGACAACCCTTCTCATATGGGACAGTGTACCCATGTAACTTGTCCTGTCCAGGAGCTGGCTCACACCTGCCCTTCCACCAACCCAGTTACCTGTCGCTATGGCGTGTTTGAGGTTCTCTGTGAGGACATCTGACCTCACAGCCTGTTTGACTGAGGGCTCCTTACCCCTTGCAAGGCTTCTCTCCAGCTGGTAGCTCATGTCCCTGCTTAGACTTGTGAAGGCAACCCTGAGGAGGTCCTCCATGAGGTCACCTGAAACCCTGAGCCTCTTGTTGGTGTAGTGGTCCTTATCGTGGGGCTTTCGCTCACCGGATATAACCTGGAGGAGCATCTCGGTCATCTCAGCCAGATATATTGCCTTTTCCAGCCTCTTATCTGGTTCTGTTCCTATGTGGGGGAGGAGGTATCGGTCTATGACATCCTCAGCCCTTTTTATCCTGTAGTCCTCGGTCATGCCCTTGGCGACCCGGTTACCAATGTACCTTATGGCGCTCCTTACAAGGTACTCCCTTCTCTCCTCCTCATCCATTTTCTCCATTTCATCCTTTTTGAGGTTCAGCCTGTCCAGTGAGACCTGTATGTCGTCGGCCGCGATCATCTGGTAGTTGAAGTCATCTGATATGCTTGTTATGATGTCCTGGTCAGTTGCAAGTCCAAGGGCCCTTAGCAGTATCACCAGCGGGAGTTCGCCGGGAACGTATGGGAATGATATCCTGAGGAACACTCCGCTCTTCCTGGGCTTCCTGTATTCAAGGGATATCCTGGCCCTGAAACCACTCCTTATAGATGTGACTATCGCCCTTGCCCTGTTTTCATCCTCTTCCCCGATCCTCTCAAGTATTATCTTGTTCGGGGCTATTTCCTCCATGGTGACTATTGATCTCTCTGAACCGTTGACTATGAAGTAGCCGCCGGGGTCCGCGGGGTCCTCGCCCTTTTCAATGAGTTCATTTCTGCTGAGGCCATGCAGGTGGCATATCTCGGATTTCAGCATAACAGGCAGTTCACCGATGTAGACCTTTTCGAATTCTGTTTCAGGACCCCCCTCCTTTATGAGTCTCATCTCCAGGCTCATGTGGGCCGAGTAGGTTAAATTCCTGAGCCTGGCCTCTGTCGGGTATATCTTGCTCTTTGAGCCGTCTGCCTCCTTGATGAAGGGCTTTTCTATGCTTACCTTCCCTGTCTCCACACGGTACTTTCCCTGTTCCAGCTCTATGGGTTCGCTTGTGTCGATTATCTCCTGTATACGGTTACTCACGAAGTCATTGTAGGAATGTATGTGGTGGTCCACAAGGTCGTATTTATCAAAAAACGCGTCTACCAATCCCCATGCACTTTTTTTCATGGACTTCCTCCAAAACAAATTAGATGATCAGATTATGAGCTTACGGTTTACCCGAAAAATTAGTCCTGCACAAGTCTATAGGTAATGAATTCTTCGGCAGTTGGACTCTTACGGATTATTTTCACGATATCCCCCCTTTTAGCACCTATGGCCTTCACCACAGGGTCTGTTGTTTTTATTTTTGGAAGCTGTTCTGGATGCGCATCCAGTTCTTTCAGCACCCTTTTTGCTTCAGAATCATTTAAAACCACATGTTCCGGAACCAGATGGTGTTTCAAGATTTCCCTCTTCACAATTTAGTCCTCCAGATAAAAAGTCACCGTAAAATTAGATAGCGGGCCCGACGGGAATTGAACCCGCGACCACTTGGTTAAAAGCCAAGCACTCTGCCAGACTGAGCTACGGGCCCTGAAGGAACGCCCTGGCCGGGAATTGAACCCGAGTCGCGGGCTCGACAGGCCCGCATGATAGCCCCTACACCACCAGGGCAGGTCTCCAGAATGAGAGCATTACTGTGTTCTCTCGTTACCTGCATATATACTTTACTATTGCCGTATGACATACATGTTATGAGTTCTATTTTTCTAGTATTTAAAGCTTTCACACTGTTGGTGAAGTCCCGCCTGCCGGACTTGAACCAGCAACCCTCGGATCTACAGTCCGATGCTCTGCCAATTGAGCTAAGGCGGGTTGATATACATCATTGGGGGTGATGTATATTTAAGCTTTTTGGATGGGACCACCCGGATTTGAACCGGGGTCTCAGGCTCCCAAAGCCCAAAGGATCGACCAAGCTACCCTATGGTCCCCGTACGAAGCCCCGGACGGGAATTGAACCCGCGACCACGAGATTACAAGTCTCGCGCTCCACCAGACTGAGCTACCGAGGCATTTCCAATGTTAGTAACTACTCATTTATATAGTTTGTGGTTGATCCCGGGGGCACCATGGAGGGGAGGTTCAGCACCTCCCATTATGGGGTTAGTGGGGTGCGGACTCCTCAAGCACCCTCACAGCAGGCAGTTCTTCACCTGCGAGGAGACTTATACTGGCACCACCACCACTGCTTATGTGCCCTATCTTATCCTCAAAGCCCATTTTGGCAGCTGCAGCGGCAAGGTGGCCCCCACCTATTATTGAGAAACCCTCAGATGAGGAGATGGCATTGAGTATATCCTCGGTTCCTATGCTGAATTCAGGGTTTTCAAATACACCTGCAGGACCATTTGCAAACAGGGTTCTGGCCTCACGTATCCTCTCAGCATAAAGTTTTATTGTCTCCATACCTATATCCTGTATGGGGTGGTTGGGTATCCTTTTCACAGGCACATCCACACGTTTTCCATCCCGGCTGATTGCAACATCAATGGGAACCAGTATCTTCTCAGGGAACCTCTTTTTCAGCTTCTTCGCCACCTTTATGAAGTCACAGTAGCCCCTGTTTCTGATGAACTCCATGTTCACCTTCCCGATTTTAACACCACAGCCTGCAAGGAATATGTTGGCAACAAGGCCCGTTGTGAGTACAAGGTCTGCACTGCCATTTTCAAGGACATTCTTCATGACCATGATGGAGTCATCCACCTTCACACCACCCAGCACATAGACACAGGGTCTTTCAACATTTTCAAGGGCGCTCCTGAGTGTTCTGAGTTCACGCTCCATGACCCTCCCCGCCGCTGATGGTACCCGCAGGGCAAAGCCCACCAGTGATGGCTGTGATCTGTGGGCAGCTGCAAAGGCGTCGTTGATGAAGTAATCAATGAGGGGTGTGAGTTTCCTCACAAGGTGGGTTTCAGCCTGTTCCACAGGGTCCCTCTTAAGCACCTCCTCTGAGTAGAACCTTACATTCTCGAGGAGAAGTATCTCGCCGTTCCTGAGCTCTCTGATGTTCTCCCTTGCTGCGGATCCGAATATGTCCTCCACGTACCTGACAGGCCTTCCAAGTATCTCTGAGAGTTTATGGGAGTGCTGTTCAAGGGTTGTGAAGTCCTTCTTTCCTGGCCTGCTCTGATGGGCCATTATGACTGTCCTGGCACCCCTATCTGAAAGCTCCCTTATGGTTTCTGCATGGAGCCTCATCCTTGTGTCATCGAGTATTGAGCCGCTCTGGGGATCCACCGGCGAGTTTATGTCAACACGTACAAGAACAGTTTTCCCCTCAACCTCAAGGTCATCCATGGTTCTGAATCTGAAGGACACAGGATCACCGTCACACTTTGCTTACGAGGTCCAGGAGTGCGTCCCTGGGGCTTTCTGCGAGTATGATGCCCGAGGCAAGAAGAACACCCTCAGCCCCAAGGTCAAGGGCAGCCCTCATATCCTCACCGGTGGATATTCCCGCCCCACAGAGGACACTGACATCAGGGTTTATATCCTGCACTGCACTGACGCTTCCTGTTATGACCTCGGGTTCTGCCTTTGAAACAGGTATGCCTGACCCTATGAGTTCAGGGGGTTCAACAGCCACAAAATCGGGTTTAAGGGCTGCTGCGGCTGCTGTAGTGCTTACATTGTTGGTGCATACGACTGAAGCCATTTTAAGTTCCCTTGTTCTTGATATGACACCCTCAATGTCTGCAAGCTTCATCCTCTTCTCTGAGTGGTTTATGAGGGTACCTGCTGCCCCCGCCTCCAGGGCACATTCTGCAAGGACTCCTCCTGTGTGCCCCCCCGCGTCTATGGGGTCGATGTGCTGGGCCAGTACAGGTATATCCACGGCCTCAGCCACCCGCTGGAGGTCCATGTGCTGGGGTGCCACCGCGATGTTAACGCCTGTTTCATCTGCAACCTCCTGACAGGCACCTGCAAGTTCAAGGGCTCTTTTACCTGTGGACTCAATGTAGGTCTTAAAATTCAGTATGACGATAGGTGTTTCCATCAACTCCAAATCCTCCGGTATGATTCTGATGTTTCATAGGTATGGTTGATGTTTTATAAAAATATGCCATCCCTGGTTTTTTGCCGGGACTTTTCTTTTGGGAATAAAAAAGCAGGTAACAGATGATTTTTTCAGGCTTTCAGAGAAATTGCTACCGGGAATAAAAAAGGTAGTAAACATTATACTACATGTTGTAGGTCTGCACAACAGTCGTTGCGCGCCCACAGGTCGCAGTATAATGTTTACTTCCATAACGTTTGGTTACCAGTGACGGTTCAAAGCTGGTCCACCTTTCCTCGGAGTACACGTGCAGCCATCTGTGTCTTGATGATGCAGATGTGGCTCCCTGGACGACCTTCACCTTGTAGCCGTTTGCAGCAAGTTTCTTCGCTGCCCAGTCAGAGAGTCCCCAGCAGTCTCCGTATCCTGTCCTTTCAACACCCTCAGCGGTGTGAGGACCTCCTGATCGATGGTTGAAGTTTCTGTTGATGTATGATGCAAGTTTTTCAAGTCCCTCGTCACCCTGCAGATCATCCAGATCTTCGGAACTCGCTGCCCTGGTGTATGCCCTCTTGGAGGTTGTTGTGTAGGTTGCCTTTGTCCTGTACCTCTTGTGACTTGTGGTTTTATAGGTCGCCCTTGTCCTGTACTTCTTCTTTATTTTGGTGGTGTAGGTTGCCTTTGTCCTGTACTTCTTCTTTATCTTTTTCTTTGATTTGGCGTAGACCTTACTGTATTTCCTGTACTTTGAGGCCGCATCAACCTTTGGGGTGGATGCTGACTTTGTCTTTATCTTTTCGCCACCGGATTCCAGAAATTCCATCTGTCCAAATGGTATGGTACTCACTGCTACTGCAAGTGCAAGTAGAGCGAGGTAACGCGAGTGTCTCTTAATTTTACCGCCTCCGATGATGGCAGGCTATACCCGCCGGACCTTACCATGGACCTTAATCACATCAAGCATATATATAAACCTTTGTTTCCCGAATAAGACAAAAAGGCTTATATATGCCTTATTTCTGGATTTGGGAACATCTGGTAAAGAATTGACATTGGTCCCCCAATTCTTTTCTTAAATGTTTTATTTCACCCAAAAGGAAATTGTGGCGGCTTAAAAATGATTGAATGGCTTTTAAATCTGTTCAATAATTTTAGATAAAATATTCTCATTTCAAACGCTTCAAAACTCTTAAAACAGACTGAAAAGGCTTATGCGTATGAATGGAATTCTAAGAGACCGTTAAGGATCACAAATATTTAATATTGATATGCACACAGGTATTAATATTTCAGTTATGGAACATTTGTCTATCAGCTCATGTGACTCCCCATTCAGGATCAATCTTATAATAAAATTATATTACATAAATCAAAACGAAAATTAACATTGTATCAGCAAGGATCGTTTGAGATGGGTTGGCAATGTATGCGGAAGAATCTCAGAGAAGAATGGAAAAAATGGGATACCGTTTTGTAGGTGATAACAAACATTCAGCAGTTAAAACCTGCCTCTGGACAAAGAAAAGCTTAATCAATGAGGGAGTCTGTTACAAGGAGAAGTTCTATGGCATCAGAAGTCACAGATGCCTTCAGATGTCTCCCAGTGTACCCTTCTGCCAGCAAAAATGTCTTTTCTGCTGGAGGGACCTCTCCTCAACAGAAACAGCGTGGAATGGCCCCTATGATGAGCCGGCGGATATAATTGAGGGGGCGATTGAGGCGCAGAGGAAACTTCTCTGCGGTTACTTTGGCAATGAAAGGGCAGATAAGATAAAGGTCATGGAGGCCCAGGATCCCACGAATGCTGCAATATCCCTTGCAGGTGAACCCCTCCTCTACCCTGAAATGGATGGGCTTCTTGCAGAATTCCATAAGAGAAACTTCACAACATTCCTTGTAACAAACGGCCTTGCATCCACCAATCTTGAGGCACTCTCTGTTGAGCCAACACAGCTCTACATATCCCTTGACGCCCCCGACAGGGAAACCTATGAGAAACTCTGCAGACCCCAGGTCCCTGGTGCCTGGGATATTCTCAACAGATCCCTTGAACTCATACCATCCTTTAACTGCAGGAAGGTTCTGCGTATAACCGCTGTCAGGGACATCAACATGAAGAAACCCGAAATGTTCGCCAGGATGATAGAAGGGGCCCAGCCAGATTTTGTTGAGGTCAAGGCCTACATGTACATCGGGTACTCAAGGAAAAGGCTTGAAATTGACAACATGCCCCTCTTCTATGAGGTTCATGAATTTGCAGATAGCATTGCAGACAGCTGTGGAATGGAGATCGTTGACGAGTCAAGGGAAAGCAGGGTTGTTCTCCTGGCGTAGTTCATTATTTCTTTTGCTGTGGTTTTATATGGCGCGTATCATGCAATAAGAGAGCTTTTGATGCTGTTAGCCACAGATTAATACATATAAATATCTCCTCATGTATTAATTAATAACTGGAGGTATTGTTATGAGGCGACTTATCATTGCGCTTGTGATTGCATTCATGGTAACCGCACCGGTATTCGCGGTCTCAGGGTTCTCTGTGACACTCGGGGAGGCAACAGACAGCAACCCCTCATACCGGAATGCGGTGATGGACTACTTCAAGTCAAAGACAGATAAGGATATCAATAGCGCGAATATAAAGATTGTAACAGCATCTGAGGTGAATGAGGTCTCCAGGGGAGTTACAGGTCGTGTATATTCGCCATCACAGATACTATCCTGTGCCATGGTTGACCTCTCATACTCAGATGGAATCAAGGTATCTGTGGATACTGGTAAGATAAGGGTCGTGACCCCTGAGATGTATGCCAGTGCCCTCCGGTCATCTGGTATTGACCGCGGCTACGTGGTTGTAACATCCCCGGTCCCCGCCTCAGGAGAGGCAGCCCTTGCAGGAGTCCTGAAGTCATATGAGGTGGCTGTGGGTGAAAAGATACCTGAGGAGGCCAAAAAGGCATCTGTTGAGGAGATCTACCTCCAGAGCAGGCTTGTGAACGAAACCAATGCAACCGGTGATGAGGTGGCACAGCTCTTTGATGAGGTCAAGAACAGGACACAGGATCAGAACCTTCAGAACCCTGATGAAATAAAGAACATCGTCGTTGATGTTTCACAGCAGATGAATATCAACCTAACAGAAAATCAGGTTCAGCAGGTTGCAAATTCGGTTTCAGCATCTCAGAGGGTCCAGGGAAACCTCACGGAATTTAAACAGAGGCTTGAAAGTGTAAGTCAGCAGTTTGGAGGCTCGGGTATCCTTGATCAGATCTATGCATTTCTTCAGAGCATCTATGACTACATTGTGGGGATGACGTCCCCATAGGCTCTTTTTTGTTTATGGCCCGGTGATCGGGGGATGGCATCCTTTTAGTTACCTTCTTTGTCCATGGCTCGGTTCCATTAATTCAGATGGCCGCATCGGAGAATGATATATATTATAGGTTAATACAATATCCATATCATGTTTATAGCTCAGAATAACCTTCAGTTCATACTTGAAGTTGCAGTGATAATCCACGTCGGCATAATACTCCTCTTCAATGTTGTTGCAGTACCTCTGAGTCTTGTGATGTTCCTTGGAACGGTAATCACGGTTATACTGGCTCTCATATTCTCATTTGATGCCGCCTTTCTCCTCCTACCGTTCCTTTCACACCATGAGTTCACACATCCCTTTGGTCCATTCGCGGTTCTATTCTGGGTTACAATGGTGGCATCGTCAAATCTCCTCACAGAGGCAGGTATAAGGTCAACGTCGGTTAAGAAACTCTCTCTGTTCCTCTTCTTCATAATAGCCATTGCAGGGGGACTCATGCATCGTTCATTCCTGGTTTTATGGCTCCTTGGGTGGGCTTTTGGGTACTTGCTCATGTCAAAGAGTTTCAGGAGGAGCACAAGAATAACCAGAAAATCGGTTTTATCGTTCGTCCTTGCAGGTGCAGGGGCATTTGCACTGATGGAGTTCCTATCAAAGGTTCTACGTAAAAGTGTTCTAAGCCCAATGCTCAGGATCACAAGGCTCGAGGAGAACACCATCCCAAGCCTTTCGCTGGTACTTAAGAATACCATGTTCTGGGGTCATGTCCAGGGGTCCTGTTACTGGAAATCAGCCTGCCTGGGTGGCGCCGATGGTTACATCACACTTCCAGTCACCATGATACAGAACCTCGGGCTCCCCTACCACATATTCTATGGGGTTCTGGTTGTAAAGAAGGACTACATAGACTACATGCTGCCAGGGATATTCGCGGTGGCCTTTGATGCAGGTTTCTTTGGCCTGCTCTTCCTCCTTGCATGGGTCATGATAGTCACATTCTCTGGACTCAGGGTTCTTAAAAAATATCAGGAGCAGAGGCTCAACGGGAGCAGAATGTACCTGGGAAGGGAGGCCCTGCTCATAGGATCACTGGCGGCGTTCCTCTCACAGAGCCTCGTGGGTCTCTTTATATTCAACAGGTCCTTTAACTCATCGGCCCTGCTCACCTATATAATAATATCCGCCCTTGTAATGGCACATACCGTCACCGTGAAGAGGACCATTCAGTGATGTTTGCGATGACATGGTCCCCCTGTCATTCAACTCCCATGAGGCTGTGAAGAGGACCATTCAGTGATGTTTCTTGATTTCCACTCTGAGAAGACTGCTGGGGCATGCCTCAATACATGCCGGAATCAGAACGTCAGCATCAAGGCACAGGATGCACTTGTCTGCCATCAGATCTTCAAATATTATGCATCCTTCAGGACAGGCCTCAAGGCAGAGCCTGCATCCAACACACCTTTCAGGGTCAATAACAGGAATCTTATTTATTATCTTAACTGCACCAACCCTGCAGGCCCTTAAACAGGGGGCATCACTGCACTGTCTGCAGAACACCGGTTTTTCTGTGTACTTCATTTTTTTCTTACCGTGAACCTGCTGGCAGGCCCTGACACAGAGGCCACAGCCTGAACACATCAGTTCGTTCTTGATTACTATTCCACCCATGGGATTCACCTGATTATTGTGGGCTCCTTTACCGGCTCACGTGGCCTCCAGTTCTTTTCCCTCAGTATCTCCATTATCTCATCTTTATGCTTGTAGGGAATCTCCTTCTCATTCCTTACGAAGAGGTCAATATCTGCGGGTAAACCACCGTAATATTTCAGGTGGAGGTCAACGTAATTGCTGAGCTTCACCATTCGCCCTCTGGGGGTGTCGTTGGGTCTTATGCACATCTTTGAAGCCATTACAAGGCATTCATTGATACTCTCTGCTGCGTAGGTTAGGTGGGGTGGGGCTGGTTCAGATGGGACCATGCTGTCATCAGCCCTGTCCCTTATCACCCTTGGGCTGGATTCACCCAGGTAAAGCCTGCGGTACTTTGATGCATGGGGTCCGAGAACTGCGGGTATACCCCACCTGTTTGCACCTGTGACTATTGCAAATGCCTTCTGGGACATGGCACCCCATCCTATCACACAGACACCTATCCGGTTGAGTATGTAATCTGCTATTTCAACGGTGTTCCCCTTCATGGGCACCCTTGCGAATATATTCGCTATTTTTATGGCGCTTCCAATTGCATGGGAGTTCCCGACACATGGTCCGAGGTTGAGGAGCCCTCCCCTGTCGAAGTCTCCAGGGTATTTCTCATAGAGTGTTCTGCCCTCATCATCATGTGAGAGAGCTATATCCATGGCTGCACATCCTGCTGCAAGTACTATATAGCCCCTCTTAAGAAACTCCTCAGCAATTATCTGCACATCCCTTTCACCTGAGGGGTAGTTGGAGCATCCTGCAAGTGATATGACTCCTGGTATATCACCAAACACTATCGGGGCACCTACCCTCCTTATCTCTATATCCTGGACCGGTCCCCTGCCCGCCCTTATGAGGAATCTTTCAGGGGTTTCTCCACGTGATTCTCTTATGATATCCAGGATGGGCACTCCCACAGGGCACACCTCCATGCACCGGCCGCAGGCACTGCAGCCTTCATAGAGGGTCCTTATGGTGCGGAAGTCACCGTTCTTTGCCTCATTTATTGCCTCCATGATGGGTAGCATTGCCGGGCAGACACGGTTGCATTCTCCACAGAGTTCACAGTATTCCAGCACTGAATTCAGGTCAAGATCGTCCTGTTTTTTTGGTTTCCTGGATGGCGTGCAGTTTGAATCACAGGGTGAGCACCTCACACAGTTCACCCTGAAACGGTTTGATGTTTCGGGGTCCCTGCTACGGGTAAGCTGAAGTGCAAGGTTCACAGCGACCGTGGCAACCTTTTTTTCATCCTTTATAAGCACTCCTGGTATTTTTTCCTGCAGTATCCTGTTTATTATCCTGTAGGGGTTCTCTTCACTCATATCCTCAAGGCCCATACTGCATTTGTCACTTGTTGCGATCACAACCATCCCCATCTCACCGCACACCTCATATACATCTGACCGTATGCACTGTTCATCCAGTACAACAACATCTGGAATTCCTGATCTGAGGAATGTGAGCTGCCTTGATATGGGCCCAACTATCTTTGATGATTCTGAGTACCTGCCCATCTCCATGGCTGTGCAGCAGAGGCCACAGACCTCGATTTCCTCCTCAACACCGATATCCTCTGCGTAGTCTATTATCTCAGCTGAGGGCGCTATATTGTGTCCTATGCAGAGTATGACTGGTTTTGTACTGTCTATAACGTCCATTCCAATTTCCAGCATATGTGTATCTGCTTTACCTGTGGGGAGCCCATACTGGTTTATCTGTGCTATCTCAGCCACCTCAAGGGCCATGGTATCTAACATGCCGGCATGGAGGGCCTTTGACTCGAAATCGGTTACTTCCGCCTCCTGGCCGGTATGAACTGAGGCCATGAGATTTGTGAGCTCCCGTTCTATGTATGTCATTATCCTGTCGAGGTCCTCTGGTGTTTCAGGTTCTATACCAGTTACTGTGGTGGATATTGGTGTCTTTATATCTATTGAACTATCATAATGGAGTTCTGATGTGGGGTTTTTATCGATAAGGGTGTCCACCAGGTGCCTTGCATGGGCTGCATGGGCTGATGCACCTATAACTGCGGTTGATAGGGCCTCCCTTGCCTGCTGTTTCTCCAGGTTTATACCGCAGGCACCCTTCTTACCTAGAAGGTCGCATTTGCCGTAGGTGCACATGCAGCATAGGTCACAGAGGGGTGCATAGAATGGCTTGAAATAGGATAGGAGATTAAGGTCCCATTTTCTAAGCTCATCGTAATCCACAGATACCCTCTTACTCTCGTATGATTTTCTTTTGAGGTATTCGTCAATTTCACCGAATTCAAGGTGAAGTCCCTTAACATTTATTATATCCTTTGATGCTCTGGGCATGCTGTCACCATGTGCCATCAACTATAAATATCATTATTAATCATTATAATTGTAAAGGAAGTATTTAAATGTTGTGAAAGCATGACCGCATGGAACCCAGCTCTAACGTCAATAAGGAATGCAACCGTCATGCCCCCTGAAATGGTTGCATCGGCCATAAAAAAGTCTGAAAGACCACTTATGGTGGTGGGGTCACTGATAAATGACCTTCCACAGGATATAATGGACAGGATAGTTAAAATAATAAAAAAAGGAAAAATGGGGGTTGCTCTAACCGGAGGATCAAGTCTCAGGTTAAATGAACTGAGAAGGAAAAACATAATAGGGGTAATCGAACTTGTAAACAACCTCAAAGATCCTGAATGGGAGGGCTTCGATGGAAATGGCAACTATGACCTTGTATGCTTCATAGGTGTCCCCTATTACATAGGTTCACAGGGCCTTTCAACCCTCAAGGCCTTTGCACCTCACCTTAAAACAGTGACCCTCTGCAGATACATGCATCCAAATGCAGACATCTCATACCCCAGCATGGAGTACACGGAATGGCTCAGATGGCTCGATGAACTCATAGATGCCCTGGAGCAGTAGGTCATGGAAATTAATAGATGATGTGGTTTGATATTGCAGCCTGGTCATGAAAAATTAAATATTCTTTTAGAGGGCCTTTGATATTTCAACAGCCTTCTCAGCGGCCCTCTCAAGGGAGGTCTCAAAGGGAATCCCTGCATCGGTGAGGATCCTCTGTCCCTCCTCCTCATTGGTCCCGGTGAGCCTTATTACAAGGGGCACATCCCTCTCGGCATCCTTCAGGGCATTCACAACACCCCTTGCAACATCATCAGCCCTTGTTATACCCCCAAGAACATTCAGGAACACAACCTTCACATCAGGGTGGGATATTACCAGGTTTATGGCCCTCCTTATGATGTCCTCGGAGGCACCACCACCTATATCAAGGAATGTGGCGGGTTCGCCCCCCTTCAGTTTTATGAGGTCCATGGCGGTGAGGGTCAACCCGGCACCGTTCCCTATCACCGCAATATCACCCTCAAGTTTAACAAAGGCGAACTCCTCTGGTTCATACTCATCCAGTTCCATGAATTCACGGTGACGGTAGATGGAGTCATCATCCACCTCAAACTTTGCATCCGCTGCAATAACATCATCGCCTGAAAGTACAAGGGGGTTTATCTCGGCAAGCCGCGCATCATACTTCCTGAAGAGATGGTAGAGTTTCCATATCACAGCCCCCACCTTTGGTATGAGTTCACTTTCAAGGCCCATCTTCCTTGCGATCTCCCTCGCCTCATAGGGGAGGAACTCGTCAAGGGGATTTACATGGTAACGCACTATCTTCTGGGGGGATTTCGCTGCAAGATCCTCGATATCAACCCCACCCTCACTGCTTGCCATTATAAGGGGCATTCTGGCCGCACGGTCAACAGCGACACTCACATAGAATTCCCTGTCGATGGGGATCTTCCTTTCAACCAGGACAGATTTAACCTCCTCCCCCTTAACCCGGGATGCGAGGAGATCAGCAGCAACATCAGCCGCAGTTTCTGGTGTTGCAAACCGTATACCTCCAGCCTTTCCCCGACCACCGGTTAGGACCTGTGCCTTGATGGCCACCTCCGACCCCATATTCTCAGCGATCTCAGAGGCCTCCCCGGGGGTCCTGGCGACGGATCCATCGGGGACGGGTATGCCCTCGGTCCTGAAGAGTTCCTTGGCGCTGTACTCATAAAACCTCATTCATATCCCTCCATGATGAGCTCACGACCTGCCTGGAATGCCATGATGTTCTTTTCCTCAGTCCCGGGAGGCACACTGTTCTTTATGGCCTCCTCAGCGGCCCTTACACTTACAACGCCAGTGGCCTCTGTCAGGGCCCCTATCATCACCATATTGGCCACAATGGTTATACCAACCTTCTCCTCGGCTGTCCTTGTTGCAGGCGCACGGAAGTAATTGATGCTCCTTTCCCCTATAAAATCCTGGATTTCCTCCTCAATGACCATGTCCGGGTCAACGATGAGGGTCCCACCGGCTTTGAGATCGTCCATGTAGGTCAGAAGTGCCTGGTGTGACATTGCAACGAGTATGTCAGGGCTCTGGACCTTGGGGTAGTCTATCTCCTCATCACTTATAACAACCTCTGCCCTTGAGGCACCACCCCTTGCCTCGGGTCCATAGGACTGGGTCTGTACAGCGTAAAGGCCATCATATAAACTTGCAGCTTTACCCAGAACGATTCCTGCAAGTATAACCCCCTGACCACCGAATCCAGCAATTCTGATTTCCTTCCTCACTTCAATCATCTCTGTAGGCTGATTTGATTATATCAATTTTTCCGGATTTCTCTTCAATCATCTCATAGATTCTGTCACATAGTTCAGGTCGTGGGGCATCAGCAAATTCACCGATGATGAGTTTTCCCTCGACCTCCTCAGGATCCATTCTGAGGGCCCTGCGCCGGTTGATACTGTTCTCCTTCATGAACTTCATCATCTCAACAGGGGAACGCATCCTGTTCTTTCTCCCGAAGTAGGTTGGACACTGTGAAACGGCCTCTATGAACGAGAAACCCCTGTTCTTAAGTCCCTTCTTTATGGAGTTTGCAAGCTGCAGCGGGTGGGCAGCTGTCCACCTTGCAACGTAACTTGCACCTGCGGCCCTGACAAGTTCAGAGAGATCAAAGGGGTCCTCAAGTGCACCGTAGGGGGCTGTGGTACCGAAACTTCCCTCAGGGGAGGTGGGGCTTATCTGTCCACCGGTCATCCCGTATATGCTGTTGTTTATGCAGATCACCGTCAGGTCAATATTTTTTCTTGCCCCGTGTATGAGATGGTTTCCTCCGATGGCTGCGGCGTCACCATCCCCTGTGAATACCACAACATTCAGGGAGGGGTTGGCAAGTTTAAGCCCGGTTGCGAAGGCTATGGGCCGCCCATGGGTTGTATGGAGCGAGTCGCATTTAACATAACCCGGGATCCTTGATGAGCAGCCTATACCTGAAACCATTGCAATGCTGTCAAAGTCAACTCCAGCCATTTCCATGCCCTTAAAGAAGGTGTTGAGCACTATCCCATTACCGCAACCTGCACAGAATATGTGGGGGAGCCTGTCCCTCCTGAGGTACTTGAGGTATGGGTTTTCCTTTACATTCATCTGGACACTCCTTCATTTCATAATTATAATAGTGGGCGTGTTTCTCCTTACGTTCAGGTGAACACCCCTCATTTCATCCCCATAATTTTGTTTAGGATCTCATTGGGGCGATGGATCTCACCACCAATTTTTGGAAGCAGTTCCACCTCGGCCATGCCTGATGCAAGTCTCTGAACCTCATAGAACATCTGCCCCAGGTTCATTTCAACAACCAGAAGCTTCCTTGATGACTCAGCGGCTTCCTGGATTTCAGTCTCAGGAAAAGGCCATGGCGTGTTTATCTTGATGTAACCTGCCTTCACACCCCTGGATCTGGCCATCTTAACTGCGGTTGCAACTGAACGTGAGGGGGCGCCGTATGAGATGACTGTTATGTCTGCATCATCTGTCCAACCCTCCTGGACATCCACTATTTTATCCCTGTTGTTCAGTATCTTGTCACAGAGTCTCTTCACGAGTTTCTCGTGGCCCTCGGGGTTTGAAGCGTCAGGGTACCCCCTCTCATCATGTGTGAGTCCCGTCACAGGTATCCTGTAACCATCCCCAAAGGCTGGCATCTCAGGGATGAGGTCTCCCTCTGGTTTGAATGGTATGAACTCACCTGGGGGACTTGCGGGTGACTTTCTCTTTCTGATCTTCACCTTGTCTGGTATGGTTATCTTCTCCCTCATATGGCCCACTATTTCGTCACTGAGAACCACCACAGGCACCCTGTATTCCTCTGCAAGGTTGAATGCCCTAACAGTGAAATCGAAGCACTCCTGCACAGAGGATGGTGAGAGGGCTATTATTTCATAGTCCCCATGTGAACCCCACCTTGTCTGCATCATATCACTCTGCGATGCCATTGTTGGCTGTCCGGTTGAAGGCGAACCCCTCTGGACATCAACGATCACAAGGGGTGTTTCTGTCATGGCAGCGTATCCAATATGCTCCTGCATAAGGGAAAAACCGGGCCCTGAGGTGGCGGTCATGCCCTTGACACCACTCCACACAGCACCTATAACTGCCCCCAGGGCACCTATCTCATCTTCCATCTGAACAAAGACTCCACCTTCCCTCGGAAGGAGAACTGCAATCTCCTCAGCTATCTCTGTGGATGGTGTAATGGGGTAACCTGCAAAGAACCTGCAGCCGGCACTTATGGCGCCACGGGCGCAGGCATCGTTTCCCTGAATAAAGTACTCCTCAGTCATCGTCATACACCACTATCGCCTGATCAGGACACATCAGCATGCATAGCTTGCATCCCGTACATTTATCCAGATTTTTCGGGATGGGTTCATGCACTCCCTTCCTGTTGAGTTCCTCTGACCTGACATAAACACCTTCAGGGCAGAACTCCCTGCATATGTCACATCCCTTACAGAGATCTGAATCTATCTTTATCATGGTAATCTTCCATCAAGGTTCTTATCATAGCTTTGCTTTCAGAATTTAAATAATTAATCAAGATAGATTTTTGGTTCATCGGTGTGGATCCGAGGTTCCCCTATCAATCCTTCACATACATGAGGGGATACCTCAGTTCATCGAGGTACTCCATGCAGACCGTTATCCTTGATGATCCATATTCCACGATTAACCTCACCCTTAGCATCTCCCCGGTGAGGGAAACATAACCGAATTCTCCAGCAGCCTCCCTTACCATATCCCTGTCTATATGGACCTCAACATCCCTGATTGCCGGCTGAAGCTTTATGGATTCAGCAATTGCACCCTCAAGGCTGTCAACGGTTTCAAGATTAACAGGGGTTCCAACGAACTGGTGGAAGAGGGCACCCATACTTATACCGCCCTCAAATATTGCCCTTTCCCTGTCTGATAGATTTGAAAAGTACTCCTCTCCTGGTTCTCCCATTTTGAACACCTGAAATTTTTCACTACAGTCCAAATATGCTGTTGAATTCAATGAGCTTCTCTGATATGAATTCTGGGGGGATCGGGAAGATGTACCCCAGTATCAGGAAGAGTGTGAGGCTGATCACCGCTGCAAGGAGAAGCCTCCTCTCTTCATAAACAGGATAGAGTCTGGTGATCAGAAGGCCCCCCCCGAGGAATCCAAGTATTATGAGGAGCGCATAGTACCTCTTGGGGTTCTCCACCTTGAGGTTTCTCTGGTAGGGCTTTATGCCTTCAAGTTCACACTCCACTATCAGCCTCTCCCTTGTTGATCCCAGAGGGTGGCATGTGATGAGAAATAACCTCGCCCCCTGATTCACTGAGATCTGGTAAGAAGCTGGCACAACGAATGATCGATTAACCCTGTAACTCGCAAGGCCAACCCCTGGCCAGTTAAGGCGGACCTCGTCCCCTGGCTTCAACTTATCAAGGTTCAGGAATGGTGAACCGTAAAGTGTCCTGTGCCCGAAGAGTATGACGGTTCTGTTACCAGGGGCATAGGACATGGGTTCATGGTAGACCCCATAGAAAACAGATCTGTTGTTGATGGTCTCCTCCAGGTTAATGGATGGTATCTCAATGACAGGCGCCCTGATGTCAGGGTTCTGAACAATTACCTGTGAGGAGTAGAAACTAACCTCAAGAAGGGCGTATAGTGACACTATGAACATGCCTGCAATTATCAGAAAAGTTGCCAGCCTCATGAATGTCCCCATAAAAAATTAAGGTGGGATGATTAACGTATGATCCTTGTGTAGGCAACTGCGGCTGCAGTCACAAGTACACCTATCACCAGCGGGGCGTAGGGGGCACCTGTCTTTGCACCGGGCACAGATGATGAACCGGTTGTCCCCTGAAGGCTGCCTGGAGGGTAATAACCTCCGCCACTGGTTGAACCGTTACCACCGCTTACCTTTGCGGGCCATTCGTAGGTGTATACGAACCTCTGTGAGGTTTCGGGGTCCATTGTGACGTCCCATGCAGCAACCTGTGTGCTCACAAAGAGGTCATCATCCACAAAGGCCTTCGGTGAGCTGTATATAAGTTTTGAGTTTGCCGGGGAAATTGGGGCCCTCACGATACCTGAAACCTTCTCCTCATCGATGTTGATAAGTGTGAACCCGAAGGTCCCCTTCCAGTATCTGAGGTCCAGTGATGGGTTTAGGACCTCTATCTCGTTGGGCATGAACCATGAGGACATGAGTCCAGGCTCATTTATAAGTGGCCAGTAATTGCTGTCGTCTGACTCAACGTTAACGATGTAAGTGGGTATTTCACCCATATCTCCTGTGGCCCTGAGGCCAAAGGACACGGTTTTTGTCTCCCCAGGTTTCACCTTCCAGCCGTAGTCACCCCCGAGTTCAGGCGTCCTTGACTTGACCATTTTAACTGCCGCTGGATTCGTCCACTGGATGAGCCATTTAATTGTACTGTTCTCTGAAAGGCTTCCCTGGTATACCTGCCCTATCTTGAAGTACTGGACATTGTTGTCATTGTTCTTTATCTTCACAGTTATAACGGCGGTCAGGTCCTTCAACCTGAAACTGGTTGCAGATGGTTTTTCAGAAACCCATGTCTCCTTGGCGGCTGACCCTGTATCAGAGACTCCCAGAATGGAAAGCATGAACACAGCAGCTATAACAACATACACCCATTTTTTCATAAACATCCCCACCTAGAATATTAAATAAAAATTTAATAAATTTTTCGGCTAAGTCAGCCGTATATGCTCTGCAGCTCCCTGATCATCCATTCAGGGGCGTTCTGTGTTGGCACAGTCAGAACGATGCTGTTCATGTTCTGTATCAGGAAGAGGACATCCTCCCTTGGGACCTCAAGTATTATGAGGTAGTTGGCGTCAAGCTCCCCCAGATTTGATGACCTCTCATAGTCAGATAACCTTATACCGTAGTTCTGGAGTATCGCATTGATCTCGGCTTCATTCAGACCACCTGATGCAGCTGCCCTGAGGAGCTGCTCCACATCTGTTGATGATGTCCTCTCATTTTCGCTCTGTGAGGTTATGGTGTTGAGTGTTAACCGCTGAGTATTCAGTATGCGCGCGTCCACCGTTCCGCTGTCCTTGGATCTGAGAATTGCAAGTACAGTCGCCCCGCTTATCCTGGGTGTTGATGCCGCAGCTGATGTATTGTTTCCTGTGGCGTTCTGGTTGAGGTAGACGTCAACCATGTTGCCCACACTTATAAGTCCCCCTGCAGCCTGCAACCTTGTGATCATTATTGGCACGGCAACGGTATCAGGGGTCTGGATCTGTGTATTTGCAAGTACGGTTGCATCGGCCTGGCTCACAAATTTCTTTGCATCGGCCACCTTCATTATCACACGTTTCTCCTGGCCGTTATCTGTGTAGTTGACCATGACCCTGCCGACACGGTCCTTCTTTATATTTATCTGCTGGTTCTGATAGGTACGCCACGACTGTGTTGCGGGACCCACAACGTCAACAGCCAGAGCCTCCTCTGGTGTAACAGCAGCATCTATCTGTGCAAGGATGGCCTGCTTCTGGGGATCAGTTGCAAGGGGCCCCTTGAAGAGTGCATCCACCTCAGCGATCTTCGTGGCCTTGGCGTTCTGCAGCACCTCCTGGTATGGCTGGTATACCAGGAAGTAGTAGCCTGCACCAGCGAGGACCATGAGAATAACACCAAACACGAGGGCACCAACGAGGGTTTTCTGATCTTCCTCCGGAATTTTCCGACCTATACCTCCCGATGGACCTCCAGGTCGTTTTGGTGGTGGTGTAAGTCTGGGTTTGGGCTTTTCACCACCCTTGAGAGGTTTTTCAGGGGTTTTCCTGGTCTTTGGCTCTTCAGGGGATTTCAGCCGGGGCCTTGGTTTTGGCATGGGCCTTGGTTTTTTCTTATCTGAGCCCTCGCCACCACTGAATTTACCCACAAGTCCCTTTAGTCTGTCCCCAATTTTTGAGTCATCTTTTCTGTTGTTTTTCCGGAGATCAGGAGGGTTATTCTTTTTCTCCTTGTCATTACCTTTAATCTTATCAAGCATTCAGATCACGTCTCATTGGTGTTATAGGCACTGCAATGTATGCCACAGTGGCCATAAAAAGCATGATAGCTGCGGGACCGGCGGCCATTCCAATTAAACCTGTTACAATTGCTACCAGTATGAGTATGATGGCAGCGGGGGCCATTTTACTCCCCACACGAGGGTATTCGATGCTGCTGACCATGAGGATACTGACAGCAAGCATGATGGCACCCACAACCTTCTCACTGTAGAATCCTGTGAGATAAAATGATGATATAACAACCGCCGCCACGGGTATTGGAAGTCCCATGAAGTTCTTCCCACCCCCTGTGAGAACATTGAACCTTGAGAGTCTCAGTATGCCACATATTACTATTAAGAGACCTACTAATATATTAATATATCGAAAATCGGCACTTGTT
This sequence comes from Methanothermobacter sp. K4, assembly GCF_022014235.1. NCBI lineage: Archaea > Methanobacteriati > Methanobacteriota > Methanobacteria > Methanobacteriales > Methanobacteriaceae > Methanothermobacter > Methanothermobacter sp. K4. The sequence continues at coordinate 662,393 of NZ_JAKLTD010000001.1, forward strand.
AGGTAGATAAGGATGGCTGGGGCAACACCAAATGAGATTACATCTGAAAGGGAGTCCATGTTTTTGCCAAATCCATGAATATCAACTCTACCAGTTCGGCGTGCAACCCACCCATCAAGTGAATCGAAAATTACAGCCACAAGCATCAGAACAGAAGCAGCACTAAAAGCCCCTTGAATGGACATTAAAATGGAAAAATAGCCTGATGAGGCATTTAAAACTGATAAAAGATCAGGTAATGATATGAAGGATGTTATTTTCTTGTCATTCATCAGCGCCACCTGCATGTATAATAACGTGTCCCACTAATTAATTTTTTTGTCTGAGTTCACTTTTATGAACCTTGCGACCACGGTCTCTCCGGCAACAGGCCTTGAACCCGTCTTCACAAGCACCTCACAGTTTTCTGGCAGTATAAGATCCACCCTTGAGCCGAACCTTATCATACCTATGCGGCTCCCCCGTTCAACGTGGTCTCCCTCATTGACGTACTGGACGATCCTCCTTGCAATGAACCCCGCTATCTGCACCACACCAACATTACCATGCTCTGTTTCTATCACAATCAGGTTCCTTTCATTTTCGGTGAGAACACTTGAACGCGCAATCCTGAATTTGCCGTCAATGTGCTCTGTGTACACCACCCTTCCTGAAACAGGGGCCCTGTTAACATGAACATCAAAGGGTGACATGAAGGTGCTTATGAGAATACCCCCATCACCAGCAGGGGATATCCTGTCAATGAGGGGATAATCGGATCCAACCATCTTTATGCGGTCTATTCCACCAGACAAGCGTCTTCCATCAGCTGGGGCGACGATGAGGTTATCTTCAGAGGGTATATTCCTTTCAGGGTCCCTGAAAAACTGCATCATGAAGGCTATGAGGCTGAACATGAGTATGCTGACCGCGTGGTAACCCAGGAGAAATGGGATGGTGGCCACGCTTATGAGGAAACTGGCCCTTTTTGCAACGCCCTTCACAAACACACAATTCACCTAGTCTAATGTTTTAGAGGCACGTGAAAACCCTCTTGCAGATTAACACCCTGTTTCCACTCATCTGCAACGGTAATGAACCTCACTGGGGCTGCAGTCTTTCAGGAAATCAGCACCTCACTGGATGTTGAATAATATTAGTGAAACATATATATAGTCATGTGCTGAAGATTAAATGTAATCTGTGATTGATATGCATGTGTTTTCCTCTGGAGCAGGGGAACTTTCTTTTAAGTTCCTTTTAGAGTAGATGTGATGGTGATGATAGAGAGTAAAATAAAGGTTCTCAGAAAGGCAGCACAGGTTTCAACAGCCCAGAGTTCAGACAGGCTGTGGTGTGTGATTGCAGGTAACGAGGAAATGGTCAACTCTGTGGCATACGAGGCAATCACATCCAGGGATCTTGTAAAGATACTCTTCAGGGAACATGTTACCATCAGGGATTCATTTTTAAGAAAACGCTTTGATTTAATAATGCTTTATGGCGAAAACAACAAGATAAGAGATCTTTCACTTATCTGCAAGGAAAAGGGAGGGGCCTATATAAAGATAGCCCCATATTACGTTGAGAACGAACCCAACCTTGTGCTTCTGGTGGCCCCTGAGAACTATATGAAAAGGTTTGCAGGGGAGGCTGAAAAGAATAAAATAGGTTTTTCCTTCATCCTTGAGGACAGAACGAGCGGGTTTATAGAGACAGACGTCTACCTTACAGAGAGGCTCCCGGGATTTATAAGAAATATAATCGACCCCCTCTTCAAGGTTACAGACGTTGTCCTTGTGACACTGCTGATATCTGTTCATGAATCAGGGGATGTTGAGAGGATAAATGAGATAGCATCCCGCAACAACATATTTGCAGTTGACTTTAGAGACATATTTGAGGAGGAATAGCATGTTTTCATTTGGAAAGAAGAAATCTAAGGAGAAACAGGAAAGGAAGAGTGCAATCACCAATACACTCGGAATAGACCTGGGTACCCTCAACACTGTGGTTGCCAAACCAGCAGGGGATAAATTTGATATCTACAAGATTCCCTCTGTGGTGGCCGTCAAGAAGGAGGACCCATCATATGTCCTGGCAGTGGGTGAAGAGGCAAAGATGATGCTCGGGAGAACTCCTGAGGACATAATTGCTGTGAGACCGCTCAGGAAGGGTGTTATTGAGAGCGTTGCACAGGCAGAGGCACTCCTTGTATATGCAATGGAGATGGGGGCCGGGGATTCTGAGTCCATTGACAGGATAGTTATAGGGATACCCGGGGATGCATCAGAGGTTGAAAGAAACGCTGTTGAGGAGATAGGAAGAAAGGCCGGGGCAAATTATGTCCTGGTTATAAGTGAGGGTCTTGCAGCCGCCATAGGGGCCGGTTTGCCCATAGCGGAGGCATCAGGGACCATGGTTGTTGACATAGGGGCCGGTTCCAGTGACATTGTCGTGATATCCCTTGGAGGCATAACCGACATTGAGACAATCAGGGTCGGCGGGGATGACATTGACACAAACCTTGTTGAACTTGTGAAGGAGAAGTACAATGTTGAGATAGGTATCCATGAGGCAGAGAAGGCAAAGATAGAGGTTGGGATGGTCAAGTGTGATGAGGATCTTGAAAACCTCAAAACAGTGGTTATAGGTAAATGCATGGAGACCAACAAACCTAAGAAGGTTGAAATTGACTCTGAAATGGTTGCAGAGGCTGCTGAGCCCGTTGTAAAGGGCATAGTGGATTCAATAGCAGCAGTACTTGAAAGGCTATCACCTGAACTCATCTCAGGGGTCTACAACAAGACGGTTGTGGTGGGTGGAACCTCACAGCTCAGGGGCCTCAGGGAGAGGATACTGGACGAGGTTGGCATTCCTGCTGAGATATCAGATGACCCCATGACAGTGGTTGCCAAGGGAGCCGCAATAGTTGCTGCAGAGCCAAGAGCACTTGAACCTGAGGTAAGGCTCAAGGCAATGAAATAATTAATTCTTTTTTCTGATCTGATGAAGGTTCTTGGAATTGATGAGGCGGGGAGAGGCCCTGTAATAGGCCCCCTTGTCGTGGCTGGTGTCATGGTTCCTGAGAGGAAGTTCTCGATACTCCGGAAGATGGGTATAAGGGACTCAAAGAAGCTCACACCTGAGAGGAGAAAATTTCTCGCCCGGAAGATAAGAAGGATCTCAAGGGTGTTCACGGTTAAGATATCTGCATCGGATATTGACAGGATGCGTGAGAAGGGCTTCAACCTCAATGAGATAGAGAAGATTGCAATAAAGAGGATAATAGCCGAGGCACAGCCGGACTCTGTCATAATAGATTCGGTGGATGTTAAACCAGAGAGGCTGGCTGAGGAGATAAGGTTCCACTTCGGAGACATCGAGGTGAAGGCCGAGCACGGTGCAGATGCAAGGTATTACCCCGTTGCAGCGGCCTCAATAATCGCCAAGGTCGAAAGGGACCTTGAAATAGAGAAGATACAGAAGAGGAACAGGAAACTGGGGGAAATCGGGTCCGGTTATCCCAGCGACCCACGCACCAGGTCTTTTCTGGAATCATTCAGCTATGATGAACTCCCGGACTTCGTGAGGAAGTCATGGGCGACGGTCCAGAAGAGGAGGAAAAACTGATTTAATCATTAATACAGCCAGACCACTATTTTTAAATATATCCTCTCCGGTAAATACCCATCAGGTGAGGCAGAAAAATGTTTCTAGAACCAGTCTTCAACTTCTTCGGTACGGTACTTGAAATGTTCCGCAGTGGCGGTGTAATAACATACATAATAGCAATCACAGGCATCTATGGTTTTATCACGTCCATTGAGAAAATACACTACCTCAGGAAGATTTCACGTGTTAGCACACCCCAGATAATAGGTAAGGTCAATGAATCCATGGAAAAGGGCGGAGCACTTGAGGCCCTCAGGGAGATAGGACAGTACCAGAATCCAGTATCAAAGATAATATCAGAGGCCCTCAAGATAGGCTACAGGAACCGTTCAGAGGTTGAGGATGCCATGGAGCGTGTTTTCATTGTTGAGATGAGCAACATGACAAAGGGTCTGGGGACGCTAAGGACAATAATAGAGGTCGCCCCCATGCTGGGCCTCATAGGGACCGTAATAGGGATATGGTACACATTCAGGGCCCTCGGTGTTAACGCCGACCCTGCTGCAATGGCTGAGGGAATCTATGTTGCACTTATAACCACAATACTCGGACTGGCAGTTGCCATAATCCTCATGCCCCTCTACTCATACATAACAGGCAGGATAGACGATGAGATAGACAAGATTGAACTCATAAAGAAGATGACAAACTGGGGATACGCCATTATGAGGATAAGGGTTGATGGAGACCTTGATGATGTGGTCGGGGCCCTCATGGAATCGGATGGTGTTGTCAGCGTTAGGACCGTTGATGACCCTGAGGCAAACCTTGTGGTGGCATTCAAACCCAGCATGCTTGAGAAGAGCATAAACAACATAATACTTGAAAGGTGCGGTAAGAGCGCCGAGATCATTGAGAGTAAGCTGCGGCAGTGATAGAATGGTCCTGGATACAGAGAGGTACAGGAACAAGGTCCATGGGAGGCCAAGGTTCAACATGGTCCCATTCATTGATATACTCTTCACAATACTGATTTTCCTTGTGGTAACAACCACCTTTTCAGGGGGGGCAGGTGAGGCCTCAGGAAAGCCCCAGATAAGTGAAAACACCGGTCCATCAGAGTACTACCTCATACCTGTTGCGGGCCTGAGGCGGGTAACAGTTAATGGCATTGACATGTCCGGCCACATAAAGAACAGTGCGGTGGCAGTCCACACCAGGGTCATAGATGAGGGTGAAATAATAATAAGGCCCAGGGAGGGGGCCATAATCATAACAGCACCACCGGACCTCCCGGTTGATAGGGCGGTTAAAACACCATCATAATTGTGCAGGTGATATGATGTATCTTGGAAGAATACTGGCAGTTGGAAGAAACAGCAGCGGATCCTTCGTTGCGTACAGGGTATCCAGCAGATCCTTCCCAAACAGGACAGCAAGGCTCCTGGATGAGAGGGTGGCGATTGTACCGGTTGAGGGCTGTGAGGGTGACGTATTCAAAAACCCCTACATAGCATACAACTGCATAAGGATAGTTGATGGGACCGCGGTTGTATCCAACGGTTCCCATACCGATACAATTGCAGATAAGATATCCCTCGGGATGAACCTGAAGGACGCCCTGGGCTTCTCGCTCCTTACAATGGACTATGAGAAGGATGAACTCAACACCCCAAGAATCGCGGCGGCAATCAATGACTCGGATGCATTCATAGGCATAGTTACAGAGGATGGGATAAAGGTCAGAAGGGTCCCTGAAGGCGTTTCAATGTACATATCAACCTATGAGCAGACAGAACCAGCAGAAACCACCTTTGAAGCCGGAAATGCAGAGGAGGCAGCAGAGTTCATACTGGAGGGAGGAGATTTTGCTGCATTCACACACCCTGTTACCTCGGCGGCGGCATTCAACGCTGGAGACGGCTGGAAGCTGGCGACAGGAGAAAAATGAATTCCGGTGCTTAAATGGAGATAACCCTGACTGGAGTGGAGGGCCTCCCACTTGTCTCAGAGGGTGATGACATAGCAGCCCTCATGGTGGACGCCCTGGAGTCCTCGGGCATGGAACTCATTGATGGTGACATAGTAGTAATCGCTGAAACACTGGTGTCAAAGGCAGAGGGCAACACCGTTGATCTTCAAAGGATTGAACCATCCAGGGAGGCACTTGAAATAGCATCAAGGACAGGTAAGGACCCCAGGCTCGTTGAGGCAATCCTTGAGGAGTCCAGTGAGATAATAAAGGTCGGTCATGACTTCATAGTATCTGAAACCCGGCACGGGTTTGTATGTGCCAATGCGGGTATTGACGAGTCAAACGTTGAGGATGGACTGGCAACCCCACTGCCTGAGGACCCTGACGGAAGCGCCAGGAGGATACTTGAGGGTCTTCAGGAACTTACAGGGAGGGAAATAGCTGTTATAATCTCCGATACACAGGGAAGGCCCTTCAGGGAGGGGGCTGTTGGTGTTGCAGTTGGAGTCGCTGGCATTTCACCGGTGTGGGACAGGAAGGGTGAACTGGACCTTTATGGAAGGAGCCTCCAGACAACCAGGGTGGCAGTTGCAGATGAGCTGGCAGCAGCAGCCTCCCTTGTGATGGGACAGGCAGATGAGGGCGTACCCGCCGTCATAATAAGGGGTTACCCGTGGGGGCACCTACGCGCCACTGGCAGCGCAATGGAACTCTTAAGGCCCCGGGAACTTGACGTCTTCAGGGATTAGGTGGTTCAATGATAACAGTCCTCTCTGGGGGTACAGGCACACCAAAACTCCTGCAGGGCATCGTGAGGGTCTTGGACCCCTCTGAGGTTACGGTGATCGTTAACACCGCTGAGAACGATTATTTCTCTGGAGTCTACGTCGCACCAGACATCGACACAGTTATCTACACCCTTGCAGGGATAATAAACGAGGAGACCTGGTACGGGGTCCGGGACGACACATTCATAACCCATGAGAGGCTCAATGAACTTGGATGCCCTGAGCTCCTGAGGATAGGCGACCTTGACCGGGCATTCAAGATACAGAAAACCCTCCTTTTAAGGGACATGCCACTCCACAGGGCGGTGGAACACCAGCGCAGGGCCCTTGGTGTGGAATCAAGGGTTATCCCAATGAGCAACCAGGAATCCGATATCAGGATACTTACAGATGAGGGTGAGATGGGATTCCATGAGTTCCTTGTTGAGAGGAGGTCAGAGCCTGAGGTCCTGGATGTTCGATTCAGCAGGGTTAAACCGGCACCTGGTGTTCTGGAGGCGATTGAATCCGCCGAAAGGGTCATAGTGGGACCATCCAATCCCATCACATCCATAGGACCCATCCTCAAAACAGAGGGTGTGAGGGATGCCCTCAGGGATGCAGAGGTATATGCGGTATCCCCATTTCTCGGCAGTAGACCATTCAGTGGACCAGCAGGGAAATTCATGGAAGCTAAAGGTTATGATGCCTCAAGTCTCGGCCTTGCAGAGATGTACAGTGATTTTCTTGACATGCTGGTGATTGATGGGGCCGACTCAAACCTCAAGACGGAAATAGAAAAACTAATAAAAGAGGTAACGATAACAAACACCATCATGGAAAACACAGGGGATAAAATAATGTTGGCCAGAATACTTTTGGGTGAAATATTATGATACAGATGACCTTAATTCAGATAGACAATTATGGGCCATGGACAGTCACACCAGCCCCCCGTAATGAGGCTGATCTTCAGATACTCCAGGCAGAACTTTACGCTGACCTCCAGCGCCAGTTTGCTGCCTGCCAGGGACTTGTTTTCTTCACAAGATTCGATAATATGCTCGCCATAACCAATGGTATAGGAGTGGAGGACCACAGAAGGATACAGAGGTCCATAGGTAACCGTTACCCCATAACCGTGAGCATGGGTGTAGGGGCCGCCGAGACCCCCTATGATGCCCAGAGAAACGCTTCAAGGGCTCTTCAGAGCCATGGGGGAGCCCAGTCAGAGGATAGGAAGGAGGTCCTTGCAATAGATGGTCTTGTTGATGAAGGTCATGTGCAGATTGCACATATTGATATAAATGGCATCACAGAGACCATGACCGACATTGTGCCGGCCTATGACACATCATTCATTGTGAACAGGGTCCAGCACTTTCTGATGAAGAAACTCATAAAGGAGGGTGCCCTTCTATTCTTCATAGGTGGGGATAACTTCATGTCCCCCTGCAACGGCCTTGAACCACAGGGTCTGCTTCGCATACTAAATGAGATAGATGACGAGATAAACGTTGCACTCAAGGCAGGTATCGGGAAGGCACCAACCGCTGAGAAGGCCGCTAATCTGGCAGACCTCGCCCTTGAGGAGATAAGGGGCGGGTTCACCTATGACCTGGTCCATGTAATGAAGGAATAGCTGGATGAGTTCTGGATTATCAAGTGGATCTTCTGAACCCAAAAAACTAGGTTGCTGATAGCATAATTTTCCTGGCCCCAATGGCAGGTATAACCGATGCAGAATTCTGCCTGAGACTTATCCCCTATGGTTTCGATGCTGTCACACTGGGCGGTTACAATGCAGATGAGGATACATCCAGGGCTGGAAGGCTAATAGCCCAGAGGGGCAGACCAGAATTTGATTTTGACTCTTCTGAACTTAAATCCATAGTGGAATCTGAGGCATCACTGATAAAGGACAGTTTTGAGGTGCTGGTCTCTGTGAACCTCAGGGCCCTTGACCCTGAACCCATCCTGGAGATATCATCCATTGGGGAAGTGGATATTGTTGAGATAAATGCACACTGCAGACAGCCAGAGATAACCTCCCTGGGCGCCGGACAGGCGATGCTCCATGACCCCGAGTTCCTTGAGGACTTCACATCTGAGGTCGTGAAGGGTGCCCGAACAGAGGTCTCTGTCAAGATACGGGGAAACGTACCAGGGGTTGATACGGTGGACATTGCTGGAATGCTTGATGACCTTGGGGTAGGCTACATTCACCTTGACGCCATGAAGCCAGGTGAGGACGGGGCCGACTTTGAACTCGTGGGTGAAGTTTCACAGAGCTTAAGAAATGCGGTCCTCATAGGTAACAATTCGGTGAGAGACCCTGAATCTGCCTCTGCAATGCTTGCCGCAGGTGCAGATGCGGTATCAATTGCAAGGGCTGCAATGCCGGGCAGAATAAACTTCAATCTCAGGGAAATCAGATTTAATCTGGACTAAAAATTTAGAAAATTTTAATAGTCCCTTTATCAAAAGAATAATACAGATTCATCTTTCACCGGTAACGTTAATTTTAGCAACTGAGGGTGAGCACATGTCTTTCATAAAGCTGGAAAATGTCACAAAGAAGTTTAAGGGTGTTGAGGTTTTAAAAAATATCAGTGTTGAAATCGATGAGGGCAGGGTCCTTGGTATACTTGGAAGAAGCGGGGCAGGAAAATCTGTTCTCATAAACATGCTGAGGGGTATGAAGGAATACAGGCCCGACAGTGGCCGCGTCATCTACAACGTGGCAATCTGCCCCGAATGCCTCAGAGTGGAACCCCCCTCCTTTGACGGCAAGGTATGCGGATGCGGCTCAAAATTTTCACTCAGGGAGGTGGACTTCTGGAACTGTGACAAGAAGACCTTCGCCGCAGTCAGGAGAAGAATAGCCATAATGCTCCAGAGGACGTTCGCCCTCTATGAGGACGACACGGTAATCGATAACGTCATAAAGTCAATGCCGGATGTTGAATACGAGACAGCCCTCTACCATGCCCTTGACCTCCTTGAAATGGTTCAGATGAGCCACAGGATAACCCACATTGCAAGGGATCTCAGTGGGGGTGAAAAGCAGAGGGTTGTCCTTGCAAGGCAGCTGGCCAAGGAGCCAATGGTCTTCCTGGCTGATGAGCCAACCGGTACCCTTGACCCCCAGACAGCGGAGCTCATACACGACGCACTCCTTGAGGGTGTCAAGGATAAGGGGATAACCATGATCATAACCTCCCACTGGCCCGAGGTCATGAGGGACCTCTCTGATTATGCCATATGGATTGAGAAGGGTGAGATAATTGAGGAGGGAGACCCTGATGACGTGGTTGCCAGTTTCATGGAACAGGTGCCTGCACCTGAAAAGGTGAAGGAGTTTGAAAGGGAAACCCCCATAATAAAGATGGTTGATGTTAAGAAGCACTACTACTCCATTGACAGGGGTGTTGTGAAGGCGGTTGACGGCGTTGACCTCACAGTCTATGAGGGGGAAATATTTGGTGTTGTGGGGCTCAGCGGGGCCGGTAAGACTACTCTCTCGAGGATAATAATCGGAATAACCGAGCCAAGCAGCGGGAAGGTCTGCGTTAGGCTGGGTGATGAGTGGATAGACATGACCGAGAAGGGGCCCCTTGGCCGTGGCCGTGTAACGCCCTACCTTGGAATACTCCACCAGGAGTACAGCCTCTACCCCCACAGGGATGTGCTGGGTAACCTCACAGAGGCAATCAGCCTTGAGCTCCCTGCAGAATTTGCCAGGATGAAGGCAGTTTATGTCCTCAAGGCCGTGGGCTTTGATGAGGAGTACGCAGAGAACCTACTTGGCAAGTACCCTGATGAGCTCTCAGGTGGTGAGAGACACAGGGTTGCCCTTGCCCAGGTTCTCATCAGGGAGCCCAGGATAATAATACTTGATGAACCCACAGGTACCATGGACCCCATAACAAGGGTGCAGGTTACAGACTCGATCCTGAAGGCAAGGGAGGAGCTGAATCAGACCTTCCTGATAATTTCACATGACATGGACTTCGTGCTTGATGTCTGTGACAGGGCATCCCTCATGAGGGGTGGCAGGATCCTCAAGACAGGTGAACCCGGGTCAATCGTCGGGGACCTCACACCCGATGAGAAGAGGGGGATGCTCAGGGAATGATAGTCCCAATTTAATTGGCGGACCACAATTTATTTATCAAAAAAGCGGTTAAAGGCATTAAGTGGTATTATTTCAGCCACCATGTAATGAATTATTATTAACAGAATAAACATAATTAATAAAGGAGGACTGTGTTTGGTATGGAGCGACGCACCATCCCATGTATGCAGGGGTGGTGATAAAAGGGCGCTTACATTCTGCTGCCCACCGGTGAAGCCCTGCCCCATAATGATAGCACTCGAGGAGGCGGGACTGACACCACAGGATTACATTGAAATCAAGGAGTCATTCGCAAGGAATACTAGGCTCGGCGAGGGCCAGGGGACCTGCTTCGGTTCACTTGTCTGGTGCTGCAAGCCCTCAAAGCCCTGCCCGCTCAGGGACATGGCCATGAAGAGGATAAACATGACAACCGAAGAGTACATGGAACTCAAAAAGAGGCTCTCAGAGGAACTTGTGGGTACGTCTGAATCTGACACCGAAAGCGTGAAGGCCCTGGCAGACGCCTTTGAAGTATCCATTGAGGAGGCCAGGGAGGCCCTTGCCGAGGCAGATAATGACCTCAGAACAGCAATGAAGATACTCAGAATGAAATCCCTCTGACGGATGGTAAAATGTCCCTCACACCCCTCTACATTGACATGGTAGGTAAGAGGGTACTCGTGGTGGGTTCAGGGGAAGTTGGAAGAAGAAGGGCGATGAGATTCATTGAGGCCGGCGCAGAGGTGGCGGTTCTTGGACAGGAACTTGAAGGTGCTGTTTCGATCACCCCGGAAAAACTCGGGGAGTGGATTGAGAAGGCAGACCTCATAGTTGCTGCAAGTCCGGATAGAAGCCTCAATGAAAGGGTAACTGAACTTGCAGGGGGTAAACTCCTTAACCGGGCAGATGACCCGTCAAGGGGTAACGTGGTTGTCCCGTCGACATTCAAAATAGCGGATGTTTCAATCTCATTATTCACCGGGAAAAAGAGTCCGCTGATGGCTAAATACCTCCGCAGGAGGATCCAGGAGGTTATAAAACCAGAGGATATACTCATGATTGAGGTTCAGGATGTATCCCGCCGGATGCTCATGGAACAGGTCCCTGATCACAGAGAGAGGCGCAGAATTCTCTATGAGATCTCAGAGGATAAAATGGTACAGGAAAAACTTGAAGCTGGCGACCTGGAGGGTGCCATAAGAAGGGCGCGGGACATAATCATGGATAGGGGGGCTTCAGGTGATTCTTAACATAAGGCTTGACCACAAGACCTCTGATGTGAAGACAATGGAGACAGCCTCAGGCAGGATAGAGGAGATTGTGGGTGAGCTTGAAGCCATTGGAGCTGTGACCGAGAAGGTGCCCCTCATGACCTGTAACAGGGTGGAGTACTACCTTCACATCACAGGGGTCCCATCTGAATTTGATTTTAATGGATTTACAGTTGAAAAAGATGAGGATGCCCTTCTGCACCTTCTGAGACTGGCTTCAGGCCTTGAGTCCATGATAATCGGGGAGGACCAGATACTTGGACAGATAAAGGCTGCAAGGCTCCAGGCCCTCCGCGAGGGCACCTGCGGACCCCTCCTTGATATGGTGTTCACCAAGGCGGTCCATGTGGGTCAGACCGTGAGGCGGAAGACGAAGATAAACAGGGGTTCCGTCTCAATAGGGTCAGCGGCCGTTGATCTTGCAGAGTCAATACATGGTGATCTCAAATGCAAGAAGGTCCTTGTTATAGGGGCCGGTAAAATGGGGACACTGGTTGCGCGCGCCCTCGCCGAAAAGCACCTAAAGGCAATAATGGTTGCAAACAGGACATATGAGAGGGCCTACCAGCTTGCATGCGAACTCGGTGGTGATGCAATACATTTCGACAGACTCAACAGGGCCCTAAGGGATGCAGATGTTGTTATAAGTGCCACAGGCTCACCCCACTACATACTCACCCGTGAGCGTGTCATGGAGGCAGTGCCCCCTGATAGGAGGTCCAGCATTGTGATGGTGGACATAGCCAACCCCAGGGATATAGAGGAATCAGTGAGGGAACTTGGAGTCAGGCTATTCACAATCGATGACCTCAGGGGGGTGGCTGAGGAGAACCGGAAAAGGAGGGAGGCGGAGGCAAGGGAGGCCGAGGAGATAGTGAGGGCTGAACTTGAACTCCTCCTGAGTGCCATGAAGCACAGGGAGGTGGAGCCACTTCTGGCTGAAATAAGGGGGCGTATGGAGTCCCTCCTGCAGAGGGAGGCAGGTAAGGCGATTAAGAAAATTCAAAACAGCGGGGACCCTGAGAGGGTTGTTGAGGGTCTTACAAGGTCAATAGTTGATAAAATATTCCATGATATCGCTCTGAAAATCAGGGATGCTGCAGAGAGGGATGATAAAGAGTTCCTGAGGATGTGTTCTGAGCTCTTTGGTTGTGAGTGATTTTAGGGGTTTTGGTTTTTGGTGATGTGTGTTCTGAGCTCTTTGGTTGTGAGTGATTTTAGGGTTTTTGGGGATGTGTTCTGAGCTCTTCAACTGGGAGAATCTAGTTCTGTACTCATAGAGATCTTTAACCAGAAATTTTAAACGGATTTTATAAAATTAAAAATTGATTTAGGCGAACATGTGCCTGGGTTCGCCTTTTAGACCACGCTCTTTAAGAGCATATTCTATGTGTTCACGCTCCACACGGGGACTGTCATCTGCCAGTGCCCTGTGGAGGGCTGTTTTAAGCACCCTCTCCTTTATGTCCCTTCCGGACATTCCCTTTGTCAGTTTAACAAGTTTATCCAGGGAGAAATCCACATCCAGGGGCATGGTCTCAATGTATTTTTCAAGCATCATCCGCCTCTCATCATCCCCGGGTAACTTGAACTCTATTTCCTCCTCAAAACGGCTTCTTATTGCATTATCAAGAAGTTCAGGGTTATTGGTCGCGCCTATGGTTACAACACCCCAGTTCTGATTTATACCATCCATCTCGGTTAGGAGTGCGTTAACCACCTCTGAGACGTCCCCACGGAGGGACTGGAATCTCCGGTCGAGGCCAATTGCGTCCATCTCATCTATGAATATAACTGATGGGGCAGTTTTTGATGCCAGTTCATAGAGTTCATGTATCTGCCTTGCACCGTCACCCACATGCTCGCCTATGAGTCCTGTGGCCTTTATAAGGTAGAGGGGTACCCTTAGTTCATTTGCAAGGGACTTTGCAAGCATGGTCTTACCTGTGCCGGGGCTTCCATGGAAGAGGACGTTCCTGGGCGCCCAGTCCCTGAATCTGTCCGGGTCCTCAAGGTACCTCATGATTATCCTGCACTTTATCTTGGCGTCCTCCTGACCGATAACATCATCCATGGTGATGTCACTTTTCACCTCATGGAACTCCTCCCTCTCGTTCTCCAGCAGTATAATGGAGGTGTTCCTGGTTATCTTTGAACCGTCGGGGTGGGCCCTTATTATCTTGAATGCATAGTCAGGGAGCAGTTTCTGGTCGAATAGATAGGAACCCTCAGTTGCACTGAAACCCTCCCACTGGTCCCTTGCATAGATCTCAAAGAGTTCCTTGTTAACGGCATCTATCCTTGGGGACTCCATCAGGTTGCATACGAAGGGGTATCCAACCGGCTGGAGAACAACAAGTTTTGCCTCCCTTTCAGGGTCAGAGGCCTTCACAGGAAATTTTTTATCTGATAGCTGGGGGTCATAGACTATGTTATTGAATTTCACCACATCACCTGTTCTTCAGAAACAAGTTCTGATACTGTGACATACTCAAGAAATAAACTCATCATAGGTAAATTGTGCATCGGGGTGTATAAAGTTTTAGGTACACTCTTGCGGGATGTGTATTTTCAGTACATTCCATGCAGTTAATTCAAGAAACCTCGGAACCTCTGTGTAGAGTTTTTCGGTGAACTTCATGCAGCCATATAGAACCTGGTGTGGAATTTGATACATTCGGCACACCATTTCTCTGGACCAGCTTCATCTGCTGAGGTACCCCTCAAGGAGGGCCTTTATCCTCCTTGCATCCTCATCCTTTCTGGGTGTCTCGGAGATTATGGTGGCATCCCAGCCTCCATCAACCAGCACCTCAAGGAGGGGCTCAACTGGAGGGCCAAAGCCTTCGGATAGGGTGTGGTGCCTTCTCTCTCCTGCATCTGTGTACTCTATCCCTGTGAAGTGGCAGTGGAGGTGCTCGCATCCGAGTCTCCCCTCAATCTCCTCAAGTATCCTCCTGTAATCACTGGCGCCCCCTATGCACCCACCGCCCCTTGCATGTATATGTGCAAAGTCCACGGTGGGCATGACGTTATCAAATTCCTCTGAGAATCTTATAACCTCCTCTAGACTTCCCACCTGTGACTTCTTGCCGGTGGTCTCAGGTGCAAGGGTGAAGTCCCTGATACCTGCACTTTCTAGTCTTGAGATGAGTTCCCCGAGTGACTTCCTGCAGATTTCAAAAGCCCTTCTCATCCCAAGGTCACCATAAAAGCCGGGGTGGAACACAATACGGTAGGCGCCCATCCACTCCCCTGCAACCGCACAGTCAAAGAGCCGGTCAATTGATTTCTCTATTGTCTCCTCCTTGGATGATGAAAGGTTTATATAGTAGGGGCCGTGCATTGAGACAAGTACATCGTTCTTCCTTGAATTTTCACCAATCTTAAGGGCATTTTCCTTCTTCAACCTGAGGCCATAGGTAGCCTGGTACTCATAGGCGTCAAGTCCCATGGCCCTGATCTTCCTGAAAACACTGACTGTACTGCCACGGTAACCAACCGGGTTACCTGCAGGACCAACCCTTATCAAAAAAACACCCGATTAAAGGGTTAAATAGAAAAATTGGTTTTTAGAGTATGCCCATGGCCCTGTTGGTCTTCATTATGGACTTCATGTTGTCCTCTTCAAGTTCAAGGAGGGCCCTTATTGCATCCACACTCTCGGGGACGGCATCGGATTCCTGGTGGACCGCCTGCATGTAGAAGAGTTCCCCTTCAACCACGTTTATGGACTCCTCCCAGACAGGTATCTCGAAGAGGTCATTCCTTGACCTTCCGAGTTCCTTGGCGTACTCCATTATCTCTGCGGTTGATGCAAGGCCCTCTGAGGCCCTCACAAGCATGACCCTGGTGGTCTCGTCTAGTTTCGCCTTTATCTCATCGGCGTCCACAGGGTTCTCCAGTTCCACCATTATGTTGTGCTGGTGCATGAGTGTTGTGGGGACCAGGAGTGCAACGGTGTGGATGCTGACACCCTTCATGACGGTTTTGAGGTCAGGTCCGTGGTGTGATGGGACCGTCGGGGGGTTCGGTACAATGGCGTTTATTGGACCCTTTTTCACCTGTACAGGGTCGGCACCCCTTCTGACCATCACTGCCCTCACCTTTTTTATCCCGCAGAGATCATCTATTGGTTTCAGGGTCCTGCAGAGGCCGGTGGTGTTGCACGAAACGACCCTTGTGTAGTCGGCCCCCAGTGACTCGTCGTAGTTTGTGAATGAGTTGAATGAGAGTCCAATGGCATCGTACTTTTCACCACCCTGGAATATGGCCTTTATTCCCTTTTCACGGTACAGTTCAAGGTTCTTGGCACCGATGCCCTCGGGTGTTGCATCAACCACGATGTCTGCTTCCTCCAGCATGTCCTCCACGGTACCGCTCACAGGGATTCCAGCATCATCAAAGAGCTTTTCACGTTCAGGGATGCTTACATAGAGTTCATAGCCCTTTTCAATTGCAACCCTCGCCTCAAAATCAGGTTTTGTTTTGCTGACACCAACGACCTTCATGTCGTCCTGGGCAGCCACAGCGTCGGCGACTCTCTTTCCTATTGTACCATATCCGTTAATGGCTACAGATATCATAAAGAAACCTCCTATCCCCTGAAAACTTCTGTTCACAGAGGAAAATCTTCAGTAAAGGTGTAATCTGATATTATTTCTCATTGATTATTTTTATATAGTTATCTCTGAGGGGGTGATTTGATTCTATAGTTATCTCTGAGGGGGTGATTTGATTCTATAGTTATCTCTGAAGGGGACCTTGGGGTTTGATAACCCTTAAAAACCAGGTAATTTTCAGAAATGAGGAATTCTGTTATTCTAAATAAGAATATTGGACTAAAAAATAAATTATTATGGAGAATACCTTACTGGTTCTCCACGGCTTCAAGTTTCTCTGGCAGATACGTGTCAACCACGTACTCAAGACCGTACTTGGAGAAGGACTGCTGTTCTGCCTTCTTACCGATCTTCAGCATCTTCTTTATTTCGGTCTTCCAGAACTCATCCCTGTATCTTGGATCGTTCAGGAGTTCCTTGAGCCTCACCACATCGATGTCCTTGAGGGGATCTGTGGGGAGGTCATAGTTTATTATGTCACTTGCCGTGACCCCCAGGAACTTTGCATCGGGGGTTGCAAGCTGGTGGTTCACATGGGCGAGCTTCGCACTCCCTGAGATTATGACCATGGCGATGTGGAATCCCCATGGGTCTCCGTCGTTACAGATGTACACTGGAAGGTTCAGTTCTTCGTTCACCCTCTTTATGAACCTCCTGGTTGCCCTTGCAGCCTGACCCTTCAGCCCCACGATGAGGGCGTCGAACTTCTTGTAGGCCTTCTCCTGCACTAGACGGTGGAACATACCCATTGTCTCAACTGCGATGACACGTTCAACATCATGATCCACGAATTCAACCTCATCTATGGTGGGTGATATGTTGTAACCGGATTTGCCGGATCTGAGGGCGTTTATCTCTATATCACCCTCACGGACCGTCAGGGCACCGTAAACGGATGCGCCGTCCTCCTCGGGCATGAGGCCCAGCTCCTCCCTGGTCATCCCAAGGGTAACCTCAAGGTCCTCCCCAACGATGTTGGATTCCTGCTGGTCTGCAAAGTCCACCTCCCAGCCCTCTGAGATGTAGTAGAGCTCCCTGAGGGTTGCGGTTTTCTCCCTGGCCACCAGGTCCTTGCAGAAATTTGCGGTGTATAGCATCTGACCTATCTTCTTTATCTGCTTCACATTACCCATTGAACGTGTACCGTAGCGGTCACCCAGGATGTAGTGCCTCTTCTCTTCATCGTAGATTATGTTGGATGTACCCCTTGATGGGACCTTTATCCTGGGGATCTTCCCACGGGCCACATCGTCGAGTATAACATCACCAAGACTTTTAAGTTTGTTAATTGCTATTTCCCTTCTATTCATCGAGTGATTCCCCCAGAATTTCGAGTTTTGCCCTTCTTGTAACTGTGTCCAGGAGTTCCCTGTAATCAGGCGCCTCCCTCTCCGCCAGGAGAGCCGCCTGCTTTATGATCACCGGAACGTATGTTTCAAATACTTTCGCCCTTTCGGCCTCCTCCTTGGCGGCCTTCTTCTTCCTCAGGTACTTGTAGAGTTTTCTTGCAGCTATCATGGTGGCCTGCCTGATCTCATGGAGTATTTCAGGTTCAGGTGCCACGCTCTGCTTACCTGTTGAAAGGTATGGGACGTTGGTTGATACAATATTCACGAATATGGTGAGGGGCATATTTTCAAGGTCCCTTATGCCGTAGCGCCTCCAGTCAAGGCTCTTAACACCCTCGGTTATTGCGCAGCTGCCAGCGTCAAATGTTAGGGGGACCCTGTTGGCGAACCTCATTATCTCGGCCTTCCTCTGGTCACCCACCATTCTGCCGGAGTTTCCACCGTAGGCTATACCCGCCTCAACCACAAAGGCTATGCCCCCGCGGTAGGTTTTGGGTTTCCTTGTCACGGTGGCGGTGAACTCTGGCTGGAGTATCTCCCTCATACCCTTCTCAATCTGCTCCTCTCCGATGGGTATGAGGCCTGAGGTTGGTGGTGACATGAACTTCATCTTCTTGAAGGCCTCAACTATCTTCTCGGCCTCCTCCCATTTCATGTCCTTGGGGCGTTTGTTGAGGTCTATTCCTGTGAGTTCCTCGAGTTCCTTGATCTTTTTGGAGGACATCCTTGAGAGGTTGCTCGTAAGCATGCTCCTGAACCGTCTCTTGTCGGTGTGCTTTGCCATGAATATGAGATCATCGGCTGTGACACCCCATGGGTGTGGGAGGACCTCCTTTGGCATTGGCGGGATGACGTCTGATGCCCTGTTGAAGACGTAGCGGTTCCCTGTGGGGTCATTGAATATTATCTTTGCATGGGGGTTGGCTATCATTGTCCTCCTTATGTACTCGTAGGCCCCCTGCTCTGAGAGTGAGTAGGAGACGTCCTTGAAGTGGAGCTCTATGCAGACCCCTGTGTCCTCAACCTCAACCTCCTCCTTTTCAAGTATGAGGCCCTGGTTCTTCTTAACGTCCATCTTGAGGGTCATTTTGACCCCCTTGAGTTCGCCATTTTCCCTGGTCCCTGAGATGACCTTTATGGGTTTACCTGTGGTCATCTGTGATAATAGCACACAACCACTGCATCCGAGTCCCTGCTGCCCTCTGGACTGGATGTTCCTGAACTTGGACCCGGCGAACATGGTACAGAATACCTTTGGGATGTACTTTTCAGGTATTCCAGGGCCGTTGTCCTGGTGTCTGAGGATGTAGTGGTCCTTACCAATCCTCTTGAGATCTATTTTGATCTCAGGGAGTATGCCTGCCTCCTCTGCGGCGTCAAAACTGTTTGTTATGAGTTCATGAAAAACTATCGTCAGTGACCTTATTTTCCCTGTAAAACCCAGCATCTGCTTGTTTTTCCTGAAGAATTCTGATGGGGTGAGTTCCTGGAATCCTTCGTCAAAGAGATCCAAAGCTTGCCTAGCCAAAAGTTCGCCTCCTTAAATAATTTTTCACAGGATAATACACATGGGATACCATGCTCATATATATGTATGTATAACTTATAGCATATAAATTTATACCCCTACATGTAACTATTGAAGAAAGCATATTTTGGGCGATACCCCTGAAATAATTGAAATTCGCCCTCACAAAAAACAGGTTTATGGTGGAGTTTACATGAATTTAACGCCTTCCTGAAACTCCTTCATTTTCATTTCCTGTTTCTTCTTTTCAAGAAATGCGTACACAGACTTGTGCCTGGCACCATTAAGTATCATTTCAACTGCTTCCCTTGCAACCGAGAGCTTTTCAAATTCACCTATCAGTGCAACGGTTTTTCCATAGACCGATATATCCACCCCGGTCATATCATGGATTATGCGTCTGGTTATACCACCCCGACCTATTACACGGCCCTTCTGTCTTGCTATGGCCTTTTTGGATTTACCGACATAGTCGGTTATCTTGATGATGTCAAGGGCAACATCATCATCCAGGAGCCGGAGGGCAACCTCCGGGTTGAAGCCACGTCCTATGGCCCTAACTATGTTCCTGGCCTTCCATGGTGACAGGGGGTCGTCAAGTTCGTCCTGGGGTATGAGTGTAACTGCACCGGTTTCGCTGTCAATTTCAAGGTCTGTCTGGGTGAGGCGCTCAATCTGTTCCTTGACCTCACCATTCTTACCTATCAGAACTCCAACCCTCTCTCGGGGTATTTTGAGATATTCCTCGGTGGGCATCTTATTCACCTCAATGAATAAATAAGGATCAACGTTTATAACACTTATAGTAATTTCCTGTAAAGTATCCAGCGGATTTTCCATTTCTGCAATGTTATCTGGGATGGATCCTTCCCTTCAGGATTCCAGGTAATGTTTTACGGTTTTTCTTTTTTAATCCTTTTTGCCAGGTTGTGGGGTTTTCATGTTCTTTAATTCTTTTCCTTGCCGCTGGTTTTTGCAGGGGGTTCTGGTTCTTTAATTCTTTTCCTTATATCATCCTCACTTACACTGACCCCCAGCCTCTTGAAGTCACGGGCCAGGTTCTTTATATCCCTTTCAAGGAGTTCCATGGCCAGGGGGTGGTCAAGGACCATTGCCTGGGATACATCGATTATAACTGGTTCTCCTGAATGGTTCAGTATGTTGAAGAAGGATAGATCCCCATGCACAAGCCTTGCACCCGTGTAAAGGCGGTGCATGTACTCAACTATTAACTCAAGGGCCCTCTCAGGATCCTCAGGTGGAACCTCCCTCATGGTGGGGGCCGGTTCACCATCCTCACCTATGAACTCCATTATGAGGATGTTGTCCCTTGCAACCACTGGTTCAGGCACACGGACACCCGCCTCCATGGCCCTCTTAAGATTTCGAAACTCCTTGTTAACCCATGCCTGGACAAGCTGGCGTCTGTTGGTTGTTCTCACCCTGAATCTTGGGTCACCCTGTATGTAGTACTGCATCTTCTTGAAGTCAGATGTGGCGACACGGTAAATCTTGACAGCAACAAATTCATCGTTATCGGTTATACCTTTGAAGACATTCGCCTCCTTACCCGTGCTCACAGCACCATTGAGCACCGCAAGGTAACCTGAATTGGCAAGCTTGTAGAGTGTTTTGAGGGTAAGTTCATCAAAGACCTCACTTCCAACCCTCCGGTCCTCAACACCCTTCAACCTCTTGGCGGCCTCCATCCGTCCAAGATCAGAGTCTACCCTATCCACAGCCCCTGATTTAAGTGCCCTGAGTTCAGGGGCCTGCCCTGTTTCTTCAGGATCCATTAAAATCAACTTCTCTGGGGACAATCAGAGTTTGAGGTAGCCCTTCCTCTCAAGCCAGTTGGACTCTGTACGGGTGTACCTCCACACTATATCGGCCTTCTCCTCGCTCTGGAACTCCCATGGCTTCACAAGTACAACGTCACCCTCACGGATCCATATCCTCTTCTTCATCTTGCCAGGGATCCTGCCGAGCCTTATATGGCCATCGGCACACCTCACCTTGAGCTTCCCGTGCCCCATTATCTGCTCAACAACTCCAGGTATCTCTCCCTTCCTGGGCGTCCTCACACGCCTAACTTCCTGTGTCTGATGTCCTCTACTCAAATACTCTCCTCCTCTTTTTTTCGTTGATTAACTTTGATTCTAATGCGATTACACATTCAGCAATCAAAGAAATAGACAGTATAATTTATTACAGGTGCAGATATAAATAAATTGCTTAGACTGCTTTTCATGGTGATCCTATGGGAGTCGAATTTCTTGATATAATCGATCTGGACGATGCAAGGAGGATAATGGCTGATCTCTTCAGGGAACTCTACAGCAGAGGTTCAGAAACCGTTGATATGGATGATGCCCTTGGGAGGGTACTTGCAGAGGATGTTGAAAGTCCCATCGACCTGCCACCATTTGACAGGGCATCCCGGGATGGGTATGCAGTGGTGGCCTCAGATACCTTCGGGGCAAGCGATGAGAAACCTGTGATGCTCAGGTGCATCGAGACGGTTGAGGCAGGTTCTATGCCATCAAGGAGGGTTGAAAGCGGTTCATGCACCAGGATAAGTACGGGGGCTCCGGTACCTGAGGGTGCCGATGCAGTTGTCATGGTTGAGTACACTGAGGTTAGTGGGGGGGATGTCTACATCCAGAGGCCAGCATACCCATCGCAGCATATAGCGGCGGCGGGATCTGATATTGAAGCGGGCAGTGTACTTGTGGAGGGAGGAAAGGTTCTCTCACCCGACAAGATCGCAGCGCTTTCAGCTGCAGGGGTCACCTCGGTGAGGGTTATATCGAAACCCTCGGTACATGTCATATCAACGGGTAATGAGCTCATTGAACCATCAGGAAAACTTGAACCGGCAAAGATATTTGATTCAAATTCTCTGGGAATATCAGCGGCCCTGAGGGATGCCGGGTGCAGTGTCAGCCGTGGAGGTATAGTTAGGGATGATTACGGTGAACTCAGAAGGGCCCTCATTGAGGGGCTGGGTAAAGCGGACCTCGTCATAACCTCAGGCGGCACCTCGGCGGGGGCAGGCGATGTCCTGGCGGATGTGCTTGGGGATCTCGGGCGTGTTATCATTCATGGCATCTCCATGAAGCCGGGTAAGCCCACCATAGTGGGTGTCGTTGATGGTAAGATGGTGGTGGGACTTCCTGGTTTCCCGGTCGCAGCCCTTCTGGTTTTCAGGTCACTTGTAGAACCATTCCTCAGGGAACTATCGGGAATAAAAGCTCCTGAGGGTTCTGTGAAGACACTTAAACTTGCCGAGAGGTTCCACTCATCAAGGGGCAGGGTCCAGTATGCCCTTGTGAGGGTTGATGGCCAGTATGCAAGGCCCATATTCAGGGATTCAGGTGCAATAGCAGCCCTTGCAGGGGCCGATGGATACATTGAGGTGCCAAAGAACGTTGAGATACTCAATGAGGGAGAGGAGGTTGAGGTTGTTCTCTTTGAGAACCGTTGAACTTATTCTTTAAAGATTTAAAAGGAGTTGTTAGTTTCTTTTTTATTCAGGATCTCTGTGACATAGTCTACAAGTTCAGTAATGTCCTGGAATACCTTTTCGCCTTTCAGGTCAACCCTTGGCCTCTCAACGAGAATGATGGGTATTCCAAGCTCTGATGCAGCGGCAACCTTATCAGGGAGACCCCCTGTCTCACCACTGTCCTTTGTGATAACCACACCGGCACGGTATTCCTTCATCAGCACCCTGTTCATCTCTGGAGAGAATGTGCCCTGCATGGCAATGATCTGCCCTGGAGGCACCCCGAGCCTGTGGCATGCCTCAATTGATGAGGTCTGTGGCAGGACCCGGACTGCAACCCTCTCTGGATCCAGTGACTCAAGAACATCAGGTAGTGTGGTGACCCCTGCAAGGTGCATCGCCACCTCACCCTCCCGGAGGAGTGATGAGGCCACCTCTCCAGCCTCCCTGAATGAGTCAACCCTTATGGCCCCCTCAACATCCAGTCGCGGTCTTTCGAACCTCAGGTAGGTTATGCCGGTATCATGGCATGCCAGGAGTGCATTTTCAGTAGCCCTTGTGGCGAAGGGGTGGGTGGCGTCTATGAGGAGTTCAGCACCGACTCTATCTATCAGTTCGCTGAGCCCGAACCGGTCAAGGGGTCCTCTGACCGTTCTTAATGCCCCTGAACTTTCAGCAAGCTCCGCACCGTATTCTGTGGTTGCAGTGGCTGTTATATCAATTCGAGGGTCCTTTGAGAGTTCTTCTATGATCCTCCAGGCATCCCTGGTCCCTGCCATGACAATAACGTTCATAGGTCATTCCCGCCCATCAGCGAACCTCATGAGGGCCTCCGCAATCAGTATGAGGGAAGCCACGGCAACTATGAGGACCCAGTCTGTAACCGTGAGGGGGACGGTCCTGAACACACCCTCCAGGGGTGCAAGGTAGACCACAAGGATCTGCAGCAGGAGTGAGGCTGCAACAGCAACAAGGAGGGTCCTGTTGGAAAATCCGGTCCTTGACTTGCAGTTGAATACGTTGAATATCTGGAACATCACAAAGACCGTGAATGCAACTGTCATTGCCCTCTCAACACCCTTCCCTGAGGAGAGCATGTACATGTAGAGCCCAAGCGTCCCCGCTGCCATGACAGCACCTGCAATTACTATACGCAGCAGGTTCCTCCTTGGCATTATATCCTCCCTCTCGGGTTTTCTGAGCATTATATCGGATTCAGGGGGCTCAACACCCAGGGACTGTGCAGGGGGACCGTCCATTATTATGTTTATCCATAGTATCTGTATCGGGTTGAATGGCACAGGAATGTTGATGAGAGAGGCCGATACGATTGTCAGGATGGCCCCGACGTTTGTTGAAAGCTGGAACTTAACGAAGCGCCTTATGTTATCGAAGATGGTACGCCCCTCCCTCACCGCTTTAACGATCGTTGCGAAGTTATCATCCTGGAGAACCATGTCAGAGGATTCCCTTGCAACGTCCGTTCCACTGCCCATGGCAACACCTATCGCGGCCTTCTTGAGGGCAGGCGCGTCGTTTACACCATCACCGGTCATGGCAACCACGTGGCCCCTCCTCTGGAGGGCCTCAACTATTCTGACCTTCTGTTCAGGGAAGACACGGGCATAGACCCTCACATCCTCCACAATCTCCCCGAATTCATCATCAGAGAGCTCATCGAGTTCCCTTCCTGTGAGGGCTAAACCGTCATCCATGAGACCCAGTTCGCGTGCTATGGCAACCGCAGTGTCCCTGTGGTCGCCTGTGATCATAACGACCTTTATACCGGCCTTCCTGCAGGTCTCTATGGCCTCTGCAGCCTCCTTTCGCGGAGGATCCATCATACCGACGAGGCCAGCGAACACAAGGTCCCTCTCCTCATCATCGCCATCGGGCAGTTTCCGGTATGCAAGGGCCAGAACACGAAGGGCCCTTGATGTCATATCGTTGAGTCGGGACATCCATTTGGCCAGTTCATCATCATTCATTGGCCTCAGGGAGCCGTCATAGTCCACATGGCTGCATCTGCCCATTATTATCTCAGGGGCCCCCTTGATGAGGAGGTAGCGCCCGTCCCCAAGCTGGTTTATGGTGGTCATCCTCTTCCTTTTACTGTCGAGGGGTATCTCCATGAGACGGGGGTATTTCTCCTCAAGTTCCTTTCTTCTGTATCCATTTTCATCAGCAAAGCTCAGTATGGCAGCATCGGTTGGGTCCCCTATGACCCTATCATCTGAGATTGTGGCGTTGTTGCAGAGTGCTGATACAAGGAGTGCCATCTCTGGTGAGGTGAGCTCTGATTCCCTCACGGTCATCCGGTTATGGGTGAGTGTACCTGTCTTGTCGGTGCAGATCACCGAACATGAACCCAGGGTTTCAACTGCAAGAAGCCTCCTTACAATGGCATTGCTCCGGGCCATCCTCTGCATACCCAGTGCGAGGGTCAGTGTCAGTATGGCTGGGAGGCCCTCGGGTACAGAGGCAACTGCAAGTGAAACAGCGGTCATGAAGGTGTCAACCAGGGGAAGTCCACGGAGGAACTGTATGGCGAATACCATGGCACATACAACCACCGCTATGAGCCCAAGGCTTTTTCCAAGGGAGGCTATCTTCTCCTGCAGAGGTGTCTTACCCTCATCCTCCTGTATCATCTCGGCTATCCTGCCTATTGATGTATCCATACCCACGGCTATGACGGCGCCCTTACCGCGACCTGATACAACGTCAGAGTCCATGAATGCGATAACATCCCTTTCATCTTCAGGGTCCTCATGTGTCTTCTGGACGGGTATGGATTCTCCTGTGAGGGTAGATTCATCTATGCGGAGGTCATAGGCTTCTATGAGTCTGATGTCTGCAGGTACATTGTCCCCCTCCTCTATGATTACAATATCCCCTATTGTGAGCTCAGAGGCGGGTATTTTCTGGGTCATACCGTCCCTTATAACCGTGGCCTCAGTTGATACAAGGCCCTTGAGTTTCTCCATTGCACGCTCGGCCCTGTACTCCTGTATGAAGCCAACTGTGGCATTCACAACCACCACGAATAGTATGACTGCAGAATCGAGCACATCACCCACAAAATAGGATGCCACAGCCGCAAGTATGAGGAGTATGATGAGTATATCCATGAACTGAGCAAGGAACATTCTGAGGGGTCCTGCCTTTTTCTCCTCAACCAGTTCGTTCTTCCCATAAGTTTCAAGTCTTCTGGCTGCTTCATCTGAATTTAAACCATTTTCTGACGTTTTAAGTTCATTCAAGACTTCGTTTACACTCATCCCGGCCCATTTCATTTTGAACACTTTTCAAATTCTTTTTGGTAATTGTTTCTAAGCTTGAACATCATGATATCATCTGCTTGGCATCTTGATTTGAGATCACGATATCATTCTTTGAATTGGATTACACATCTTCCATTATCCAGTTTATAGGGTATATCGATATCATTCTTTGAATTGGATTACACATCTTCCATTATCCAGTTTATAGGGTAT
>NZ_JAKLTD010000001.1:688718-700477 GCF_022014235.1 Methanothermobacter sp. K4
GTAATATAATTATTAGTGAAGAATTAGTGTGATCACCTCGTGTTTTGGTGAGTGGATCACCTCTGAAGCAGATCCTCTCAGGTAATGGGCCACCTCTGCGGACATCATAAAAAATTGGATGGTTTATGGACTGTACTCGTAGAAAAAGGTTTTTCCGTAATTTACAAGTTTCATGGGTTTTTCTGTGGCGATATTTTCTCCGGTGAGTGGTTTGATGATCAGCCGGGCACCAACTGCGTCCGCCACCATCATGAGATGGTTGTGTAGTTCAGATGGGGGTCTTATGGAGTATATGGTGACAGCATCCCTGTAGATGTCCATGTCCGGTGATGTGATGTCATCGTAAATTATGTCCCCACGGGAAGGTTTAATATCTGTTAGAACCAAATCAACCTTTGAATGTTTCCTGATATAATCTGAAACATACAGGAATCTACCGGCACCAACCTCAACAACACGGTCGGATGGCTGAGAACTCCTGATTATATAAACTGCAAGATCTTTCCACATGGTACCACGGAGATAGAGATGATAGTAAGGGAATTCAGGCCACAGGACCTTAAAACGGTCCTGAAGATTGAAAGGGAATCATTTGCTGATCCCTACCCTGCACACCTCCTGAGGGACATATACAACCTTGGGGCAGGTTTCCTAGTGGCCCAGGAGGATGGCAGGGTCGTTGGATTCATAATATTCTGGATCCGCTTTGAGGATGAAGGTCATATTATCTCACTTGCAGTTGATAAAGATTACCGCCGCAAGGGTGTCGGGGCGGAACTGGTGAGGACAGCCATAGGTATATTTGAAAAATTTCATATTAAAAATATTAAACTGGAGGTAAGGGCAAAGAATAGAGGGGCCATAAATTTCTACAGGGCCCTTGGCTTCAGTGAGGAGAAGGTTATAGCCAACTACTATGAGGATGGAGAGGACGCTGTGGTGATGAGGATGGATCTCCACTCTGGAGGGGATTCTCCTTATGGTCATGAATATTAAATTAATCTAATCAGTCAGAAGTCATGATCACGGTGGTGAAATGTTTAGGGAAGCAAAATTAGCCTTGGAAGATGGTACAATAATAAGAGGAGAGGCATTTGGATTCGAAACAGTGAAGACAGGGGAAGTTGTATTTGCAACTGGGATGACGGGTTATGTTGAATCACTCACAGACCCCTCATACAAGGGCCAGATACTCATGCCAACCTACCCCCTGCAGGGCAACTATGGAATATCTGAGAAATGGTACCAGTCAGATGGTATAAAGGCCGAGGGCCTGATAGTGAGAGAGGAATGCCAGAAACCCTCACATCAGCTATCAGAAAAGACACTCTCAGAGTTCCTGGAGGAATATGAAATCCCCGGCATAGCGGGTGTTGATACAAGGGCTCTCACCATAAAGATAAGGGAGAGGGGGACCATGAAGGGCGCCCTTGCAACAGAGGAGATTGATGATGATGAACTCCTTGAACTGGCAGTGAATCAGCCAGACATAACCGAGATTGACCTTGTGGACCAGGTATGTGTTACCGAACCGGTCACCATGAATGAGGAGGCAGAGGGAAGGGTTGTTATAGTTGACTGTGGAATCAAGAGAAACAGCATAAAGGCCCTCCTTGAAAGGGATGTTGGTGTTGTTGTTGTGCCCTACAGAATGGAGCCAGAGGAAATAATGGAATATGACCCTGACGCACTCCTCATATCAAGTGGACCTGGTGACCCCACAAGGGTGAAGGAGGCCATAAGCACGGTCAGAACACTATCAGAAAAGCTGCCCATATTCGGGATATGTCTTGGACAGCAGATAATCGGTCTTGCATTCGGGGCCAGCATATACAAGATGAAATTCGGGCACAGGGGTATAAACCAGCCGGTGAAGGATCTCAGAACTGGAACAGTCTCAATAACATCCCAGAACCACGGGTTCACCATCGACCCGGAGTCAGTCAGGGGGACGGATATTGAGATCACACAGCTGAACCTCAACGACGGGACACCTGAGGCAATAGAGCACAGGGAACTCCCGGTTTTCAGTGTCCAGTACCACCCTGAGGCAGGACCAGGGCCACATGATACCGTGAACATCTTTGATCGTCTTGTAAGTGTTATGAAGGAATACTAGGATAAGAGGAAGATGGGGATAAAATGCCGCGGGATGAAAGCATCAACAAGGTACTTATCATAGGATCCGGCCCTATACAGATAGGGCAGGCTGCTGAATTTGATTATTCAGGTTCTCAGGCATGCAAATCACTGAGGGAGGAGGGGATTGAGACAGTACTCGTGAACTCAAACCCTGCAACCATCCAGACCGACATGGAAATGGCTGACAGGGTCTATGTGGAGCCCCTCACACCTGAGATAGTTGCAAAGATAATCCAAAAGGAGAAACCCGATGCAGTACTCCCAACCATGGGGGGACAGACAGGCCTCAACGTTGCAACGGGTCTTGCAGAGATGGGGGCCCTCGAGGGCGTGAGGGTTATAGGGTCCTCCATTGAGACAATAAGAAACGTTGAGGACCGTGACCTCTTCGACAGTTTCATGAAGAAACTCAACGAGCCAGTACCCGCAGCAAGAGCGGTAAATTCAGTTGAAGAGGCTCTTGAAGCCGTTGAGGAGATAGGGTATCCTGTTATAGTGAGACCCGCCTTCACCCTGGGGGGTACAGGGGGTGGGGTGGCCTACAACCGTGATGAGCTCATTGAGATAGCCACGAGGGGCCTTGAGATGAGCTTCATCAACCAGGTTCTCATAGACCAGTCGGTCCTGGGATGGAAGGAATTCGAGTATGAGGTCATGAGGGACCGCAACGACACCTGCATAATCGTCTGTAACATGGAGAACATTGACCCCATGGGCATACACACAGGGGAGAGCGTGGTGGTTGCACCTGCCCAGACCCTCAGTGACGAGGACAACCAGAGGCTGAGGGATGCTGCAATAAAGATCATAAGGGCCCTCGGAATTGAGGGGGGCTGCAACATACAGTTCGCTGTCCACCCGGAGACAGGGGAGTACAAGGTCATAGAGGTGAACCCGAGGGTTAGCAGGAGCAGTGCACTGGCATCAAAGGCCACAGGTTACCCCATAGCCAAGATCGCCGCCAAGATCGCCGTGGGCATGACCCTCGATGAGATAGAGAATGACATAACAAAGGAGACACCGGCATCCTTTGAGCCATCCATCGACTACATTGTGACAAAGATTCCAAGGTGGCCCTTTGATAAGTTCAGGGGGATAAGCCGGGAGATAGGGGTTCAGATGAAATCCACAGGGGAGGTTATGGCCATAGGAAGGACCCTTGAGGAGTCCCTTAACAAGGCCATAAGGTCACTTGATATAGGTGCAGATGGCTTCATGGAGATACCCTACACTAGGAAAGACCTTGAGAACCCCACTGACCTCAGACTGTTCCAGATCTACACCGCCCTTAAGGAGGGTATGGGTATAGATGAGATACATGAACTTACAAGGATAGACCCATTCTTCCTTGAGAAGATATGGAACATAGTCAACTTCGAGTCATCCCTCACCAGAGAATCCCTGAGGGACCCGAGGATCCTCCTTAGGGCCAAGAGGATGGGCTTTTCAGATTCAAGGCTTGCATCGATAACAGGGCTTGAAGAATCCGAAATAAGGTCTCTAAGGCTCAAAAATAATATAAAACCTGTCTACAAGATGGTTGACACCTGCGCAGCTGAATTTGAAGCGAAAACACCCTACTATTATGGCTGCTATGACCTTGAAGACGAGGTTGGTGTCTCAGACAGGAAGAAGGTCCTCATCATAGGTTCAGGTCCAATAAGGATAGGTCAGGGTATAGAATTTGATTACTGCTGTGTACATGCAGCAATGGCCCTCACTGAGGATGGTTATGAGACCATAATGGTTAACAACAACCCTGAAACCGTGAGTACAGATTACGACATATCTGATAAGCTCTACTTCGAACCCCTCACACTGGAGGACGTCCTTGCCGTTATAGATAAGGAGAAACCGGAGGGTGTTGTCGTACAGTTCGGTGGCCAGACATCCATAAACCTTGCTGTTCCCCTGGCAGAGGAGGGTGTCAGGATACTGGGGACACCACATGAGAGCATAGACAGGGTTGAGGACCGTGAAAGGTTCACCCGTGTCCTTGATAAGCTGGGGATACCACAGGCCCCCTATGGGATCGCCAAATCCTTTGAGGATGCGAGGGATGTGGCTGAACGTATAGGTTATCCTGTACTTGTACGGCCATCATATGTCCTTGGTGGAAGGGCAATGGAGATAGTCTACGATGAGAGGGAGCTTGAGGAGTACATGAGGGAGGCTGTAAGGGTATCCCCTGAGCATCCAATCCTCGTGGATAAGTTCCTTGAGGATGCAATAGAGGTTGACGTGGATGCCCTCTCTGATGGAACTGACGTGTACATCGGCGGGATAATGGAGCACATAGAGGAGGCGGGAGTCCACTCAGGGGACTCAGCATGTGTGATACCACCACAGAGCATCCCCCAGGAAATAATTGAAACTATAAAGGATTACACAAGGAAACTGGCCCTTGAACTTGAGGTTGTGGGCTTAATAAACATCCAGTATGCGGTGAAACCCGACTCTGACCCATCAGTCTACATACTTGAGGCAAACCCCAGGGCCAGCCGTACCGTGCCCTTCGTCAGTAAGGCTACAGGTGTTCCACTTGCCAAGATGGCCGCCAGGCTGATGATGGGGGCGAAGCTCAGTGACCTTGGACTAACAGAGGAGAAGGAGATAGACCATGTGGCAGTTAAGGAGTCAGTTTTCCCATTCATAAAGCTGCCAGGGGCAGACTCGGTGCTGGGCCCTGAGATGAAATCCACTGGCGAGGCAATGGGTATCGACGAGAACTTCGGGATAGCCTACTACAAGTCCCAGTTATCTGCCAGCATGGATCTACTAACAGAGGGCAAGGTATTCATAAGCGTCAGGGACCAGGATAAGGATAAGATAGCTGATATCGTTAAGAAGGCCAGTGAACTGGGCTTCAAGATCATGGTGACCCGCGGGACAGCAAGGGCGGTCAGTGACATAGCCGATATAGAGGTTGTGAGGAAGGTGAGCCAGGGGTCACCAAACATAAGGGACGCCATAATCAATGGTGAAGTTGGTCTCATAATCAACACACCATCGGGGAAGCAGTCAGCCGACGATGGCTATCTAATAAGGAGAATGGCGGTTGAACTTGGAATACCCTACGTCACGACACTGGCTGGGGCAAGGGCAGCCCTCAATGCCATTGAGGCTGTTCGACTTGGTAGGATAACCGTGAAGTCCCTTGACGAATACCATGGGATGTGATCCATGGCACCAATTTCCCGTTAAATTTTAAAGTATTGTGATATTATAGAATGTAGCGGTGAAGAACATGAGATACGGGAAACTCATACTCGCTACATTCATAATATTATCACTCACTGCATTACCCCTATCAGAGGCCCACATACTCATAGTTGCAGACAGCCTCTCAGATAGCAGCTGCATGTATGATGAGGCAAAGAAGGTTGCAACAACCCTCAAGAATAAGGGTTACCAGGTGCTTGAACTCTACAAGGGAAATGCAACCGTTAAGAACATACTCAAGGGAATGTACGGTGCAGATGCTGTGATATATGCGGGCCACGGAGGATACATGTCAGGGAACTATGACTGCCATGGGGGATATGCCAGCCCACCATTCTCACTGGTTGCAAGTGACGGCTACATATGGGGTGCAGGGGATATGGTGCAGGTCAATGGACAGACCTTTTACCTGCCCTTCAAGCAGGGAATACCCGTGATATTACTCCACGCATGCTTCTCAACAGGGTGGGTTGATCAATACGAGGTTAAAAACCCCATAGAGACCATCTACCACTTCTCAAGGATGTTCACAGGTTCAGGTGCCAACTACTATGCCACCGCGTGGGATGGTGCAGAGATAATATACGATTTCCTGAACGGCTCCAGAAACTTCTATGAGGCCAACCAGCAGAACTACTATGAGGTTATAAATAGGAGTACAGTTTACAATGGCACAAAAATCTGGCGCAACGACCATGGAAACGCAACCTTTGTTGGGGACTGGAACGGCACCTTCCCAGGGGCCAGCAATACAACACCCTATGATGATGCGGCTGCAGAGGAATGGTACAGAATCAAGGTCAAACCCAACTTCACGGGAAGCAAACCCGTGGTAGACTTCACATACACCTACTGCGGCTCAACATCAGTCAGGTCATTCGCCTTCAGGTCAACGGCATATGACCCTGATAACGACACGATCACACTCAAATGGAACTTCGGTGACGGATCAACAGCAGCATGTGAAGAGGTCACCCACACCTATGCAAGGGAGGGCTACTACACAGTTTCACTGACTGCGACAGATAGCAACGGCTTAATCTCAGTTAAGAAAAAGACAATCACAGTTGGAAACCCCAAACCAGACCTTGTGGTCACAGGGACAAGAAAATCTGGAAGCACACTCTACATATACGTTAAGAACCAGGGGACAGATGCAGCCAGAAACTTCTACACAAGGGTATGGTATGGCAGCTACTCAACAAAGAACTATAAGCAGGTGTACACAGGTACACTGAACCCGGGTGCGACGGTCACACTGAAGACATACTACAAATATTCACGGGGCACGGTTAAGGTCGACTACTACGGCAAGGTCTCTGAGAAATCAGAAACAAACAACATCAGGAAATTCTGAAGAAGTTTCCATTTAATTCTTCTTCAGGAACTCACTAGAGGCCTGAATTCAATTTTTATTTTCATTCCCATTAACATGGACTCAAATTATTCTATTCTTCAGATCTCACAAAAGAATAAAATAGTGCAAAAACCAATAATTGAACATGCTTGTTGTTGAAAACGGGACTGTCCTCCGGGGTGCCCTGCTGAGACCAGAGAGGACAAACCTCCTCATTGAGGACGGCATCATAGCCGAGATAACCCCTGATAGGATCCCCGGCAGCAACAGGATTGATGCATCGGACCTCATAGTTGCACCCGCCCTTGTGAACTCCCATGTGCACCTTGGAGATTCAGTTGCAATGGATGTGGGTGATGGGAGGCCACTTGAGGATATAGTGAGGCCCCCTGATGGCCTGAAACACAGGATACTTGAATCATCACCACCCTGGAAACTTATGGCATCCATGAGGGATGCTATGGTTGACATGCTCGCCCATGGGACTGGAGCGTTCATTGATTACAGGGAGGGTGGTGTTAAGGGTGCTGAACTCCTCAATGAAGCAGGGGCTGATCTCCCACTGAAGGGAATGATACTCGGGAGGGACCCCACGGTTTTTGACCCTGAAGCATCAAATGCTGAGGTGAGACATGCCGTGAGGAGGATCCTTGAAGTATCTGATGGGTTCGCACCAAGCGGTATGGGTGAGATAACCGATGAGGCAGCGAGAATAATCGTTGATGAATGTGAAAGGATGGGTAAGGTTGCATCGATTCACGTTGCAGAGCACCCGGAATCCCAGAAGAGATCACTTGAGGATACAGGTAGAACTGAGGTTGAAAGGGCCGTGGATGCAGGATTTAAGCTTCTGGTTCACCTCACAAACCCAGTCAGGGATGACCTTGAAATTGTAAGGGAAAGCGGGGCCTCGGTTGTTCTGTGTCCAAGATCCAACGGGGCGCTCTCAGCAGGAATACCCCCAGTTAAGAGGATGCAGGGGATGGGCATAAATCTCCTTCTCGGCACAGACAACGTCATGTTCAACTCACCGGATCTCCTCAGGGAGATGGAGTACACCCTCAAGGTTACTAGGGGATCCACAGGTGAGTACTTCCCACCAGTTGAGGTGCTGAGGATGGCAACCGTTAATGCCTCGGGGATAACGGGTGGGGGTGTTATCGAGGAGGGATTCCCGGCGGACCTCATGATCACCGAGAAACTATCCGCTGACCCCTACCTCTCCATCATAAACCGTACTGAATCGAAAAATATAATATATTTAATAATAAAAGGTAAATTAGTTAAGAGGTGAGGCTATGTACAGTAAAATCCTGCTCCCAACCGACGGCTCAAAACATGCCAACAAGGCAGCCGAACATGCCATATGGATTGCCAGGGAAAGTGGAGCCGAGATAATTGCTTTAACAGTTATGGAGACATCATCCCTTGTGGGTCTCCCGGCAGATGACCTTATAATAAGGCTGAGGGAGATGCTCGAGGAGGAGGCATCAAGGTCCCTTGAAGCCGTTAAGAAACTTGTTGAGGAATCAGGGGCAGGTGTTAAACTGACACTCAGGACCGATGAGGGTTCACCTGCAGAGGCCATACTAAGGACAGTGGAGAAGGAGGGCGTGGATCTCGTGGTCATGGGAACCTCAGGCAAACACGGCCTTGACAGGTTCCTGCTGGGCAGTGTGGCAGAGAAGGTGGTGAGGTCAGCGGGCTGCCCGGTCCTTGTTGTTCACTGAAAACCATTTTTTTTTAACCGACTCGCTTCTGGTGTTGGTCATGCTTGTAAAGGAGATAATGTCAGAGAAAATACACTATGTAACTGTTCCAGGAAACAGGGCAACAGCCCTTGAACTAATGAGAAAGGAGAATGTATCAGGGCTACCAGTTGTTAAGAAGGGAACAGAAGAACTTGTGGGTATAATAACAAGGTCAGACCTTGTTGAAAATCCGGATGAGGAGCAGATAGCGCTGATAATGACGAGGAACCCCGTCACAGTCGCCCCGGACGACGATGTCAGGGTGGCTGCAGAGAGGATGCTTGAGAGAAACATCCGGAGGGTCCCTGTTGTGGACCAGGACAGGCTTGTGGGTATAGTGACAAGCTATGACCTGGTTGCAGGTGCAATTGCAGAGATGGAAATCGATGAGCCTGTGGAGAATTACATGACAAGGAACATTCCCACAACATGGGACAGAACACCCCTCAATGTGGCATTTGAGATAATGAGGTACTTCGGTTTGAAGGTCCTCCTGGCCCTCAACAACAGCGGTGAACTCTCAGGAGTCCTCACAGAGACTGACTTCATAAATGAGAGTGAGGTTGTCTCTGAAAGTACCGTTCATAATACATCCGTGGGTACAGAGGGTGACAGGTGGTCCTGGGACAGCAAAAACGTGCTTTACGTTATAAAAAACCAGCTTAAATTCCCTGATAAGGAGGTAAGGGATGTTGCAACCACAGATATAGTCACCGCAACCACCTCAACCACGGTCACCTCCTGCGCAAGGAAGATGAAGAGGAGGAACATTGAACAGATACCCATCATAGACTATGAGGGAAACCTCACCGGGCTTGCAAGGGCCAATGACCTTATAAATGCTCTGATTGATTCAAATGAGTGACCAGAGGATAAACCTGAAGGCCTCAAAGGGTCTTCTCAGGGTGGCGGCTAAGAACCATGGTGAGGTCTCAATAATGGATATTGAGATCAAAATGCTCCTCGGCTACTGCTGGTGGTATGATCTACCGGTTATTGAGACACTGCTGGATGTACTTGAGATGACACTGAAGAGGGCTGTCTCTGAGGTACTCCCCCATGATGAGCTACTGGTTGATTACACGGTGAGAACAAATGATCTCCCTGATGACTCCAGTGAGGTTGAAATAATTTTCAATGAGATAAGTGCTGATGGGATTGAATTCAGCACCCCCAATGGACTTTTTTTAAAGGGTGATGATTCAAGGGGCCTCCTTCAGAGGATCACCTCCTTCAGAAGGAGGGTTAATGAGAATGTCCAGAGGGTCCTGTGACTGGACAATCCAACGCAACTAAAATCTGAGGCCCCATATTATGTTGGACCACTGATCTAGTCAGCGACCTCGTATTCACAGGATATTGATGACTTATGAGTGGACCATCATGTTTCTGATGGGGAGTGGTTCTGTGACTGCATGTCCTCATGCTCCCTTATGATGTGTGGCAGCACCTCAAGGAGCACCTCCTCGGCATCTTCCCTGTCCTTCACCCTCCTTGCCACTATCTTCCCGTTCCTGAAGATGGTCACGTTACTGTCACCCACCTCAACCATGACAACACCCATCTTCTCTGAACATCGGGGCCCCATCTCCTCCAGTTTTTCACATGTTTCTTTTATATCGATGGGGTAGGGCAGCTTAACCTCGAACATTATCCTTGATTCGGCATCCCTGCAGGGCCTGTAGAGTACGATGTCCTCCCCACCCCCTCTGTAGCCTGTGAGGTCCAGAAGCACCCTTTTAAATCCAACGGCCCTCAACTCATTCTCTATATGCCTCAGATTTACTGCATTGAGTAGCCTCTCCGGTTCATCGACCTCTATTATTGCAGAGTCCCCCTCATGCCTGACCCTCACGGTGCCCTCACCGTAGAGTCCCCTGATGAGGGTTTCAGCATATGAGACCCTGTTTATCCGTTCCGGCGTTATCTCCTGATCCTTTATCCTTGTAGCAAGGCATGTGGTGTTCTCTGAGTATTCAAGGTTCCTCTTCTTGAGGTATTCAAGGACATCACTCCGCGTAATCCCGGCATCGAGGAGAGGGGTCTCTATCCCCAGGATATGATTCACGATGGTCCCAGGGCGGTCCTCAAACATGTCGCTTGCGGTGGTGCCATCCAGGACAACCTCAAAGCCCCTTTCCCTGGCCTCCTGGAGTATTGAACTGTATATGATGTTCTTGCATACAAGGCACCTCTCTGGGGTGTTGCTCACAAACTCCTGGTTTTCAAGTAGCGGTCTGTTTATTATAAAGTGCTCCACCCCAAGGGATTCAGCAATTGATGAGGCATTTTCTATGAAGCCCCGGGGCATGACACCTGTGTCAACTGTGAATGCAGCAACCGCATCAGCAGAATCCCGTGCAATGTCAAGCAGTGCTGTGCTATCAGCCCCACCTGAGAATCCGACAGCAACACTCCGGCCCTTAAGGGCATCCTTCACCTTTTTTATCTTTGATTCAAGATCCATGAGTTTCACATCCATTATCCTGATCATCAGAGCTTATCAGTCCCTTAATGTAGTTTATAACCTCAAGGGCATCCTCCCTTTTCATATCCCTCCCTTCAGATTCAAGGAATGACATGAGGGATGCCTTTCTGTTTTCAGGTATCTCTGCGTCATGCAGAATCCTCTGGTAGTTCCTGAGGGGATAAAACAGATCCTTAGCGATTTTCATGAGTTCTCTGAAGTCATCTTCACCGATGATACCCCTTTCAAGGGCCCTTTTAAAGTTAAAATGAATGCTAACAAGGGAATCTGAGAGGGCCTCAAGGGTTTCAGGGTTGAATGCAACCGCAACATCATCATCAGATTCCAGATCACCATTCAGGTAGGCCCTGAATATCCGGCCAACTCCCACCATCCCCAGTTCATGAAGTTCAGAAGCCCTTAGCGCGCCCATACTGGCCCCACCAATAACGGTAACACCCCTCCTGAGGGCTTCAATGATTTCACGGTGCCCCACTGCTGGGCTCTGATGGAAAACACCGTCAATTATCCCTATTATGTCCGGTTTCTCAGAGAGGGCGTCATGGATATCACCCCTCCTCACAGGGGGCCTGTAATCTGCCCTGAGGATATCTGATGCCTCAGTGTGGGAAAGTGATGGTCCTGTAAATATTATGATTTTCCTTCCACGCATATGATTATCTAGTGCATCGGGTCACTTAATCATTTCATCTCTGGGATGACCTTGGTCCCTGTCATATTAGGTTGTGGTGATAGTGGATGTTTTCATCTCTGGGATGACCTTGGTCCCTGTCATATTAGGTTGTGGTGATAGTGGATG
>NZ_JAKLTD010000001.1:700574-703774 GCF_022014235.1 Methanothermobacter sp. K4
ATGTTTTCATCTCTGGGATGACCTTGGGGTCCCTGTCACATTAGGTTGGGTGATAGGGGATGTTTTCATCTGCGTGAGGACCTTATACGTCCCCCCACCCTTTCAGGGTCAACAGAGAAAACCTCAAGTCCCGGTACAATAACCCTCACAACGGGGACACCAACATCACGGGTTAGATCCACAT
This sequence comes from Methanothermobacter sp. K4, assembly GCF_022014235.1. NCBI lineage: Archaea > Methanobacteriati > Methanobacteriota > Methanobacteria > Methanobacteriales > Methanobacteriaceae > Methanothermobacter > Methanothermobacter sp. K4. The sequence goes on from NZ_JAKLTD010000001.1 coordinate 700,759, forward strand.
ATAATGTCTGCTTCAGGCCCACCCTCCTGAGTTTATCCAGGGTAATCTCAAGGTCCCTCTGGAAGGACCTTGTTGAGAGGTCCTCCATATCCTCAAGTGCAATGGTATCATCGGGTTCAGAGAACCAGTGCCTGTTTAACCTCTTCATCCTCTCATAGCCAGCCCTCCTCATGAACTCCGCCCTTACAGTGTCCTCCCTGGTACCGTGTATCTGGGTGGCCCTGCTCTGGGCAACCTCTGTGAGGGCCCTTATAACTGCAATTTCAGGGTCGAGGTGGGTTCCAACACCCATGGTGAGGAGCGCCGGGTCCCTGAGCACAACATCATCTGCAACCGCAGCCACCGTTGCAACGCCAGTGTCAGCGGTGAGATCCACCAGTGTTATTTCAACCCCCGCCCCCTGGAACCTTTCAAGTAGACACGTTATTATCCGGTTATCTGTCCCTGAGCAGTCAATCTCTATCCTGGGACCCCTCCTCGCCTCAAAGAGACTCCAGGCATCCCTCTCTATTACCTCCATGAGACCGTGAAATATGGCCTCCTCCAGGACGTTACCGGATGCAAGGCCATTGGTGTTGGATCTGAAGAGACTCACACATCCCTCCGGGGGGTTGTAAGGGTGAAAAACTGCATTTGCAGGTACATGAACCTTTTCCTGGCTTTTTATATCCTCTGCAATTATCCACTCAACTTCAGAGTCCGTATCAGCATTTTGTGGAAGAATAAGTGCTTTAGGGTCCAGGCGTTTATCCATTTCAGATGGATGGGCCCTCAGTGTTTCGTCCAGGGGACTTCTCTCAGCAGAGTACCTTTCAAATGCCTCCATCATTGCAGAGGCCCTTGCCTGTTTCCTGGTGGCCCCCTTACCTGCGTATATGCTAACGGCACCCTCCTCCGCTGTTGGCCTTATGGCTGAGAATACCGGTATGCCTATACGGTCAAGGTGTGTTATCTCGGTTATCCTTGTGACACCTATGGCCCTGAGTTTTTCCCTGAAGGCCCTGAGTGTCTCCGAGGGTTTCATGGCCCGGTGGGTGCATCCAACATACCTAACAGGAATATCCCGGAACATCTCAATCACTTAGAACATGCTGGTGAATGTGAGTGCAAATGCAGATGCGGCTGCAATGAGCCATATGAGGGGGTTCCATCTGAAAACCTTGGCACCATCAAGTACTGCAATTGGTATGAGGTTAAAGAGGGCCAGAAAGCTGTTAACGGCGTATCCAAGTACCGCAACATAATTAAATGGGGATGGAAGTACAGATGAACTAATGAGGAAGATGATGGCGAGTATTATATTGGTGAGGGGACCTGCGAGGGATATCCTCCCGTTAATGTTCCTGTCAATGTAGTTTCCATGAATGTAGACAGCCCCCGGGGCTGCGAAGACAAATCCAAAGTAGGATGTTACAAGCGCCAGTATGAGGCCCTCTAGCCACAGCCGGTACTCGGCCCAGAATCCATACCTTATAGCCATTAACTTATGGGCGATCTCATGGAGGACAAACCCGAGACCCACAGTGATAAGGGTTGCCGGAAGCAGAACCAGTGCTAACTGCAGGTTTCTACCTGAGAACACGTAGGCGAATACACCGGCAATCACAACCATCGAGATCAGAATATCCCGTACCTCTCCCTTACTGAATCTGACCATATTTATATTAACATGGGGCACGGCTTATAATGCTTTCCATTGCTGGATTGAGACTGCCCTTCTATCACCTGAGATTGAGACTGCCCTTCTATCACCTGAGATTGAGACTGCCCTTCTATCACCTGAGATTGAGACTGCCCTTCTATCACCTGAAATATTAGGGGCACTCCCCGGCGATGTTTCTGGCCGGAAAATAATACCTTTTGAGAGGATCATTTCTCAGACTCCACTGACATCCTGTTGGTGTATGTGGGCTCTCTGAATTCTATCCTGAAAAGTCCACCATCCGCTCCTGAAAATGTGAGGGTTCCGTCAAGCTGTTCTGTGAGGATTTCAACAAGTTTGAAGCCAAGGGACTTGCTATTTCTGAGATCCTCCTCACTGAACCCCACACCGTCATCCATCACCTCAAGAATACAGTCAGGGTCCCTCCTCTTAAATCTTACTGTGATCCTGCCCCTGTCTCTTTCTCTGAAGGCGTGCTTGAGTGCATTGGTTACCAGTTCACTCAGTATGAGGCCCAGGGGAATTGAGGTCTCAAGGCTCACATTTATATCATCGACTTCAAGCGAGAATTCTATATCCTTCCCATGGGAGTATGACCTCTGAAGGTTCTTCAGGAGTCTGGAGGCGTACACTCCAAAGTCTATGGAGCTGAAATCACCTGAACTATACAGTTGTTCATGTATGAGTCCCATGGACCTTATCCTGTCCTGGCTCTCCTCAAGGAGATCCCTGCAGGTGGGGTCCTTTATGCTGTGGCTCTGGAGGCTCAGGAGACTTGAAATTATCTGGAGGTTGTTCTTGACCCTGTGGTGTATCTCACTGAGAAGGACCTCCTTCTCCCTCAGGGACCTCCGGAGTTCCTCCTCCATCTTCAGCCTCTCGGTTATATCCCTGGCCACCAGGACCGCGTACCTTTCACCATCAAAATCAACTATATCCACCTTTATCTCAACGGGTATCATTTCACGGTTCCTTTTTATGAGGCGCCCCTCCATTGTTATCCTATCATCATCACCCTTAAGGATCCTTCTGAAGCGGGGGTGCATGTCCTCAGGCAGGAGGTCATAGATCCTATGGCCGGGTATATCACGGGTTGAATACCCCAGCCTTGTGCAGGCTGAGCGGTTGGCGTCTTCAAGTTCACCTCCGGGGGTTTTAACCAGGAATATGGCGTCATCTGTACAGTCGAGGAGTTTTCTGAACCTCCTGAGTTCTGCGAGTGACTCCTGAAGGCGAGGGTAGTAACTCTTCCTTATGGATTTTTCACCGAACCCTATTATCTTCTCCCTGAGAGTTTCCCAGTCCCTATCAGACATTTCATCACAACCGGATTATTTCCGCGGGTAACTTGGG
>NZ_JAKLTD010000001.1:703871-722677 GCF_022014235.1 Methanothermobacter sp. K4
TTCCGCGGGTAACTTGGGTTGGTCAGTTGCCCAGTCCCTATCAGACATTTCATCACACCTCAAGATCCGGAAAGGGCCCTCCGGAATATCTCCTCAACATCCTCACGTTCTGGCCGGACCGGGTTTGTAACTATGCAGGGGTCCCTCATTGAGGTCTCTGCAAGGGATGATATATCATCCTCATCAACACCAAGGTCCCCCAGTGTCATATCCATTCCCAGGGACCTCCTGAATTCCCTTATATGGTCCCTGAGTTCATCCAGACCTGAACCCTCAAGGCCCATGGCTTCTGCGATTTTGAGGTACCTCTCCCTTGCGGCTTTGAAGTTGAATTCAATAACGTATTCGAGGAGGAGGGCGTTTGCCTCTCCATGGGGGATGTCCAGCATACCGCCGAGGCTATGGGCCATGGCATGCACAAGTCCCAGACTTGCATTGGAAAATGCAAGGCCTGCCTCGAGGCTTGCAAGCATCATATCCTCACGGTGGTCCATGTTATCGGGTTCAAGCACGGCGCGGGGCAGGGCGCGGTTTATGATACCTATTGAGTCGAGGGCGTTGAGGTCAGTCAGGTGAAAACTTGCATTTGATACGTATGCCTCAATGGCATGTGCGAGTGCATCCATACCTGTTGCGGCTGTCAGCTCCCCATCCATGGTGAGCGTGGTTTCCGGGTCTATGAGGGATGCATCCGGGACCATTGTCTTGCTTATGATGGCCATCTTAACCCTCCTATGGGTATCCATGATTATCGCAAACTGGGATACATCCGCACCTGTGCCGGCGGTTGTGGGAATACATATTATTGGAACAGAGGGTACCGGGATGCGGTCAACACCCTCGAACTCCAGCACATCCATCCTGTTGGATACAACAGCACCCATGGCCTTTGCACAGTCAATGGGGCTTCCGCCGCCCAGGGCAACTATCATATTGCATTCCTCTGCATCAAATACCTCAGCACCCTCCATGACCTCGTGGTCGCGGGGGTTTGGTGTTATATCATCGAATATAACATAATCAAGGCCCTCATCATTGAGGCTCCCTGTAACATCATCCACGAGACCTGTCTTCATTATACCATGGTCGGTTACAAGAAGAACCCTGCTGGCCCCGAGGTTCGAGGCGTATCTTCCTGCAAGGGACCTGGCTCCGTTCCCAAAAACAAATTCGGCTGTCACAAATTTCCGAAGCTCCCCCATCTTAACCACCTGTGCAGATACCGGTCATGGGCTGCATATACATATAAATTAGGTGTAATGATTAATATAAACCTTGAGTATTACCTTGCCCATAGATTTTAGTGGTGATCATGTGGCGGTATGTGAATACTGTGGAATTGACGGTTACTATGGTCGCGAAATTGTGGAGACGGAACACTGGATCGTTTACCTTGCACCTAGCCAGCGCTACCTCGCAACCTGTGTGGTGGCACTTAGGAGGAAATGCAGGGACCTCTCTGAAGTCAACAACGATGAGTGGGTTGAATTTGCAGTGGTGGTGAGGGTGCTTGAATCCGCTGTGGGCGAACTTTTCAGACCGGACCTCTTCAACTGGAGCTGCTTTAAAAATTCGGCTTTCAGGTCCGAAAATCCGGACCCTGAGGTGCACTGGCACTTCATACCCCGCTACAGCAGACCCGTGAAATTTGGAGGGGAGGTCTTCAGGGATCCTGACTTTGGACACGTACCTCTACCCATTGAGTTCAGGGCACCCGATGCGGTTATGGATGAACTTGAACTGGTCATGAGAAGAGCTGTTGGGGAATGCTGGGGTGATGTGCTTGAAGAGGATTGAAGGGGCACTTGAAGTTATCTCTGGTAAAGCTGACGGGGTACTCATAACAAAAAGGGAGAACATATACTACCTCACGGGATTCATGCCAACGGTCGTGGCCTTCCTGTTCCTGAGTGATGAACCGGTCCTCTTTGTAAATGAGATGGACGCCGAGTCAGCAGAGGGATGCGGGATTCATGTTGAGGTCTTTAAGAGGGTATCTGATGTCTCTGATAGGGTTGAACTAAGGAGCATCGCGGTTGAACCCTCCATGCCAGTGGGTCTCATTGAGAGAATCGGTCTGGGGAGGGACTTTCAGGTGATGGATCCCATCGCAGAGCTTAGGATGGTTAAGGACAGGGAGGAGATAAGAAGGATAGATGCAGCCCTTAAAATTGCCGAGGAATCATTTAAGAAACTTGAATTCCGTGGCAGTGAATCTGAGATAGCCGCCAGACTGGACTACATCATGCGGCTTGAAGGTTCAGAGGGAGTCTCATTCGATACCATCGTAACATCGGCCTCAAGGTCAAGCATACCCCATGCGGTACCCACTTCCAACGGGCTGGGCTCCCCCGCACTGGTTGACTGGGGCGCTGTTTATGGCGGCTACCACTCTGATACCACCCGGACCTTCGTGGAGAGTGAAAGGGAACATGAGATCCTTGAGGTGGTAATTGAAGCCAAAAGGGAGGGTCTAAGGGCAGCAAAACCTGGTGTGAGGGCATGTGAAGTTGACAGTGCAGTGAGAAATGTTATAGAGGAATATGGATACGCTGATAACTTTATACACTCAAGCGGTCATGGTGTTGGACTCGAGGTCCATGAGAAGCCCTCACTTTCAGCCGACGATAAAACGGTTCTCGCTAAGGGAATGGTCCTCACCATTGAACCGGGGGTATATCTTACCGGGGAATTCGGTGTGAGGGTTGAGGACATGCTGGTGGTGGGGGATGGGGTAATGAACCGCCTCCCGGATCACCTGAGGTGAGGCTGTCATGAACTGCAACCTGTTCCGTCAGCTCAGATGCCAGTGAAAAGAGGATCACCTGAGGCAAGTTGTCATGAACATTTATAAATTGGCTTTAAATCAAAGTAAAAGCGGGTCGTCATGAACATAGTATAAATAATAGTCCGTAAATAATTAGTAACAGCAAGACTTAAAGTGGTGTGCAGATGGCAGTATTACCGGCAGCATTGAAACCTGTGAGTGAAGCCCTGGAGAGCATATTACCTGATAAACTGCTCCTCAGGGTGCAGGAGACACTCATAAGGACGGGACTTTATGTAAAGGCATCGGAGATAATAACCCTAGCATTCCTTGCAGGGGCTCTCTTTGCTGTTCTTGGATCTGTTGTAGCCGCAGTAGCGGGTTTGAATGTTATCCTTGCAGTCGTTGTTGGATTTTTCATGCCATCTATTCTCCTTGGGGCCTACATCTTTGTAATGATGGAGAGGCGTGTTGATGCCATTGAACAGTCAACCCCTGACTTCCTCAGACAGATAGCATCACTGCTGAGGGCAGGGGTTGGCCTTGAATCGGCCCTGGAGGACGTATCCAAACAGGGGGAGGGGCCACTTTACGATGAACTCAAGAGGGCGGTTATTGAAATAAAAATCGGGCGGACATTCGATGACGCCATCCTCTCCATGAGCGAAAGGCTCAAATCCCAGAACCTTGACAGGACCTTCAGGATGATCCTTGAGGGTAGAAGGGCTGGTGGAAGCCTTTCAGATGTAATCGAGACAGTTGCAGAGGATCTCAGGGCGGTTCTAGCACTCAAGAGGGAGAGGAAGGCCAATGTTATGATGTCAGTGATGTTCCTTATTGTCGCCGCCATAATCGCGGCACCATTCGCCCTTGGAATGATAATGGTCTACTCAGGGTTCATGGAGTCTGTGGGGAAACCCAACCCAATCCTTGGCGCAGCCCAGATTGCCGCCTCAGGTTACATCATAATACACTCTATAATTGCAGGGCTGCTGATTGGAATCATAATGTATGGGAGTGCAAGGAAGGGTGTTAAGTTCTCTGTGCCACTCTCAATCGTGGCCTACTCGATATTCTATGTTATAGGAAAATTTGGACTGAGCCTTGTTGGAAGCATGGCACCATAGGAGGTTAAGGTTTTGTCTGGGGGTTTAATCGCTGATGATTCAGGTCAGGGGTCAGCCGAGCTGATACTTGTATTTGGTGGTATAATAGTCATTGTGACCTTCGCTGTGGTATGGTACCGCAACTATGTGAGGTCATCTCAGACTGCAATGAACTCTGATGTTCAGAACGTCACCAACTCAATTAAAGGGCTCAAGAACAAGTTCTAATTTTAAGGTGGTCATATGGACATGATCATTGATGGCGAGAACGTGGGGGGAGATAACCGTTTCAGTGTCAGGAACCCCTTCAACGGCGAGGAAGTTGATACTGTACCCCTTGCAGGTAAGGATGATGTTTTAAGGGCTCTTGAGGCGGCCCACCGTGCAAAAGGTTCCATGTCTGATCTTTCTGCGAGGCGCATCTCTGAGAGCCTCCATGATGTTGCTGATGAGCTCCGGGCAGAGATGGATGGTCTTGCAAGGATCATAACCCTGGAGTCAGGTAAACCCATAAGGTTCTCACGTGATGAGGTTAAAAGGTCAGTTGAAACCGCACGTCTATGTGCAGAGGAGGCAGGAAGGCTCTATGGGGAATCAATACCCATGGATGCAGGTATTGGTGGGAAGGGGCTTATTGGATTCACTGTAAGGCTTCCCATTGGTGTTGTGGCTGCAATAACCCCATTCAATTATCCACTGAATCTCGCCATCCACAAGGTTGGACCGGCACTGGCAGCAGGTAACACCACGGTTCTCAAACCTTCACTTGAGGCACCACTCTCTGCACTTAGACTCTGTGAGATACTTAATGAGCACTTCCCGCCGGGGGCTGTTAATGCTGTAACAGGGAGGGGCAGGGAGGTGGGTGATGTTATAATAGATAGCCCCATCGTGGATAAGATAACATTCACAGGCAGTGTGGAGGTTGGAAGATACATATCCAGCAGGGCCTCAATGAAGAAGGTCACACTTGAACTGGGGGGCAACGATCCCCTCATTGTCATGGATGACGCAGACATTGACTCTGCAGTTGAGGCCGCGGTGAGGGGTTCCTATCTCTACTCTGGACAGGTCTGCATCGCGGTTAAGAGGATGATAGTCCATAAAGATGTGGCTGATGAATTTGCAGATAAACTTGTGGATAAGACCCGCAGGTTAAGGGCGGGGGATCCAGTTGACCCTGAGACTGATATAGGGCCACTTATAAATGAGGAGGCGGCCATTGAGGTTGAAAGGAGAATTTTGGATGCCGTTGAGGGGGGTGCCGAGCTCCTCCATGGAGGGTCAAGGAGAGGCAACTTTGTTGAGCCCACCGTCCTTGACCATGTGCGTCCTGAGATGGAGGTCGTTGCAGAGGAAACCTTCGGGCCGGTGTCCCCGATTATAAGGTTTGATGATGCTGATGAGGCCGTAAGGATTGCGAATGGCACATGCTATGCACTTCAGGCAGGGGTTTTCACTGAGAACATAGGAACCGCCCTGAGGATGGCGTCTGAGATCGAGGCAGGTACGGTTCTTGTGAACAAACAGTCAACCTTCAGGGTGGACCACATGCCATTTGGCGGCTTCAAGTGCAGTGGAATGGGTAAGGAGGGCGTTAAGTACGCCATAAGGGATATGACTCGGACCAAGCTTATAGTTCTAAAGGGCGAATGATATGTCTGTATTCTATCTAAAAGTATCCTCTGACTCCAAAATGTGATTGAAATTGCTTCTTTTCGGCTAGTATGTATTCTATCTAACAGTATCCTTTAACTAGGGATTCCAGAGGATTTCGTTATATGGATACTCCATTCGGATTCTTAATGACATTATTCATGAAATAGAGTTTTTTCATGTCCTAATTTTTTATTTGAAAAAATTTCATCAGTCAAATTTGATATGGATAACTGAGAATTATTTGAACCTATTAAATTGACAATCTTAATTAATTAAATTTGCCCATTAGTTTTTGATTAGTAATTGATTATTTACAGTTTTTTGGGAAAATCTATTAACATGTTTCAATATACTGTTCTTTATGGAAGGACTCAGAAAATGCAGTCTATGCGAATGGAGGTGCAGGGCGAACCGTTCCGCAGGTGAGAGGGGCGTCTGTGGGGCAGCGAAGACTGAGATAGCCTACACATCAATTACGGATGTCCTGAAAAGTTACTCAGTAACCCTCCTTTCATGCCCCTTCAGGTGTGCCTACTGCAATGCCTACAGGATATCACAGTACCCTGACTCAGGGTGGGTTTACAGGGGTCATGTGAAACCTGAAGATCTGGCAGAGGAGGTCCTCAGGGAACTTGAATCAGAGGGCATATCAAATCTGAGCTTCACTGGAGGTGAACCCTCAATACACACACCCTACATCGAAAAGGTGCTGAATGAAATAAAAGGTGAATGCGATGTTGATGTCATAATGGCAACAAATGGATTCCAGACACCTGAGACTTTAAAGCGCATCATAAGGTTCACATCGCTCTTCAGTTTTGAGATAAAGGCCCTTTCAGATGAACTACACAGAAACCTGACAGGGGCGCCCGTGGGTCCTGTGCTCCGAAACGCAGCCTACCTTGCAGAGAAATTTCCTGAAAAGGTAAGGGTTTTCAGGACGGTCGTGATACCTGGAATAAACCACCATGAGATAGGGGAGATAGCATCATTCATTGCAGAGATAAATCCAGAGATTCCCTACCGCCTCATAGGTTTCAGACCGAACTTCCTCCTCTACTACCACAGGGGACCCGACAGAAAACTGATGGAGAAACTTGTGGAGAAGTGCAGGGCAGAGGGGCTTGAAAGGGTTGATTATTCTGGCTACTACCCCCTATCAGAATTGAAGCTTGAGGACCGTCTGAGGAAAGCAGGCTGCAGTCTGCCAAGGGACTGCGGAAGCTGCAGCCATGAGGTGTGCAGGGCGATTCTCAGGGAGCCCTGGAGGGGTTAACCAGTTAGAAAATCCTCTACGAGATTCCTTGTCTCATTGAGCGCTTCGAGGGGTATCCCCCGGGGCATCTCCCCAGGCTTTCCTTCAACGTCCCTCAGAACACCATCAGCACCAAGGAACATCCCCTCACTCACAACACCCATGAAGTTCTGGGGTGGTAAAAGGGCCACGGCCACCCTGTCATTCTCCCTTACATCAGGGTCATTTGTAACTACCTTTATGGATCTCTTTCCTACGTTAACATTGCAGATCTGAAGTTTATCTGCAGACGGGTGCCCCCCAACACTCATGACCTCACCTGCAACTATATCAACTCCAATAACAGGGTCTGATATCTTTCCAAGCATCAGCCGACCCCTCAGGTTTCCAATGGTGTTCATGAAGAACTTCACCTTTGCTATGTTCTCCTCGACCCTCTCCCTCTCATCCCTTGAGGCCTCATCAAGGAATTTACGGCTCCAGTCATCACCTCCCAGGGCATCAACTATCTCCTTGAGTTTTTCCTCAATACCCATCATCTCTGAACTTGCTGCAAGGTCCTCAGGTTCAAGGTATGAATATATGAGGCTCTGCAGTGTCCTTTCGATCTCAGAGGCGGCCTGGATGGCGGGCTTCTTCTTCCACTGACCCCTGAAACCCCCTGCCTCCAGGGCCCTCCTGAAGAGGTCAACTGCCTTAACTGCAACCATGAGCCTGTAATCCTTACTGGTGTCCCACATTTCAATCACAATCCAGAATCATTTTTAATTCCAGTAACAGCCTTTCTCTTCCTGCCACTGCATTTATCTGTTATTTCCCTATAACTATTTAAGCTATAAACAATAATATTAACCAACAGTAGGGTTATGCAGCAGCGCTACATCTTTAACTGTCCGGTGGTGGAAAAATGGTTGAATTATCCAGTCTATATGGACTTGAAATATACACCTCAAGGGGTAAGTACGTTGGAAGGGTTCAGGACGTTGTCCTCAACATCAAGAAGGGACGTGTCTCAACACTGAAGGTCCGTCCAATGAGACATGATAAGAAGAATGTGGGTATAAAGGATGTCCTCAAGACCAGCATAAGGATAGTCCCTGAATCAGATGAGATAAGACCCATACAGGAGGAGGGCATCATCGATATAAACTATGAACGTGTCCAGGCGGTCGGAGATATACTCATAATATCTCCTGATGTTTCAGCGGAGAAAAAGGTAAACCCCCTTGAATCCTGATTTCTTCTGTGTGATGATATGATCGTGGGTATAGTGGGCTGTGGCGCAATAGCCAACCTTATAACTGGTTTCGTGAGGGATGGCAAGGTACCCGTTGAACTGGGTTTCTTCTATGACAGGGACCTTGAGAGGGCAGAGAACCTGGCATCCATGGTTGATGGGACCGCGGTCCTTGATGTTGCCGATATGCTCCCCCACGTTGACCTTGTGGTGGAGGCAGCATCACCTGAGGCTGTAAGGGAACTGGTCCCTGGGATACTTGAGGCCGGTAGGGACGTCGTCGTTATGAGTGTCGGTGCCCTCATGGACCCTGAGTTGAGGAGTGTGCTTGAGAAGAAGGCCTCAGAGAATAATGCCCGGATACATGTACCCTCAGGGGCCATAGTGGGTCTCGATGGCCTGAAGGCAGCATCAATGGGTAGTATAGAGTCGGTTAAACTTGTCACAAGGAAACCCCCAAGGTCCCTGGGTATCAGCATGGATGAGAAGAAGGTCCTCTACACTGGGAAGGCATCAGAGGCCGTTAAGAGGTTCCCACTCAACATAAATGTGGCTGCAGCCCTCAGTCTTGCCTGTGGACGGGATATTGATGTTGAAATAATAGCGGACCCGGCAGTTGACCGTAATGTCCATGAGGTTACCGTTAAGGGGGACTTCGGGGAGTTCAAGACAATAACAGAAAATGTCAGATGCTCCATAAACCCCAAGACAAGTGTGATGGCTGCATATTCCGCCATAAGACTCCTTAAATCTCTCAGTGAGAACATGCACATTGGAACCTGATGGTATGATGCGGGAACATGAAATATACTCAAACCTCAGGGTACCACCGTCCTCCAGCATAATACTGAGGCTTGATGGGAGGGGCTTTCACAGACTAACAGCAAAGGCAGGGTTTAGGAGGCCCTATGATGATGTCTTCCGTGACATCATGGTTTCAGCATGCCTTGAGCTCATGGATGAATTCAGCCCATCATTCATATACACTTTCTCTGATGAGATCAATGTACTCCTTGATTCTGTTCCATTCTCGGGAAGGGTTGAGAAGCTCGACTCGGTTTTCCCGGCTTTTACATCATCATCATTCACACTTGGGGCCATAAAAAGGGGTTTATCACTTGATAAACCTGTTTCCTTTGACTGCAGGGTTATACCTCTGGGCAGGGAGTTGGTCTGGGAGTACTTCAGGTCAAGGCAGGATGAGGCCTGGAGGAACTGCCTCAACAGCTATGCGTACTGGACACTGAGGGGTGAAATGGATAGAGATGATGCCGCGAGAACCCTTAATGGGATGAAATCGGATTCCCTGCATGAACTGCTCTTTGAGAGGGGTTTGAACATCTCAGAGGTGCCTGCCTGGCAGCGAAGGGGTATCGGGGTCTACAGGACTCCGGTGAAGGTCAGGGGCTACAATCCCATAACTGAGAGGGAGGTCTCGGCGCTGAGGATGAGGGTGAAGGTTGACATGGAACTTCCCCTCTTCACAGGGGAATTCTTTGACGGTCTCCAGGGCTTGAAGGAACACAATGGATCAGAGAGTGCCTGATAGAATGGGTTTAATTGAAAGGATACTTGATTTTATGGGTGTAAAACCGGTAAGGAGGGTGCTGGTCGATTCCGACGTCATTGAGGAGGCCCTGGAGATCGCAAGAAGGTCACATCCCCATGAATTTGTGGCACTCCTTGAGGGAAAACAGGAGGAGGATGTCCTTCACATCACCGGCCTTATATTTCTGCCATCAAGGACCTCTGATGAGGGTGCTGTTATGGATGTCCTGATGCTCCCACCATTTACAGGTACTGTGGGATCGGTGCACTCCCATCCTGGTCCCAGCAATTTACCATCAGGTGCTGATATGCAGTTCTTCTCAAAGAATGGCCTTTTCCATATGATAATAGCATACCCATATAGTATGGAAACGATTGCAGCCTATACAAGGCAGGGGGTGCCTTTGGAGTTTGAGATTGTTTAAGGGTTGTTTTGTTTTTTTGTGGGAGATTGTTGGGTCCAGTTTAAAATAAAGGGTTGTTTTTTGTGGGAGATTGTTGGTCTAATCTGGTAGACTTATATTTCTATTGCAACAGCATCGTCCACGTTCTCAAGTTTCTTGACCTCATCTATGACCTCAGCAGGGACACTCTGGTCAACCTTGAGGACCATGACGGCCTCGCCACCGATCTCCTTCCTTCCCACCTGCATGGTGGCTATGTTTATCTGGTGCTCGCCCAGCTTGGTGCCAATGGCACCTATGGTACCGGGGAGGTCCCTGTAGCGTGCTATTATCATTGTCCCCTCTGGCTTCACATCCACCCTGTAGCCATTGATACCGATTATCGTGGGCTCCTTGATATGGGTGGCCTCCACGCTGAACTCGCCCCTGTCAGAGACAGCCCTTACCATTATGATGGATCTGTAGCCATCAGCCTCTGACCTGCGGGCCTCTGTAACCATTATACCCCTCTTCTTTGCGATTGCCGGCGCATTTATGAGGTTCACTGGTTCTGTGAGTATGGGGTTGAGGATGGCCTGCAGCATGGTCCTTGTGAGGATATCGAACTGCATATCTGCAAGTTCACCGCAGTAGGTGACATCCAGTTTCTCTATGTTACCTGGGAGGGCCTGTGTGATGATGCTGCCCAGTTTCTCTGCGATCTCGGTGTAGGGTCTGAGGGACTTGTAGGTTTCCTGGTCCATCACTGGCATGTTAAGGACGTTCCTGGGTGAACCCCCCTGGAAGACTGTTTTTATCTCATTTGCAACTATTATTGCAGCGTCCCTCTGGGCCTCAGCTGTTGAGGCACCGATATGTGGCGTGAGGACAACGTTTTCAAGTTCAAGTAATGGACTGCCCTCAGGGGGCTCCTCCTCGAATACGTCAAGGGCAGCCCCTGCTATTTCACCATCCTTGAGGGCCCTGTAGAGGGCTTCCTCGTCGATTATCCCTCCACGGGCACAGTTAACTATGAATGCGGTTTCCTTCATCAGTTTGAATTCATCCTCTGATATGAGGTGCCTTGTCTCAGGGGTGAGGGGTACGTGTATGGTTACAATGTCGGATTCCCTTAGGAGTGTTTCAAGGTCGGTGACGGTCACACCCATCTCCTCGGCGGCGTCCCTGCTTATGTAGGGGTCATATACCAGTATGTCCATGCCGAAGGCCTTTGTCCTCACAACAACCTGTGAACCTATACGACCCATACCGATTATACCGAGGGTTTTGCCGTTGAGCTCTATACCCATGAATCTGTTCTTTTCCCATTTACCCTCCTTGACGGATTTATCTGCAAGGGAGATCTTCCTTGCAAGGGCCAGCATGAGGCCTATTGAATGCTCGGCAACTGTTATGGATGTTGACTCTGGTGCGTTTATGACCATTATACCCCTCTCTGTGGCGGCCTTAACATCCACGTTGTCAACGCCCACACCCGCCCTTGCGATTATCTTGAGGCGGGGGGCTGCCTCTATGACCTCCCTTGTGACCTTGGTTCGGCTCCTGACAACTATGGCATCGAAGTCCTTTATGGCCTCAAGGAGCTCCTCGGGTGTTATGGTTGTGTTAACCACAACCTCCGCCACCTCTTCAAGTTCAGATATTCCCTTTTCATTGATGGAATCAGCAATAAGCACTTTCATCTCTGGCATAATTTCACCACACTTATCACAATGAAGATCTTATAGAATGATAGAGGAATCTATAGAGGTAGGGTATATTATAATTATTGGTGTCATGGAGGAAGATGTGATGTTCACTGGTTCAGTTACTGTTGATGGAGTTGAGCTCCCTGAGGCATTCCTGGGGAGCGCACCATTCACCGCGGCACCCTACTTTGGGCACCGCTCAAGGCTGTATGAGATGGACCTCAAAAGGAGGCCTGAAAACATTGCGGAGGTGCTCATAGGGGCATATGATGTGGGTGTGAGGGGCTTCCAGATCATCCCTGAGGGTCCTGTGCTTGAGGCCCTTGAAATGGCAGTTGATGCCGGGTGCGGTTTCAGACTAATGGGCACACTTCGGGAAGGGCACCTTGAGGATGACCTCGGGACCCTCATGGATCTTGGTGTCGGTGCTGTTCTTCTTGATGAGCACTACACGGATCTCCTGCCAGCCGGTGAGGTGGCTGAGATCCTTGATGATATTGATGTTCCATCTGGCCTCATAACCACAATGCCTGGGGCCACCACCAGGCGGCTCATTGAGGAGGGGGTTGATAACTTCCAGCTTTACATGATGCCACTCAACAGTCTGGGTTATATGATGGATTTCCCGGTTTTCCTTGAGGAGGAACGGGCTGAACTCCGGGATCTGCTCCTTGAACTTGGGAAGGTTGTTGTTGCCGAGAAGGTACTTGCAGCGGGAATACTATCGCCCAGGGAGGCCTTTAAATTCCTTGAGGGTGCTGACTACGTTGACATGGTCACTGTGGGCGCGGCATCTGTTCCTGAAGTGAAGGAGACATTCGGGGAACTCTTCAGGTTATGATATGGTCTCTTATGATGTCATTCATTTCGCACTGGATGAATGGTTGCACTGATCTCCACACCACCCATCACCATATTTAATGCTTTCTACAGGGATGAAAGCGTAAAATAGAAGTTAATGTTCTAACATTAACATGTTAAAGGATACCTTTCGTTGTTCATGAATGACTCCATCTAATCAGTGTATAATGGGGTGTGGTTATGGACACTGCGACAAAGGTGCTTGTTGTAATCTGTTTTATTCTCATAGGGGCCCTGGGCTTTATCTCAGGGATGTTCCTCAAGTCACCCCATGATGGGGATCAGTACTACAATGTGACCATCACCGGCGATACAGAAGGTGGGGGGTCCTCAGGTCCCAGCTGGCACAGGGTCATGACATTCACGGGGTCAGGATCGGATTACCGCTATGTTAACATCAGGGGCAACAGGCTACGCGTTGTCTTCTCAGCGACTCCCCTGGTGAATTACGATGTGAACAGCATCACCGTGGATGTCCTCAGGGACGGATACACTGTGGCCAGTGACACCGTGGACTGGGGTGCCACCGAGTCACCTGCAAGGAAAAAGAGGACCCTTGAGGTTGAGGGGAGCCCGGGCGAATACTGCATCGCGGTTTATGCAAGCGAGATCAGGGACTGGAAGGTCACTGTATGGGATTACTACTGAAAGCTGATGATAGTAGGGTTCAGCTGCAGGTCTTCCTTTCAGCTATCACCTTCAGGAAGTCCCTGCTGCTCTCCATTTCACCTATCTCCCAGCTCTTGATCACAGGGACACCCTCTAGGTTCTCACTTATGCGGGGGTTATCAATGATAAAAACAGATTCTGAGCCACTTACAAGTGACAGGTCCCGCAGTGGCACAGCCATCCTCCGGAGGGTCCTTGAATCCCTCCCCTTCTCAAGGTCCGTTATGACTGTACTCTCAAATTTAAGTTCCTTTGCAACGGCATCAAAGGGGGTCCTCTGGGTTTCAATCATCCCGAAGCCAATATCACCCAGCCTTCCCTTTGGTTTTATTTCAACTTCATCCCTCTCAGGCACACTTAGGATGTCAATTGAGAGGGTTATCCTTATGTTTAGTATCTCCTCGAGTTTCATGGCTGTTTCAGGTGATGCCCTTGCAAGTCCATTCTCATACTTGTAGATGGTCTTGCGTGATACGTGGGCCAGGTCTGCAAGGTCCTTGAGTGAGAGGTTGTATTCCTCGCGTACCATTCTGAGGGTTCTCCCGTCTATCTGCACATAGTAACCGCCACGGTCAGCTATCACCTCAGGGTACTCACCATCAACCACCATGTTTCTGAAGGTCTCAGGGGCAACGACCGGGATGCCGTGCCTCTCATAGACAACATCCTCCTCAAGGTACTCTGTCTTTGACCTTATACCAATGAGGAGTGGTGATGCAAGGAACGTGTGTGCAAGGGTTTTTATCTCATGGGCCTGCAAACTATTTATACCATCAATGTTCACAAGGACCTTAAGCAGAAGTAGAAGGAGCTTCCTCCTGGCCATGAGATCAAAGCAGCTCCTCTCATATATGTGGGATGTTTCAAATCCGTTGCTGGTAAGAAGTTCATGTATCTCCCTTAATACATCTTCCCTTTTAACAGATTTATCCAACTGGATCACCGGGTGATTTAATGTACAGAATTCATGTGGGTATAGATGATACCGATTCCCCCGATGGGATGTGCACAACCTATATATCATGCTTTATAATCCATGAACTTAAAAGTTGCGGTTTCACCACTGAGGGTTACCCGCGGCTCATAAGACTGAACCCCTTCGCACCCCACAAGACCCGGGGTAACGGTGCAGTTGCATTCACCGTGAGGGCAGAATCAGAGGATGAAATAGCTGATATCAGAGATATCGTCATTCACAGTGTGGAGGAACTCGCGGAGCTTGATAATGAGAGGACAAACCCCGGGGTGGTCTTCTACACAGGTGAGATCACAGATTCCATGAGGGAATTTGCCATATCAGCCATAAGAAGAATACTCAAAATTGAAGACGCCATGAGGGTTGCGGAGGAGGTGGGGGCAGAGGTTCACAGCTTCAAAAAGGGCAGGGGAATTATAGGGGCCCTTGCAGCCATCGGCTGCCCCCTTGAGGACAGGACATATGAACTTCTCACCTACAGGGTCCCTGAAAACTACGGTAAAACACGCCAGATAGACCCGGAATCTGTGAGGATAATGGACGCTGAAACAGGCAGCGAGACCTTTGACAACATTGATGATGACTACATTGCAATAGAGCCACATACGCCCTGCCCGATACTCTATGGTATACGAGGTGAATCCCCTGGGGTTCTCCTGAGGGCCATGGAGATGGTTCGTGTCTCTGAGGAGATAGAGAGGTTCTGCATCTTCGAGACAAACCAGCACACAGACCAGCACATACAGGATGCAGACAGCATAGCTGATATGGAGACATTCGGCTGCTACCGGGTCAGCGGTGAGGTGCTTGACAGGCCAAGGGTGATTGAGGGTGGCCACGTGTTCTTCACCCTTGGCGATGATTCCGGCAAAATCGAGTGCGGTGCCTATGAACCAACAAAGGACTTCAGGAAGGTGATCCTTGAACTCATACCAGGGGACAGGGTAACCGTATATGGGGGTATTGGGGCCCAGGGGACACTGAACATTGAAAAGATACACCTTGAGAGGGCCACCGAGCTCTATGTGGAGGAAAACCCCCTCTGTACCTGTGGCAGGCGCATGAAATCCGCAGGCCGGAATAAGGGGTTCAAGTGTCCATCATGCGGGTGGAGGGTAAGAAATTCCAGAAAGGTTAAGAGGGTACTTGAGAGGCCACTGAGGGAGGGCTATTATGAGGTCCCCACCTGCGCCAGAAGACACCTCTCAAAGCAGCTTGTGAGGATGGGAATTTCTGGCGGCTGTTACCCTTCTGGTCGGGTTAGGTAGAGGATGGGAATTTCTGGCGGCTTTTATCCCTCTGAATTAATAAAAAATGGGAAACTTTATAACAATCACTGTTATATTTAAAGGCAACATAGTAGCATCAATGATGACAGGAAAGCTTGCAGAATTTGTATCATCACTCTCATACAGGGACCTCTCCCCTGAGATCATTGAAAGGGCAGAGATATGCCTTCTGGACTTTCTGGGCGTCGCACTCAGGGGTTCAGGGGAAAGGAGCGGCATTACGGCACTCAGGGCACTGGATATCGGCGAGGGAAATTCAACGGTCATAGGCCATGGAAGGGGCTCTGATGAAAGGGCAGCTCTCCTCAATGGCATATTCGCCCATAACCTTGACCTTGATGACGGCCACAGGGGGGCCCAGCTGCATCCCGGAGCATGCGTAATCCCCGCGGCCCTCTCAGCTGCAGAGGCCCTGGATGCAGAATTCAGGGAGTTCATAGCAGGGGTTGTGGCAGGATATGAGGTGGCCATCTTCATGGGGCTCCTTGCAAACCCCAGCCACAGGAAGAGGGGCTTCCACACCACAGGTACCTGTGGCACGTTCGGGGCCGCCGCAGCCGCGGCCAGTGTAATGGGCCTTGACTTTGATGAGACAGTCAATGCACTGGGACTCGCGGGAACCCAGGCGGCGGGACTCCTTGAATCAGACCATGCAGGGTCAATGGGCAAACACCTGCACGCCGGGAGGGCGGCCCAGTCAGGGCTTATATCTGCAAAGCTTGCATCGGAGGGCTTCACAGGGGCAGAGTCCATAATTGAGGGAAAGGAGGGATTCCTCAATGCAATGTGCCAGCCCCCATCAGGGATACCTGAAACTGGCGTATTCCACATAGTAGACGTTTACCTCAAGAGGTACCCTGTCTGCAGGCACCTCCACTCCGCCCTTGACTGCGCCCTTGAAATACTTGGAATGACCAGATTCTCTGCATCAGAGATAGCTGAGGTACTAGTGGAGACCTATGAGGTTGCAGCAGAACACGACAACTATTCCCCGAAAACTGTTGAGGCGGTGAGGCAGAGTTTGCCTGTTTCACTGGCCATAATCTTCGAGAAAGGGGATCTCAGGGTTGAAGACCTTGAAATGGCCTCTGATGTCAGGGAGACGGCATCAAAGATCAGGATAGTGGTGGATCCAGAGATGCAGGGGATGAAGAACAGGAGACCTGCACGTGTCAGAGTGAGACTCAGGGATGGCAGTGTCCACACGGCCTTCAGAGAACTCCCATCAGGGGAGCCAGAGGACCCCTACACCTGGGAGGACATACTTGAGAAGTTCAAACTCCTGAACCCTGGTTACAGGACAGATAACCTGGATATCCTGAGGGAGGCATGGTCAGAGAATATTTCAGAGGTGATCTCTGAGGTCCTTGATTGATACATTGGGCGGAGCTCTTGCTTGATACTGGTTTGATTGAAAAATGCTCAGAAAACTCATCTGGGCTACTGATTAAAGGGTATAACTAAAAACTGGAGGTGAAAAGTTTGGAAAAAACCCGCAGATACCTTGATAGAATTGGAATAGGAGTCCCCGAAGGTGAATCAGAGAAGAGATTCAGTGATGGTGGACAGTACCGTTTTGAGGTCCCCGGGATACAGAGGCCGGGGGCCATGAGGGCCCTCCTGGATGCCATGGAAGAACATGACGTCAGGGTCCACAGGGTAACCCAGACAAAGGGTATAATGCTCCTCACCGACGGTGAGATTGAGGAGATGGCTGAACTGGCCCGTGAAGCCGGCATAGAACTCTTCCTGAGTGTTGGGCCCAGGGCAACCTATGATACAAGCGCATCTGCAAGGACCCCCGAGGGTTCAAGGATAGGTTACAGGCTCAGGGGATACGACAACCTGGTATATGCGGTTGAGGATGTGAGGAGGGCGGCTGAACTCGGTGTGAGGGGCATAGTGGTCTACGACGAGGGACTCCTCTGGGTTCTAGGGAGGATGCGCGGCGACGGTGAACTGCCGGCGGACCTCCACTTCAAGGTCTCAGCCCACTGCGGGCACGGTAACCCTGCATCAGCACGGCTCCTTCAGGATGTAGGCGCCGATTCCCTCAACCCTGTGAGGGACCTCCAGATACCCATGCTTGCAGCAATAAGGAATGCCATTGACATTTCAATCGATGTCCACACAGAGAACCCCAAGTCATCCGGTGGATTCATAAGGCACTACGAGGTCCCTGATATCATAAGGTACGCATCTCCGGTTTACCTCAAAACAGGAGGATCTGTGGCTGGACATCATGGATGGGACACAACAGAGTCACAGGCCCGTGAGAGGATAAGGCAGGTTGTACTTGTGAGGGACATGATAGAGCGTTACTACCCCGAAGCGGTTTTCTCATCCGGGAAGGACCTTGCGGTGCCTGTGGGGGGAAGGTAGATTGGATATAGCAGCACGGGTGAGGGATGCGCTCGTAAGGGCAGGTACAACCACACCACCGGATGTTATGCGGGCATATAAGCGGGCCCTTGAGTTGGAAGAGGATGAAAAGGCCGCATGGATCATTGAACTTCTCATTAAAAATGCCAGGATAGCCGAAGAAAGCGGCAGACCCCTCTGTGATGACACTGGAATACCACACGTCATCGTTGAGGTGGGTGAAGACGCCTTCCTCCCGGGGGGATTCTTCAACCTCATAAGGAGGGGTATTGCTGAGGGCCTCCTTAAACTTCCAGGAAGACCCATGGCGGTGCGTGGTGATGAGATTGAGAGGATAGAGCAGAGCAGGGGCCTCTACAGTGACCCTTCAAAACTTCCGCCAGCACCATTCCTTGTTGATTCAGTCCCGGGAGACGAGGTCAGGATCCATGTTCTCCTTCTTGGGGGCGGCCCCGAGATAAGGGCAAGGACCAGAAGGGTTTTTCACAGGCACAGCTATAGAAAAGTATTTGAGGAAGTTCTGACATGGATGAAAACAGAGGTCCCGTTACTTGGATGCACCCCGTGCATACCTGTTATAGGTATCGGGAGGACTCATTTTGAGGCCACAAGCCTTATGCTCAGGGCAATGGCCACTGGAAGCCTTGATGAGCAATCTGAAATTGAGGATTACATTACAGAATCCCTTAACAGTACTGGGACAGGACCCCTGGGTCTTGGGGGATCCACAACAGCCCTTGGTTCCCTGGTGAATGTGGGGCCTCAGAGGGCCAGCGGCGTCAGGATAGTCTCAATGAGGCTGGCATGCTGTGTGGAGCCGAGAAGGGCGACCATAAAACTGTAGATCTCTGAGGTGAACTGAATGGCTATAGGAAAGGATTCACTTGAAAACGTATTCAGGATGGGTTCCCCGAAGTGGAGGACCTCTATTACTAGGGTTGAGCCTAATCGGATTGTTACCAGGG
>NZ_JAKLTD010000002.1:0-6584 GCF_022014235.1 Methanothermobacter sp. K4
GATGTCTGGTTACCTGTATCATTTGATGTCTGGTTGTCACCTTCCGTTGATGTCATGTTATTGCTGGTTTCTGTCCCATTGAGTGTCCCGTTATCTGATATCTCAACGGCACCTGCCATATTCGAGCCCAGAAATAGCACCATAACTAGGGCTATCAGTAGATTCAGTTTTCCCGAAATTTTACCGCCTCCACTGGGGTTTCGGAAACCCCACATACACTCTTAAAAACTGCATTGTATATAAATATTGTGGTTTAAAATCGGGAAAAAAACAATATTAGAGCATTTTAAATCAAAATAAACACTATTACGCCTTTTTTTCAGGGCCATGCACCGGTGTGGTCTTAGCATGACGTGATTAACCGAAGGACAGATATGAAGGCCCAGATTCAGCTTTAGAGCTCTAAAGAGGGTGTATTTTCAGGTTCATGAACCCATGATCCTGATGGAATTGTCCTCAAATCCCATGGAAAGCCACTGTGGCGCCTTCAGCGGTTCCATGAATTGATCAGAGTATCTTAAAATGGGCGCTCACTCCTCAAGTTCACAGACACCCTTGTAGCAGCTGAATATCTCCCCCGATATCCTCTCTGTTGCTTCACGTTTCTCTGAGACAACAACATCGGCCCCTGCAGTGTATAAATTCTCTGTATTTTCAAATCCCCTTATACGGGCGATTATCTTCATTCTCTCATTCAGTGCCCTGGCCTCATGGATCGCGTGGACCGTTGAACGGTAGTCTGCAATGGCCACCACCATAACCGCGGCTTCCGGGACATTGAAGTGCCTGAGAACACCCACGTGGGTACCGTCCCCATAGTATACATTGAGGCCCTCATCCCGGGCCCTCTTAACGGTTTCAGGGTTAACATCTATGCCTATGTAGGGTATGCCGTGGTCCTCAGATGTCTCTGCAAGCCTCCTCCCGGTTATGCCCATACCAATGATGATCAGGTGATCCTCAAGGTTAACCTCAGGTTTGAGGTACCTCCTGCCGTTCTTTATCCTGGGATGGATATCCGCCTGGATGATCCTCTCTGAGATCCTGGGTGAGAGGGATATGAGGAATGGCGTAAGGGCCATGGTTATGAGTGAAACCGACAGGAATGCCTGGAATGTGAAGCGGTCCATCAAACCGTACCTGAGACCTGACTCAGAGAGTATGAATGAGAATTCACCTATCTGTGCCAGCACAACCCCTGTTAGCACCACAACCCTTGCTGAGAACCCCATGATGAAGCCCACGAAGCTGTTGAGGGCGATCTTTATCATCATAACACCAATGAGTGCAAGGATGATGAGGGGCAGGTGCCCCATAAAGAACCCCACATCAAGGAGCATCCCCAGGGATACGAAGAAGAAACTCAGGAAGACCTCCTGGAATGGTAGTATGGTCCCCTGGGCCCTGTGGGCATAGTCTGTATTTGCAACGATGAGGCCTGCAAGGAAGGCACCCAGTGCCGGGGATAGTCCAGCACTCCCGGTGAGCCAGGTTACAGATGCACATACAAGTATCACGGTGAGGAGGAATATCTCCCTGCTCCTTGTGCCTGCAACGATATCAAAGAGCCTTGGGACGATCCACCTGGCAGAGATAAGGGTCCCGGTAAGCACAGCTCCCCCTGTGAGCAGGGTGTGAAGTGGTGTCGAACCACTGGCCCCTGCAAGGAATGGTATTGTGAGTATCATGGGCACCGCAGCCACATCCTGGAATATGAGGATGGCGAGGGAGGCCTGTCCATGTGGTGTCTCTGTCTCATGGAGGTCCTGGAGGACCTTCAGTACAACGGCGGTACTGCTCAGGGCGATGAGAAAACCCATGAAGACAGCCTTACCCGGGTTCAATCCAAGCATCAGTGTCAGGAATGCCACTATCAACACTGTGAGCCCTATCTGCAGTGTACCACCAAGGAGGGCGGTCCTCCTGAATTCACCGAACCTCTCAGGGGACATTTCAAGTCCAATGGTGAAGAGGAGGAGTATGACACCGAGCTCCGCAAGGCTCTCTATGCTGCCTGAGGATATGAGGCCAAGGACCGAGGGGCCGGCTATGACCCCTGTTACAAAGAATCCCAGTATGGTTGGAAGTTTGGCCCGGTTCAACACAATGAGGACAATAAGTGCAAGGCTGAATATGATGACTATCTCCCTGATGAGTGGAACCTCCATGATAACACCCTGTTTTATGACGATCCAGTGCTCTTATCTATATATAGTGTGTATTTAACCTATAAGTCTTAATTAAAGAGAAAAGAGGGTCTTGTTCTTAAATTCTCTATCTTTTATTTGATGAGAGATTTTCTTTTTATGGTAATGCCATCTTAAAAAAATAAATAAGGGTTTTTCACCCTTAAAATGGTAAACTCGCGTATATGCCCTTTATCACTGCGCTGGAAGTGTTCCAGTTGTTCACAATTCCAAGGCTGTTTCTTGAGCTCGTTGCATCTGCAGCGTACCATGTATCGCCAACAAGGAGCTGGGCCCACACATGACCATAGGTGTTCCCTGATGTGAAGTTACAGGTCCCATGAACGTACCTTGCAGGTATCCCTGAAGCCCTTGCAAGGGCCACAAGGAGGTGTGAATGGTCCACACAGTTGGCTGTCCTGTTCTCAAGTGTCCCCAGGGCACCGTACCTTGTGTTGTAGTAGAAGCTGTAGTTCACGTTGTCACGCACCCAGCAGAAGATTGCTGATGCCCTTGCAAATGTTGATGTGAGTCCACTGGTAATGCTGGATGCAAGGGACCTTATCTCCCTGTTATCAACAGGACAGTTGGCTGATGATGCAAGGTACTTCCCGGTACTCTCTCCACTGTAGGGGTCGTTCTCTGGCCGGTTCTTCAGTGAGGACGCCAGCTTTGTCACGGTCACAGTATTTGGAAGTCTCCTGTTGTTGCTGTAGAAGCTCAGAATCCTTGAAACTGAGTATACAAGGCTCTCATACGAGATTCTACCTTTACCTGAACCTGCATAGTTTGGGGCTCTCTGGTTCCTTTCCATGAACCCCTGAACCATGGATGCAATCTTAAGGTACTCATCCCTTTTTATGGTACCTGTCGCATCCCCTGCAGGGTTTGCTGCCTCACCGGCGTTAACCGGTGTTAGAGGGGTGTTCTTCCCCAGATTTATCTGGTTGAGGCATTTAACCATTAGATGCAGGAACTGGGCTATACCAAGCCTCTGGTTTGACACCTGCACATACCCGGGTAGGCTCTGATTCTGATCAATGTATATCTTCAGTGATTTTGCCGCGGAAAGTACCTGTTCCCTTGTGAACCCTGAGTTGCCACTGGCAGCATCACTGCTGCCGGAATTGTTACTGGCCGGGGTGGATGACTTTACAGAATTCAGTGTGTCAAGTCTGATATAATTTGGAAGGCGTTGATTTGTCACTTTAAAATTAATTGCCCTTGCAAATAGCCACACAAGTGATTGGAATCCTATCCTCTGGTCCCTGAAGCTGTATCCAGGGTTGACTCCACTCTGGAGTACTCTACCTGCAACTTCAAGGTAGTCCTTCAGGTAAATTGAGCCTTTGAGCACGGTTCCAGATGTTTCTGACGGTACCTGTACCTGGTTCACTGAGGGTGTCCTGTTGAGGACGTACTGTGCTTCAAGCTGCAGGAACTGTGCCAGGTTCACCTTCACATCCCCCACCTCCACGGTGAGGGGTAGACGCCTGTTCTTGGCAATGAAGGCATTGACACGGACTGCCGCGTCCTCAACATCGGCCCTTGAGACTGATGGGCCCGCTGCAGCGACTGGAGTTTTACTCTTATTCTCCAGGCTGCCCCTAATCTCTGCCGCTGTGGAGTTAGTCTCCATAACTGTACTGCAGGTTTTCGGTGTCATGTTATCAGGAAGCAGTGCTTCTTCACCTTGTGTGTTCTGGGCATAGATCTCTCCGGTATTGAGTAACACCATGCATGCAAAGAGCACGCACAGGAGTTGCATACCACGGGATATACTATCGCCTCCAGATGCAGGAAGGAATCCTGCAAGGATATATTTTTCTCCCTGATTTTATTTATAGATTTTGATATTATTCTGAACTTTTTTCATGATTTTCCAGTAAAATAAAATCCAGTGACTCCAATAGGCAGTATACTGTTTTTAAACATCGGATAAGCAGATACCGGTTAAAATCTTTCTCTGTACCTTATCTCTGAGAATTCTATCCGGAACTCTGTACCACTACCAGATGTATACTCAAGTGTCCCATCCAGCTGCCCGGTGAGGTTCCTCACAAGGAGCATCCCCAGGCTTCTGAGGTTCTCAAAGCTGAAATCAGGAGGGAGGCCCACACCATTATCAGCAACCCTTAAGACGAACCGGTCACCCCTCCTTTTAAGGGAGACAAGGAGTTCACCATCGCCGTTGGGGAAGGCATACTTGAAGGCATTTGTCACAAGTTCATTGACTATAAGACCGAGGGGCATTATGGTGTCAATGTTCAGTTTAACCCTATCAACATCAAATCTGACATCAACACTCTGATCAGGCTTCTGGTAGGAGAACATGATGCTCCTCACAAGACCCTCAATATAGCCCCGGACGTCTATATCGGAGAGGTTTTCTGATCTGTAGAGCTTCTCATGTATCATGGACATGCTCATCACCCTCCCCTGACTGTCCTTTAGGGTGCTCACAATCTGGGGGTCCTTTATGTAACTGCTCTGAAGGTTCAGGAGGCTTGATACAACCTGGAGGTTGTTCTTGACCCGGTGGTGTATCTCACGGAGCAGCAGTTCCTTCTCCTCAAGGGACTTCAGGAGTTTCTCCTGGTAGAATATCCTTTTGAGTGTGGATGCAGCCTCTGCCCCAATGGTCTCAAGGAGCTTAAGCTCGTATTCGTCGGGTTCATGACCGTTCCTGAACACGAAGAATCCCAGGAGATCATCCCCGTGCCTCATGGCAGCTACGATTACCCCACCATCCACAAAGACATTCTCAAGAGAGAGACCCTCCAGGATACCTGTGAGGTCAGTGTCCTGGAATTCATGACCATTTCCCTCAGCAGGAACCGGCTTACCATCCTCCATGATGTAAGCCTGCCCCTCCTTAAGGGATAGGTGTTCATGGGTGAGGCTGAAGACATTCCTGAATAGCTCCTCAGGGCTTTCGCTGTGGTTTATCAGGGTTATGGCCTCATTGATAACCCTGAACTCGTGCAGCCTCATCCTGGTGAGCCTCTCCGATTCCTTTGACTCCTCTATCCTGTCCCTGAGCCTGAGTGTGTGTCGGAGGTCCTGGGCAACCAGGGAGTACCCGATTGAGTCGGCATCCTCCCTTATAAGGGATATGAAGAGCTTCACGGGTATTCTCCTCCCCCCTGAGGTGATGTAGTCAATCTGGACTGGCCTGTGGTGATAGTCGCCCTTTCCACCGGCATTCTGCCTTATAAACTCAAATTCCTCTTCAAGGATATCGTGGTGTTCAGGTGCAACCAGGGACCTCCAGTCATCTGCATATTCAACACCAAGCTCCTTAATGGCCCTGTAGTTCAATCGGATAACCCTTCCATGGGAGTCCAGGAGAACAACAAGGTCTGTGACCTTATCTATTATGCTCTCCCCGGCTAGTGATGGGTTTATGGTGATGGGTGGGTAGTGGAGCAGGGCATAGGCCATACCCCCCGTGGCAAGGAGTGCTATTATGTGGCTTATGGCCTGAATACTGTGAACCCCAATGGAGGGAAGCAATGAGTTGACCACCCAGCATGCGATCAGGCTGAGGGATGATGCCATGAATATTATGGTGGACATCTTCCTTTCACGTTGAGATGGGGCAGTCCTTGCATGGTTCCATATTATTGAGACCGCAGCTGCGAAGTACCCCACAAGGTAGATCTCAAAGAGCAGCCACCAGATCCCGTTCTCCTCAAGCTGTATGTTCCAGAGGCCACCATCAGGGACTATCACAGGTGTTATGAGTGCAGTCTTAAGGAGGAGGTATATGAAAAGGAAGGCTGGAATCAGGGTTACGAGTGAGGCAGCCTTATTTATCTTTTTATCACCGGCAGAGAGCACCAGGGCGAAGTTGAGGAAGAGTGCGGGCATAAGGATACGGGCAACCCCTGAGAGGATGTACATCAAAAGCGCCTGTTCCACCGATGATGCCATGTAGAATATTGATAATGTGAGGGCCCACCATGCCATGGAAAGGGCTATTAAAAGGAAGCTCCACTCCAGGTTACCCCTGCTTCTTTTTAGAGGATAGAACCCCATTATGAGGTAGGATACAAATGCCAGTACAGATAGGGTGCTGTAGATGTTCATCCTCCACACATCTTCAAAATTTATACATAAAATGAGGTGGTATATGGGTATATAAAGGTACCTCTAAATATACCTTTACGGTTTTCACTTGCATGGCGTATTTTCTTCATAGTCTGTAATTCACTGACCAATGGTACTTGAACCAATCGTATCATTTAAGAAGCCATCAGACCCCGATTGATACTGCATGCCATCCAGATATTTTGTCTTTATAGACACACTGATGGTTTTATGCTAAAACATTGCTCATGAATTTGGGTTTAATGGGCATATAAATCATATTAGAGTCCTAGTGTTGGGTCCTGT
>NZ_JAKLTD010000002.1:6680-34438 GCF_022014235.1 Methanothermobacter sp. K4
CTGTTATCAACGCATGTATTTGGGTTTAATGGGCATATAAATCATATTAGAGTCCTAGTGTTGGGTCCTGTTATCAACGCATGTATTTGGGTTTAATGGGCATATAAATCATATTAGAGTCCTTTTTAAGTTAAACTCAGCTGTAGAGTATCATTCTTGGTTTTTCATTATCAAAACTCCCTTTAAAGCCATCCATATATGCGTTCAGAATAAATTTTAACCTCCTTAATCTATTCTCACCGCTTATGAGCTGACCACCAATTGAAAGTGGGATGGCTCTTAAAAGGAAAAGGTAGAACTTCCACCGCTTCATATTCATTTTACGAAGCCACACAGAATTCCTGACACCATAATATCTTAACCAGAGCCTATCATAGGGTACCACAGGGACATCCCTGCCGATGATCCTTCTTGACCCGGTATTCACCATTGCACCATCCTTGTGGACGATGGGGCTTCCAGGTATAAGAAGTATACTGCCCCTCCTTCTCAACCTCAAACAGTACTCAACATCATCGAAGTGCAGGAAGAAATCAGCTCTCGGAAAACCAACGTATTCAACTGCCTTAAGGTTAACAAGAAGGCCCACAAAGGAGGCATGATCAATTTCAACACAATCGCCTCTGAGATCATCAGGTGAAAGCGGCCGAACCATATCACCGAAACCTTCAAAGTCAAAAAAGCCCCTGTGTCTAAACTGTGGGGTCCCATCAGGGGACACCTTGAGATTAGCGAGGGCGACAACCCCTTCTGAATCATAGGGCAGCAACTTCTCAAGACTATCCTTTAGTGGTTCTGCATCGTCGTCCATTAGCCAGATCCAGTCGTATCCGTCATGGTAGGCTCTTTTAACTCCCTCGTGGAATCCTCCTGCTCCACCGGTGTTTTCTGGTAGTCTTATATGGATGATCCTGATTTCCTCCTGATTGTGGAGGGTTTTCCTGATTAGTGTTCCTCCCTCCAGGCTGGGGGTGTAGCCCTCTCTGTGTAGTAATTCTGGTGTTCCGTCGGTGGAGGCGTTGTCTATGATGTATATCGCCTGGAGGGGTCTTGTCTGCCTCAGGAGGGCCTCCAGGCATTCCATGAGTAATTCCTTCCGGTTATAGGTCACCACAACTGCAGCCACCCTCAAATCATCAACAGCATCCCTGGAGGTCATCACCTCACCTCCCCTTCAAATACATCAAGTGCCCTCTTCACCACATCATCCATATCATAGTAGCGGTACTCTGCGAGCCGACCAAGGAGTGTGAGGTCCCCGATCTCCTCTGCAAGTCCCCTGTACTCCCTGTACATCTTCTGGGACTCCTCTGTGACTGTCGGGTCGATCTCCTCTGGCCTTAAACCCCACTGCTTCATGGTGTAGTTGAGGAAGACCTTCCTGTAGACGTAGCCCGCCAGGAACCTCATGTCGGGGTCATCTTTTCCTGAAATTTCAGGTATGGGGACCCTTGAACCGTAGGCGTAGCGTTCAAGGAGCTTCTCCTGAATCCTTACTGAGGGACCCTCAGGAAGTAGCCTCTCCATACTATTAAAATTGAATGGTAGTGGGACGTTCACCCCGTCTATGACCAGGACACGGTGCTGGCACTCCATCCACCCTGTGAACCGTGAGAGGTAAATAACATACTCTAACATTTTATCACATATTTTTTGCTTCTTTAGGTTATAAATGACTTGTACTTATTTATTGTTGTTCTGATAAACTGAGATTCAAGGTGTTTAAAAAGAGAAAAGCATATAATCTTCTAATTCTGTTTCATTCAATAATCAAATAAGGAGGTCAACGTTGCAGATACTTGTAATAGGATACTATGGCTGGAAAAACACCGGCGATGATGCTATGCTCTATGCGCTCCTTGAACACCTGAAAGATCAGTTCAGTGGTGTCACCTTCAATGTAACCGTGGATTCAGAGCCATACGCTCCAAGAGACGTGGATTTGAACCCAGTTTCTCCAGGACCCTCGCTGGATTTTATCAGGGCATTTCTAATGTCAGATACCCTAATACTTGGTGGAGGAACCCACTTCTTTGACTATGGAAGGAGACTCCCGAGAATCCTCAGGCTTGCACAGCTTTTCCTGCTCACACTCGCTGGAAGATTAACAGGCAAGAGGGTCTACTTTCTGGGGGTTGGTGTTGAAAGACCCGGGTACTGGTGGAGCAGGTTTCTAATAAGGAACACATGCAGACTTGCCAGCAGAATCTTTGTGAGGGACTCATCCTCACTGGAGGTCCTTGAGGAGATGGGCGTGGATGGAATACTCTCAGCGGATCTATCATTCTACCTGGAATATGAGAGAACAAAAAGGGAAAGGGGGCTCCTGGGGATATCTGCGATGCCATACTTCAAGATATACTCAGCTGCTGATGGGGGGGACGAGGTCATTGTGGAGGCGTTCAGGAGTGCTGTATCAAGGTGGCTGGAGCTCAACCCTGAAAACAGGGTCAAACTCTTCGTATTCAATGGCAGACCACCACATGATGACAGGGAAATAAGCATGAGAATAGCCGAGATGGTTAACGATGAAAGGGTCACCATCCATGATTACAGGGAGGACCCCAGGGAGACCCTTAAGAATGTTGGATCCTGCGGGGCTTTCATTGCAATGAAATTCCATGCAGCAGTCTTCGCATACCTGAACGACCTCCCTGCAATCATTGTGGAGTACGCAGATAAAAACCGTGCCCTGGTGGAGGATGCAGGTTTTCCTGAGAGATCCCACATGACCCTTGATGATATCACAGCAGGGAAACTCGCTGAAAGGGTTGAGGATCTCTACAGGAATCCTGAGAGTTACAGGGCACAGAGAAAAGCTGAAGAAATTATGGGGAAATTCCCGAGACTTGATGAAGCATAGGAGGTGCTCCTATAAGGGTGCTTAATGTTGTCATGCAGAACTACATAGGGGGCCCACAGGTGAGGGTCGTCTCAGTAGCAGAGAAGCTTCTGGAGGAGGGAATTGAGACTGTTATATGCGCCCCACTAACAGCGGAGAACCCCCTGGAGAAATATGCCAGGGCGCATGGCCTTGAATTTGAGGGCATCTTCATGCCAGGTATAAAGGAGTTCAGGGGATTTAGGGAGATAGTTTCAAATCTCATATGGATCCTCAGCATACCCCTAACTGTGATCCAGGTGATGATGATTATAAAGAGGAATAAGATTGATGTTGTCCATGTTAATGGTGTCCTGAACTTCCAGGCGGCCCTGGCAGGTTATATCTGCAGGAAGAAGGTGGTATGGCACCTTATGAGCTCAATGTATCCATCTCTCATCATCTCTGTGATGATGCCCCTTGTTAGGAGAATCGCCGACCATGTAATCGTAATTGCAGAGGGCCTCGCAGATTACTACAGGCTCAAGGGAGACTACACAGTCATATATGAACCCGTGGACCCTGAAAGATTCAGCCCAGCCCAATATAAAGGTGGAGTTTATTCTGTAAGGAGATCCCTTGGATTGTCACCATCAGATACTGTGGCTGCATGTGTTGCCAACATAAACCCTGTTAAGGGCTATGAACATCTTATCGTGGCTGTTTCAGAGATTGTAAGATCCGTGCCTAACTTCAGGTTACTGGCTGTAGGGGACGTCCCCGCGACCCAGAGGGGATACTATGAGAGACTCCTTGAAATGAGAAGATCCCTTGGACTTGAGGACGTTTTTCTGTTCCTGGGCCGCAGGGATGACATTCCAGATATACTCGCCGCATCTGACATCTTTGTACTCCCCTCAATTGCAGAGGGCACTCCCATATCCATAATCGAGGCAATGGCAATGGGTAAACCCATAGTTGCAAGCCGTGTTGGTGCGGTGGATGAGCAGGTTATTGATGGGGTGAATGGTTTTCTTGTTGAGCCAGCATCCCCCGGTGAACTCGCCGCCAGGATTGTTGAGCTTGCCCTTGACCCCAACTTAAGGGAGTCAATGGGCAGGGCCTCAGGGGACCTTGTTGGGAAGTTTGCACTGGAGGCCTGTGTAAGGGCACATAAAAAAATTTACACGTCCTAAAGCTGACGTAAGTTCTTTAATTTCCTGTAAACCGATGGACGGTTCATTATCCAGAGAAGAAGTGGTGTTACAACTATATTCTTAAGGGCAGCGTAGAATGCAAGTCCCGTGTATCCATGGCGCCGGTAAACACTGAAACGGGTTCCAACATTTTTGAATATCTTCCTTGACATATTTGAGGAGTGTATCCTTCTGGCAGTTAAAACACCGGGGGTTCTCTTTATCTTCGCAACCCCCGCGGCCCTTATAAGAAAGTCGAGATCCTCATTGGCATGGAGGTCCTCATCGAACACCCCTACCCTTGCAGTGAGGTTCCTGCGGAAGAGTATGCTTGATGCTGCAATGTATGTTCTCCTGAGCCAGAGTTTAAGGTCCCATTCAGGAGTGGTGGATGTGCCTATAATGTTACCCTCATCATCGATAATATCAACATCAGTGTAGGTCAGGTCATACCCTGAGCATATGGTTTCAACCTGCCTTTCAAGTTTCTCAGGATAAAAGAGGTCATCGCCATCACATAATGCTATCAGTTCACCTGAAGAGGCAGCTATACCCATGTTACGGGCATTGGAAAGCCCAACATTCTTATCCTGTTTAACATGGACAATACGGGGATCCTCCATTTTCGCCAGAAGATCCACCATGAAGCTATCATCTCTTTCATATACAATGACGGCCTCCAGATTATCGTAGGTCTGTGAAAGGATACTTTCTATGCAATCCTCTATGAATGGATCTGTACGATAGGCTGGTACTATTACACTGACTTTCGGATTCATATGCTAGAATCAGCGCTCATCATATAAATTATTTATATCAGCCGGTGAAATTATAATCCCATCAATTATCCGAGGGATGTAATGTCTGAAACTTCACTTTTTATAAAGAGGATTGGGCTGGTTGGAGTAACATACATAGTAAACCTGCTTATCGGGATAATACTTATACCTGTCTTCACCAAGGGACAGCCCCTTGAATATTATGGTGTATGGGTCCAGATCAATGTTTCAATGAGCCTCGTCCCTGCACTGACATGTCTTGGCCTCCCTTACACCCTTGTAAGGTACCTGCCAGGAGAAACCGACACTGAGAAGGTTGTAGATTCATTCTACTCCATACTTGCCCTGGTCTTTCTTGTGAATCTGATTTTATCTCCAGTTATAGCATACCTCATAATCAGGTATGCTGCAGGTAACATGGTATCATTAACACCACCCTTTACAGCCCTCCTTCTTGTACAGGCGGTATACTCTGTTGGGATTGCTTATCTGCGGGCAATGCAGAGGGTTAAAGTTTACTCAATACTCATGATAATCCAGAATCTCCTGATTGCCATGGGTGTCTCTGGAGCTGTTATTTATGGTTATGGTATCATGGGGGCCCTGGTGGTTCTCCTGGCGGTTAATCTGATGATAACCCTGATAATTCTATATGAGGTCATCTCTGATATTGGTACTGGATTTCCCTCATTTGCATCTATAAGGGAGCACCTGGCCTTTGGTCTACCAACAATATTCGGGAACTTTTCAGACTGGATCGTTTCATCAAGTGACAGGTACCTTATAGGGTACCTTCTGGGTGTTATCTATGTGGGTTACTATAACCCGGCATATTCAGTGGCATCCCTCATAAACGTCTTTCTCTGGCCACTTATCTTTTTACTTCCCCCAAGACTTTCTGAACTGTATGAGGGAGGGGAAAGACAGAGAATAAACAGTTATTTCAAGTATTCTCTTAAATACTATCTTCTCCTTGCGGTACCGTCAATTTTTGGCTTGTCAGCCCTTTCAGGGCCCATTCTGACCATTATATCCACTCCTGAAATAGCTGAGAATGCAGGGATCATCGTCCCACTTGTAGGTACAGGTGTGGTGGTTTATGGAGTATATGCGATAATATCACAGGTGTTCGTACTTGAAAGAAAAACATCATTTATAGCTCGTCTCTGGATCGTGGCTGCAACAGCCAATTTCATACTGAACCTGGTTGCAATACCATACCTTGGTATAATGGGGGCTGCCCTTACAACGCTGGTGGCCTATCTGATAGCGCTTTCAATAACCGCAAGTTATGCACTTAAATTCTTCAGGATACCCCTGAAGTCCCTGGATGTTCTCAAGAGCATACTCTCATCTGCGGTTATGTACCTGCTGATATCATATATAAACCCCTCAGGAGCAGCGGAACTCATTATGAGTGTTGTCCTTGGGGCTGCGGTTTACCTTATCCTCATAATCCTTCTTAAAACATTTAAGGGTGAGGAAATTGAGATGTTGAGGTCACTCCTTGGCACATGAATAGTGTGACCTGTTTCCTTTAAGATAAGTTTAGAGGTGGCCTATCTCTTCAGTGTGGGGGTGATTTATTTCCTTTAAGATAAGTTTAGAGGTAGCCTATCTCTTTCAGTATACATTTTATGTCGTGTTTTTTCAGTTTCCGGGTTGTCATGGAGTTGTAGTTGATGTTGGAATCAGCACACGTACCTGGTTTTATTATGTACATTTCATCTGTTTCAGTGGCCATTGCAGCCTCATCAGGGGTCATGAGTTCCTCAAAGAGTTTCTCACCACACCTCTTATCTATAACCTGAACCTCTATCTCCTCAGGGCTGTAACCATAATTTGGGGCGAGTTCCTCAACCACCACATCCAGGAGGTCCGCTATCCGCAGTGAGGGCATCTTGAGTATGAATACCTCACCACCCTCTGCAAGGTACGCCGCCTGGAGTACAAGGTCCACAGCGTTCTCTATACTTATAACGAACCTTGTCATTCCCTCATCTGTGAGTGTCACAGGACCCCCATTTTTTATCTGCTCCCTCAGAACCTGGAGTATGGATCCCCTGGAGTTTAAGACATTACCGAAGCGTACAACAGAGAAAACAGTTTTTCTGTCACCCTTGTAGAGGTTTGCGGAGGTTGTGAGCCGCTCTGCAAGGAGCTTGGTGGCCCCCATAACATTAACAGGGTTCACAGCCTTATCTGTGCTTATGAGTATGAACTTTTCAACCTCCTCATCCAGGGAGGCCTCTATCATATTCTGGGTCCCCTGAACATTGGTTTTGACAGCCTCGAAGGGGTTGTATTCACATAGGGGCACATGTTTGAGGGCCGCGGCATGGAAAACTATGTCCACGTCCTCAACAGCCCTTCTCAGCCTATCCCTGTCTCTCACATCACCCACAAGTGGTCTTATCATCCTTGAGCCGAACTTCTGTTCAAGTTCAAAAAGACCTGTCTCGTTGTTATCAAGTATCCTTATAACCGCCGGGTCCAGTCTGGAGAGTTCAGTTACGATCTGACTTCCTATTGAACCGGCGCTCCCTGTTACAAGTATCCTTTTTCCCCGGTAATAATCCGCGACGTTGTCCTTTATGTTATCACTCTCCAAAGAACTCCCCTATGGATGATGTGATGTATTCAAGTTCATCCACTGTCATGTGGGGGTACATTGGCAGTGTCAGGACCCTCTCTGAGATGGTCTCGGTGACTGGTAGTTCTGTTTCATCATTGAAGACAGTGTACCTGTGGGCGGGGTCAAAGTAGACCTTGCAGGAGATTCCGCGGCTCTCAAGGAATTTCATGAGCTGGTCTCTTCTTCCATCGGTGACCTGTATGGTGTACATCTGGTATACGTGCCTGCAGGCCGGTGGTTCGGAGGGTGTCACCACCCCCTCTATTTTACCGAGTTTTCTGTTGAGGTACCGGGCGTTCTTTCTTCTCATCTCTATCAGCCTTTCGACCTTTTCCAGCTGGGATATTCCTAGGGCTGCCAGGATGCTGGATAGCCTCCAGTTGTAGCCCGGTATGAGGTAGTCAACCTTCTCTGATGAGTTGAAGTAGTCTCCACTGTCCACGCGACCATACGATGACAGAAGTTTGAGTTTCTCATATACTTCCCTGTCCCTGGTGACTGCGCAGCCCCCCTCACTCGTTGTGAATATCTTGTTCTGGCAGAAACTGAATATTGCGGAGTCGCCGATGTTACCAGCGTATTCTCCCTTGTAGGTAGCCCCGAAGGCCTCTGCAGCGTCCTCTATCAGGACGAGGTTGTGGTCATCTGCTATTTCCCTGAGTTCATCTATCCTGCATGGGACTCCAGCGTAGTGTATGGGTATTATCGCCCTTGTACGGGGAGTTATGCGTTCGTTCACATCATCAGGGTCAAGGCCCATGGTTTCATCCTCTATATCTGCAAAGACAGGTTTTGCACCTGTATAAAGTGGTGCGAGGGCTGTTGCTATGAATGTGAATGACGGGACTATTATCTCATCACCGGGGCCGAAGCCGTGGGCTGCCATGAGTGCGTGCAGGGCTGAGCCGCCCGAGTTGAAGGTCACGCAGTAATCGGTTCCAAGGTAGGATGCTATCTTTCCCTCGAATTCCTCAATCGCGGGGCCGATGCACCACCTCATACCAGATTTTATGACCTCCTCAACTGCCCTAAGATCCTCTTCATCCCAGTATATTTTGAATAATGGTATCTTCATGTTCTCAGATCCTCTTCATCCCAGTATATTTTGAATAATGTCCTATTGTTTTCAGATCCTTCTTATTATCCTGACTGGTACGCCGTAGGCAAGTGTATCTGCGGGTATGTTTCTGTTTACGAAGCTGAAGGCCCCTATAACCGAGTTTTCTCCTATCTCAACGCCTGGCATTATGAGGCTGTGGGATCCTATGCGGGCGTTTCTACCTATCTTCACCGGTCCCTTCTTGTTGTCTATTGTTGACTCTGAGTATATTGAGCAGTGGGACCCTATCTGGACATGGTCACCCAGTGTAACACCGTACCTGGCATTTATGTATGTGAATGCACCTATATCTGTTTTCACGCCGAGTTTCAGGTTCTCAGGGTGCTGAACCATCCAGTTCCACCTTGTAAGTTTACCGTGCTCAATCTCTGGGGCTTCCCAGTCATCAAAACGATCCAAATCCATCACCTAAATTTTATTTTCTGGATGAGGTTTTAATCGGTTCTCATTCTGTGGTATTTTAGAATTCTATTTCTGGATGAGGTTTTCATCGATTCTTATACTCCCGAGTATTTCAATTATCCTCTCAGATGCCCTGCCGTCTCCCCAGGGGTTGGTCACCTCAACCTTCCCGGATCTTAGAACCTTCTTAACAGCATCTTTTATTTCTTTCCTATCATGGTTAACGTCCATTACATTGGCAGCCCTGAGCCTCCCCTTCTGACGGGTTCCTATGTTTATAACAGGGAGGTTGAATGATGGGGCCTCTATAATCCCGCTGCTGGAGTTTCCTATCATGAAGGATGCGCATTTCATGAGGCTGAGGTATTCATGGCGGGGGATACTCCTGTAGGCCTTCATGAATGGGTGCCTCTTAACGTAGTCGTCTATGACCCTTATCATCCTCCTCCCGCCGGCATCTGCATTGGGGTATACTATCACTGTCTCTATTTCAAGTTCTGCAAGCACATCAAGGGTTAGCTTTATCTGCTCCTCTGCATCGTCCACCTCTGTGACCACGGGGTGCTGGACCATCAGTGCAAAGGGTTCATCAGGGTTGAGTGAATATTTCTGCCTTATCTCAGGGCAGGGGATGGTATCCTCATTTATTTCGTCAAGCCCTGGAGCCCCAACCACGAATATCCTCTGGGGGTCCTCACCACTTTTTATAAGGTTTTCTCTTGCTTCATCTGTTGCTGCGAGGTGTATATGGGCCATCCTTGTTATTGCGTGTCTGAATGATTCATCGACGCTACCTGATGTTTCACCTCCATGGAGGTGTGCTATGGGTATGTTCATGCAGGTGGCTGTGATGGCGGCTGCGAGCATCTCGGCCCTGTCCCCCAGGAGTAGGAGCAGGTGGGGTTTGAGGATCTCCAGTTCCCTGGATAGCTCCTTTATGGTTTCCGCTATGTATCGGGCCATCCCTGCACCTGTGTCCTCACTGTTGAGGGTGTCTATCCTTGCATCTATTCTGAAGCCATCTTCTGTTATCTCCTTTACCGTGCCGCCGAATTCATCTGATAGGTGCATACCGGTTACCAGGAGCTGGAGCTGGAGTCTATCATCTGAGGATATTGCTCTCATGACGGGTCTGAGTATTCCGTATTCTGCCCTTGTACCTGTTAGAACCGCTATTCTTCTCTTCACTCTATGTCCTCCCATTGGATGTGCTGGTCCTTTTTAATGGCTCTCCTGGTTTTTCTTCCCAGGATTTCCCTGTAGTATTCCGGTTCTATCCCCCCGAGGGGCCTTTTGAATGTGATCATGTCCCTTCTGATTATTTCACCACTCTGGATGTTCCTCTTGGCCACGATGCTCCTTCTGACACTGGCCTTTATCTCCTCCTCCTGTGGGGTGGGGGTTTTGACGCCGTCTCCAAGGGCCTTCTCTGTTTCCCTTACGGCTGTTATCATCTCCCGGAGTTCATGTGGGTTCAGTGATGCTCTGTGGTCTGGCCCTTGCATGGCCCTGTCGAGGGTGAAGTGTTTCTCTATGAGGTTTGCACCGAGTGCCACTGCCACTGCTGGGGTGTATATGGCTGTTGAGTGGTCTGAGAATCCCGCTGGAAGGTTGAATGTTCTTTTGAGGGTCTCTATAGCTCTGAGGTTGAGGTTCTCCATGGGTGCGGGGTACTGGGTTACGCAGTGCATGAGGGCTACCTGTGATTTACCTTCTCTTATGATTTTCAGGGCCTTTTCGATTTCACAGATTGTTGCCATTCCCGTTGAGAGTACGATGGGGATCCTGTGGGATGCTGCTGTTTCAAGGAGTGGGGTATTTGTGAGGTCCCCGGAGGATATCTTGTGGGCTGGGACCCCCAGTTCATGGAGCAGATTACAGCTATCCTCGTCGAATGGTGTTGAGAGGAATGTGATTCTCCTTTTTCTGGAGTGTTTTATGAGTTCCCTTATATCGTCCTCTGCGATCTCAAGGTTTTTGAGGAGTCTGTACTGGGATTCTGTGCCTGTGTTTTTTTTCTGGTAGCTCGCTGTGGGTGCATCCCTAGTGACTATTTTTTCTGCTTTGAATGTCTGGAATTTTATGGCATCCGCCCCTGCACTGGCCGCTCTGTCTATGAGTTTTCTGGCGATTTCCATTTCGCCGTTGTGATTAACTCCTGCCTCTGCTATTATGTATGCTGGTTCACTGTCACCTATCCTTTTTCCGTTGATTTCTATCCTCTTTCCAGTCATTCCGTTGTCTCCCTGAGGATTGTCTCTGCTATTTTAATGTCGAGTAGTGTATCTATGTCTATGCTCCTTTCTGGTGGCATGTAGTAGGGTATGGTGTTTTCTGTGTAGAATGTCCTCTTTTCCTGTACTGTTTCTTTTTTACCTATGAATATTGCTCCATTTGGTATGTAGGCTTTTTCGAGGTCCTGTCTTCTCATTTTAAGGTATTCAGCTTTGAATATGGGCTTCAGTTTACCCTCTTCTATTTTCATGGCCCAGAATGGGGGGTGTGGGAAGTCTGTTACGCTTACAAGTGAGTCTGCTCCTTTCGTGTTCTTGAAGATTTCGACTGCCCTTCTGATGTCCCCTGATGTCCTGAGTGGTGATGTTGGCTGCAGTACCACCACCGGCCCCTTCAGTCCTGTTTCTTTGAGGGCGTGTATTGCAACGTCAACCGTTGGGGTGGCGTCCTCTGCCAGTTCAGCTGGCCTCAATATTACATCAGCGCCAAGTTCCTCTGAGACGGATGCTATCTCCTCATCATCTGTTGATACGAAAACCTCTTCAAGGACTCCTGATGATAGGGCGGCCTCTATGGTGTATGATATGAGTGGCCTGGAGTTGAGGGGGTGGATGTTTTTCCTCTTAACACCCTTAGACCCTCCCCTGGCGGGTATAAGACCAAAAACCATGAATTAAGCACCTTCAGTTGATGGATTTTACAAGATCTGGCATTTCTGGGGGAACCTTTATCTTAAACATCTTCATTAACCTTATGAAACCATCCCACTCTTTAAGGTTTTCTTTTTTCACATGTCCTCTCAGTATTCCCGCGGTTGAAATAACGGGTACCCTGGTGATATTGCTCGATGATATGAGGGTCGTTGATATATCCCCTATGATGGCCCTCAGCTTGTTTCCCATGTATGTGACGAGTATTTCAGAGGGTACTGTGGCATTTACAGGGAGGACGGACTCATCCATTGACATTCTGTTAATTACATCAACAGATTCCCTGGGATGAAACTTTATAATCACATCCACCTTATCTTTCAGGGCCTCTATTATTTTCAGGTAGAATTCTGTAATTTTCTCCAGTGGAATACCATATATTATGGATATTTCAAATAGATTTCCGGGGAAGACCATACAGATATCCCTTTCTCTGTCCTTCAGTGATGAGAGGTTATAATATGAGGTCACCCTTTCAATGAAACTGGATTCTGCAAGTTTTTCATGGTAGAAGGGTAACCTCTTTACTTCAAGGCTGATATCCTCTCTGATGAGATCTGGGTGGTTTACGAAGCAGCCATCGAGGTAGGGGTGGGTTGCATGGTATTTGATATGGGAAAATCTGCTGCGACCTATTATCTTCTTCAGTATGAAGGAATAATGTAGAAATTCTGGAATCATGGGATCGGGTCTATTGATGTAAGCTGCAAGGCCGTCCTCAACATAGTAGTTTTTGCCATTGTTTTCCCTGTTTCTGTGCATCAAAAGCTGGCTTTCAAAGATGATATCATTGAATATGAATAACTCCGAGTTTTTGAAGGGGATTGAATCAATAACATTTTTGTTATGAAGGTATATCTCGGTTCTGTGCTTCAGGTCCTTTAAAAAACCAGAAATTCCGGGTTCTTTGCCCCTGTATGATTTTAGGAGAATTATGTCATCAAAGACCCTTTCTTCAGTGTTAGAGTCCTCCAGGGCAGATATCAAACCCTTTCCCTTGAAGTATGGGAGTAAAATGAGTATATTATTTTTTGAGCCAATTGCAAATGAATATGAGAGTATAATATGATACGGGGTCATGGCAAAAAAATATTTTCTCATGTTCCACCTCTTGAGTCACTTAAATGGGCTTTAACTGGAATAGCTACTTAAATTGTCTTTAACGGGAATAGATCTCTAAAAATATTTAAATAAGTTTATCCCCTTTATCACTAAAGATTCGTGATTTGGGGAAATGAATTTCATGGGGTGTAATTTTTGATTTCAAGGGACAGAGTAATCATCGCAGTTCTATTCGCAATATCATTGCTTGTGGCTCTTAAACTATTCAGCATCCAGGCCAGTATAGGGATATACTACTGGGACATCTTCCTCTATGTTAACAACGCCATGAAAATGGCCCACATTGGACCCAGTGATGCACTTTACCTTCCACCATTCCTCCCGGCTGTGATCTCCATATTTTTCAGGATGGGTTTTGCTGGTGAGAATGTTGTGTTTGCAGTTGCATCTGCATTCTACGTTGCGGCGGTTATGGGGATGTACCTCCTCCTGAGGATCAGATTCAGTGAACTGGAGAGCCTTGCAGGGAGCATTTCCTTCGCATCCTTCAGCATTGTTCTGTCCTGGGCTGCCACGGGGGCCCTTGATGTCCCTTCAATAGCACTCTCCATATGGGCGATTTACCTGGCCCTCCTTGGGAGGAGACGCGACAGCCGATTCTACTATCTTGCATTTCCGGTTGCAATGGCCGCATTCCTCACAAGGTACACTGCGGGGCTCATGATCCTTCCCCTGGCCCTCATAATATTCACGGATCCCCACATGAGATCAAAGTTACCTGACATTGTGAAGGGAATTGCACTGGGCCTTCTCGTGTATCTCCCATTTGGGTACTTCTTCTACAGAAACATTAAAACCCCCTTCCCATTTATAAAACAGTTTGCAGGTACCGCAACAGGATCAGCAACATCAATAAACCCTGGATACAGTATCGACAGCCTCTACTACCTCAGACATATTCCTGAGTACATCTCAGCCACTCCATCCAGTGATTACCTGAAGGTGATAAATCCCTCCCTTGCAGGGCCATCACCCATCGCATTCATCATCCTCGCGCTATTACTGGCGGGGTTTTTAGCACTTCTATGGAGAAACAGGGACATCATATCCTCTGCACAGATTGACAGAAAAGTCCTGTTCCTTTTAGTCTCAGCGATCTTCATTTTAACCTTTGGGAGAATATCATTTGTGCTCAGCGAGGTACTGATAGTCATATGGGCCCTTTCAATCCTCTGGATAACGGGAAGGGAAGACAACACAGACATTAACCTTGCAATGGCTGTATGGTTCCTTGCGTACCTCTCCATGCACAGTTTCCACCCTGTTAAGGTTGACAGGTACCTTATAACAGCCCTCCCCCCAGTTGCTTATGGTATTTCACTTTCAATTAACCAGCTATCGGCAATGGTCAGGTGGAGGCATGCATCAGATGCACTCTCATCTGCGGTGGTCCTGCTGATGCTCTCATCTGCATTCTATTACACAGCAGGCATGCCAGATCACTATGGGGTCGTTGATGCTGAAAGGGGGGCGGCCAGCTGGCTAATGAATCACGATCCCCTATTTAAGGATAAGGTTGTGGCATCGGACAGGGGCCCCGCCTTCACATGGTACCTTGGAGATTATGTCTTTACAAGAAGGATCCATTCCCAGAAAATGGAGATGTGCATCGAATACTTCCGTGAACTGAACCCTGATTACTATATATTCAGTACAGAACAGACACCACTCCCATCCGGCTACAGGG
This sequence comes from Methanothermobacter sp. K4, assembly GCF_022014235.1. Taxonomy (NCBI): domain Archaea; kingdom Methanobacteriati; phylum Methanobacteriota; class Methanobacteria; order Methanobacteriales; family Methanobacteriaceae; genus Methanothermobacter; species Methanothermobacter sp. K4. Next base: position 21,388 of record NZ_JAKLTD010000002.1, read on the forward strand.
TTATATACTCCAGAGGGGGAGTTGCAATCGCAGAGAAGATTACATCTTGAGGGTAATAACAGGGATGCAGGCTCTTCTATTCTTTTATTCTATTTCAGCCGGATCATGGGCCACGGAGCCGGTGGTTGACCATCTCTTCAAGTATTTATATAACATGGATCAATATTAGTTCAGATTTGACGTGTATGGAAGTCTTATTCTGATATGGAATCATTCATTAAATAAGGAGTGATGCTGATATGGAGACTCAGAGGATACTTGTAACCGGTGGCGCCGGATTCATAGGTACAAACCTTGTTAATGAGCTCAGAGAGAGGGGCCACGAGGTCCTGGCGGTTGACCTCATGCACACTGAACGTGAGGACTACATGAGGGCAGATGTAAGGGAGTACAGGCAGGTTGAAAGGATATTTGAGGACGATAAATTTGACTACGTGTACCACCTGGCGGCTGAGTACGGAAGGTGGAACGGTGAGGACTACTATGAGAATCTCTGGAAGACCAACGTTATAGGTACAAAGCACATGCTGAGGATGCAGGAAAAACTGGGCTTCAGGATGATCTTCTTCTCATCTGCAGAGGTCTACGGTGACTACAGCGGTGTCATGAGTGAGGATGTGATGGTCAAAAACCCCATAAGTGACACCTACCAGATGAACGACTACGCCATCACCAAGTGGGCCGGTGAACTCATGTGCATGAACTCGGCCACCATGTTCGGGACAGAGACAGTCCGTGTCAGGCCAGTGAACTGCTACGGCCCCCATGAGAAGTATTCACCCTACAAGGGATTCATACCCATATTCATATACCATGCCCTCCACAGAAAGCCCTATACGGTCTACAAGGGACACAAGAGGATAATAGACTATGTGGAGGACTCTGTGAGGACCTTCGCAAATATAGTGGACAACTTCATACCCGGCGAGGTTTACAATGTGGGTGGGCGCAGAGAATGGGAGCACGATATAAAGGAGTACTCCGACATGGTCCTTGAGGCCGTGGGGATAGACGACTCAATAGTCACCTACAGGGAGTCAGAACCCTTCACCACCAAGGTCAAGACAATGGACTTCTCAAAGGCTGAGAGGGACCTCAAACACGACCCCCAGGTCCCACCTGAGGAGGGTATAAGGCGCACCGTTGAGTGGATGAAGTGGTACTACAGGATAGAGGATTGAGGATGAGGATAGCTGCTGTGATCCCTGCCTTCAATGAGGAGGTTGCCATAGGCTCGGTGGCGCTCCTCACAGGGGAGCATGTGGATGAGGTTATAGTGGTTGATGATGGGTCCAGTGACAGGACCGCCCATGTGGCTGAGATGGCTGGGGCGAGGGTGATAAGGCACCATAAGAATATGGGTAAGGGCGCGGCCCTCAAGACAGGTTTTGAGGCTGCAGATGCAGATATAGTGGTCACCCTTGACGCTGACGGCCAGCACAACCCCTCTGAGATACCGAAACTTGTGGAGCCCATACTGCGGGGTGAGGCTGATGTTGTTAACGGAAGCCGCTACCTGCATGGAAGGGACGAGAACACCCCGAGGTACAGGAGGGTGGGCCAGAGGATACTTGACAGGGCCACCAACATTGCCACAGGTCTTGATATAACCGACACCCAGAGCGGGTTCAGGGCCTTCTCAGCAGAGAGCATACCCCACTTCAAATTCAGGGACCCTGGCTTCGTGGTTGAGAGTGAGATGCTCTCAGATGCAGCTGAGGCGGGTCTCAGGATAGTGGAGGTGGAGGTTGGTGTGAGGTACGATGTTGATGGGTCCACCAGGAACCCCATAAGTCACGGTGTATCGGTGTTCCTCAGGATAATAGGGGACATTGAACTCAAAAGACCCCTTTACTATTTCACCCTCCCGGGTCTTTTAATAGGTCTCACAGGCGCGGTACTGGCGCTTATATTCATAAGGGACTATGTAACCGGTGTGAGCGTGAATATGGGCCCGACAATCGTGGCGGTCATGCTCACACTCTTCGGCACATTCTTCATGTTCACAGGCATCATACTCGACTCTGTGAGGAGGATGATCCTCCACTACAGATGACCATTAAATGGAAGGTGATTCTTATGGATGAATTCAGGGCTTATGATGGTAAATGTGTACTTGTAACCGGTGGAGCCGGCTGTGTCGGGAGCAACCTCTCAGGGCGCCTGGCAGAGAATGGGGCGAGGGTTATCATACTGGATAACCTTTCATCAAGCTACGAATGGAACATACCCGGACATGAAAACATAGAGTTTGTGAGGGGTGACATACTGGACGATGAGGTCCTCAAGCGTGTATTCAAGGAGAGACCGGAGTATGTGTTCCACCTCGCAGCCCACTTCGCCAACCAGAACAGCGTGGACAACCCTGAGAAGGACCTCCTGGTGAATGGCCTTGGAATACTCAAGGTACTGGAGTATGCGCAGCTCGTGGGTGTCGAAAGGTTCGTATACTCATCATCAGGCTGCGGTGTCTATGGACTGGACTCAAAGATACCCTTCGAGGAACATGACATCTCAATATCACTGCACACACCATACCAGGTCACGAAGCTCCTCGGGGAACTCTACACCAACTACTTCCACAACCTCTATGATATGCCCATAGTAAATGCAAGGTTCTTCAACGTCTTCGGCCCCGGTGAGGTGCCCGGGAAGTACAGGAACGTCATCCCCAACTTCTTCTACTGGGCCATGAACAGGCAGCCCCTCCCGATTACAGGGGACGGGTCAGAGACAAGGGACTGGACCTTCGTTGAGGATATTGTGAGTGGACTCATGGCCATGGGCGTGAGGAAGGAGGCCATAGGTGAGGCGATAAACCTTGGATCAGGCAGGGAGCACAGGGTTATTGAGATGGCCACCATAATAAATGAACTGACAGAGAACCCTGCAGGTGTCGTTTACAGGCCCCGGAGGGACTGGGATGCCAAGACAAGGCTGCTCTCATCAATAGAGAAGGCCAGGAGGCTCCTGGACTATGAGCCACGTGTGTCCTTCAGGGAGGGACTTGAGAGGACCCATGAGTGGTTCAGGGAAAACTGGGAACTCATAAAGGGGAGCGCCGAATTCTAGGACTCCCCATCCACCGGATGATCACATATGAGGATACTTGTTGTACAGGAATCTGACTGGATAGAGAGGAATCCCCACCAGCAGCACCACCTCTTTGACAGATTATCTGAAAGGGGCCATGAGGTGAGGGTCATAGATTACCCCATCGACTGGAGGAAGGACGATTCAGGGGGGATATGGAACCCCTGGAGGATCTACAGGGGAGTCAGTAAGGTCAGGGAGGGTGCAGGTGTGGATGTTATAAGGCCGGGGCACCTGAAGTTCCCTGTCCTGGACTACCTCTCAATACCATTCACCCATGGGCGGGAGATAAGGAGACAGATAAGGGAATTCAAACCGGATGTCATTGTGGGATTCGGCCTTATAAACTCATACCTGGCTTCGTTGGAGGCGAAGAGGAGGGGCATACCCTTTGTCTATTACCTGATAGATGTCCTCTACACACTCATACCTGAGAGGGCCTTTCAGGGGTTCGGGAGGCTTCTCATGAGAAAGACGATTGAGAACTCCAGCATGGTCCTCACCATAAACAGGAAGCTGGACCAGCTTGCAGTTGAGCTCGGCGCTGAGAGGACAGCGGTGATAGACGCGGGCATAGACCTTGCCGAGTTCGACCCGAACCTCGACGGTTCCCATGTAAGGGAGAGTTACGGTGTTGGAGACTCGGACATCCTCCTCTTCTTCATGGGCTTCCTCTACACATTCGCTGGGCTCAGGGAGCTTGCAGCTGCCATGGCAGAGAAGCGTGAGGAGTACCCCAACGTTAAGCTCATGGTGGTGGGTGATGGCGATGCCTACGCTGATCTTAAGAGGATAAGGGATGAGAACAACCTTGAAAGCCTCATACTCACAGGCAGACAGCCCTATACAGAGATACCAGGCTTCGTCGCAGCCTCTGACATCTGCATACTGCCAGCGTATATTGACGAGGAGATAATGCAGGACATAGTGCCCATAAAACTCTATGAGTACCTTGCAATGGCAAAACCTGTGATAGCCACAAGGCTACCAGGTATCTTCATGGAGTTCGGTGAGGGTAACGGTATACACTACATTGAGAGACCAGAGGAAACCCTTGAGGTTGCCGTGAAACTGGCAGACAGACTCCATGAGGAGGGGATGAAGGGCAGACGTTTTGTTGAATCCAATGACTGGGAGGCCATAACTGGAAGGTTCGAGGAGACACTTAAGAGACTTGTGGAAAATGGTGGTTGAATGAGGATAGTCACCGTTATACCAGCATTCAATGAGGAGAGGACCGTGGAGTCGGTTGTGAGGGGTGCCCTTGAACATGGAGATGTGGTACTGGTGGATGATGGGAGCACTGATCAGACCGGGAGACTTGCAGAGAGGGCAGGTGCAAGGGTGTTGAGGCACCCTGAAAACAGGGGTAAGGGCGCGGCCCTCAAAACAGGTATACGTGAGGCACTAATGGGGGGCTATGATGTTATCGTCTTCATGGACGCTGATGGACAGTATGACCCCTCACTGATACCCCGCCTTGCAGGGGCGGTTGATGGAGGTGACTTCATAATCGGCTCGAGGTTCATAGAGAGCAACCACGATAACATGCCCCTCCACAGACAGCTGTCAAACAGGATAACAACGTGGATACTGAGGCTTGCAACCGGTTACAGTATAACCGACAGTCAGAGTGGTTTCAGGGCAATTTCCGCTGAATACGCCCACCTCATACTGGACATACCCTATGATGACTATGTATATGAATCCGAGGCGATATGCGAAACATCAAGGCACCGCCTTAGAATAGCCGAGGTCCCGGTAACATGCAAGTATGGTGATGAGAAGTCCTACATCGGCACTGCTGACGTGATACAGTACATAAGATTCGTTATGAGACTTTTCCTCAAAAGGTTATCGCCGGGCAGGGCCTGATCTGGACAATCGCCTGTATAAGGGATGCGGGATGGTTCCATGAAAAAAATTTACTTCTTTATACTCAGTCTGCTTCTCATTCTAGCCCTCCTCGTATGGATGGGTCCCCTGAAAGTCCTCAGGGCAGTCTGCATGGCAGACTGGGGACTCATAGCCCTGGCATTCCTCATTCACCTTGCAGTTGTGGCCGTGAGGGGATTCAGGTGGGGGTTTCTGATAGATCAGCCCTGGAGGATTGGAACCAACTTCACTGTGAAGTCCATAGGCCTCTTCGCAGGTAACCTCAGCCCAATGAGGAGTGCAGGGGAGGTCATGAACGCGGTTGCAGGCAAGAAACTGAATGGCATAGATCTATCCGAGGGTCTCTCTGCCGGTTTAACAGAGAGGTTCTTTGACCTTGGAATAGGAGGATTCCTCTTATTTGGCGCCGCCGTGTTCGTACCGAAGATAAGAATAATAGCCCTTCTAGGCGCATTTCTCTCGGCCATCATAGCCTACCTGATATACCTTGTTAACTGGAGGGAGGAGAAGAGCCTGAGGATCTACCATAGAATACACAGGATCATTGAGAAACTTCCAGTCTCAGAGGACACCCTGGAGAACATCTATATCAAGCTCACATCAGGTATAAGGGATATGATAGGTTACACAAGGTCCTACTCCAGCTTCAGCGGACTTGGAATTGTATTTGTTCTCTCGCTTCTATCATGGCTTATGGAGTGCATGAGGCTGTACCTTGTTTTCCTGTCATTCGGTGCTGAGATAGAATTCTCAGCGGTTGTCATGATATTCCTTCTTGCAAACCTCATAGGGATACTATCAGCACTCCCGGGTGGTATGGGTTCAATGGAGGTTTCAATGGCGGGGCTCTTTGTTTTATTCGGGGTACCCGGGTTTCTGGCGGGTAGCATAGCCCTCCTGGATCGCATCATATCCTTCTGGATGGTCACGGTACTGGGGGCGATACTCTCCTCATACTATGCAGGTGACATATTTGATGAGGTGAAGTCCTACATACTTGATTTTAAAACATGAACCTGGAGGTCCTACATACTTGATTTTAAAACATGGACCTTTAACCATTCAGTATTGACCTCATTATGGCCCTGTCAGCATGGTCAATGGCCCCTGTGAGGAAGATTCCAGTCACATAAACCGCCAGGGCAAGGGGAACTTTCAGTATAATGTTCACTGGAAATAAGAGAACAAGTGCAGAGGCAATGGCTGGAAGAAGAATTTTCCACCCATTCAGGATATCCTCCGGTGAAGGACCATATCCCATATCCCCCACAGCCTTCAGGAAGAGGATCATCATAAGGATTTCTGTCATCACGGTTGCGGCACTTGCCCCGAGAAAGTCAAACCGGGGGATGAGTATGAGGTTAACGGTCACATTGAAGAGCGCACCAGCACCTGTGACACGTGTAACAATGGTCTGTCTGTCGGCTGAACCCAGTAGGTTTGATGTTATCCCATTTACAAACATGAAGGCAGTTGCAGTTATGAGGATTCTGAGTGCCGGAACAGAGTCAAGGTATTCTGATGAAAAGATCAGATCTATTATGGGCCCTGCAAGTGCAAACACTATGGATATTACAGGGATTGAAAGTATCAGTAGATACTTTACGGATTTCCTGTAGGTTAACCTCAGGGAATCGGAGCTCTCAACATGGAACCTGGACATCATGGGGAAGACTGCCAGCAGATAGACAGTGTAAAGAGAGCTTATGACTGTAAGCAGCCTGTAGGGTGCGCTGTAGAGACCAACTGACACATCACCCTTCATGAGTGATAGCATAACGGAGTCTATCCAGAAGTAGATAAGGGAGAATACACTGGTTATACCGAAAGGCAGTCCCTTCTTGATCAATTCACGGCTGAAAGCCAGTCCTGGTGTGAATAACCTCCTTGTGAATATGAAGACCGGGTAGCTGACTGAGAGAACCGCTGCAATGAGGTAGGCGATGGCCACATCTACAACACTTCCACCAAGCCAGATCACGGTGAGCACTCCGACAAGTATGAAGATGCTGTTGAGGATGTTCCAGATGGTCTGGTACTCCATCCGCTGGAAGCCCTGGAACATGCTGTTGAAGAATACACTGAATGAGTTAACCAGCATGTACCCTCCTGTGAACATTACAACTGCAGCAGCCGTGCCCCTGTAGATACCGGTTACAGGTAGGAGGATTATCATAACCAGGACCATCAATGAAAGGAGCAGTTTGTTACCAAGCCCCGCAGACGCAAGCTCCCTGGCACCTGCAGGGTCCCTTGCAATTTCCCTTGTAATGTAGGTCCCCATTCCGAGGTCAGCCAGTATGCTGAATATGCCTGTGAGGGCCAGTGCCGCTGAGAGTATACCGAAACCTGCTGTACCGAGGTACCTTGCAAGGTAGATGTTCCAGACAAAGGCCGCGAGGTTGGTGAAGATGGTGGCTGTCAGGAGAAAGAGGGTATTTTTCGCGAGTTTTCTGGCATAACTCATTCTGATCCCGTTTCATAGGACTTAAATTTTATTATCCAATTTTTTGAACCACTCAACGGTTCTGAAAAGCCCTTCATCAAGTCCAACCTCCGGTTTGAACCCTGCGGCTTCAAGGCGGGATGTATCTGCAAGGGAGTGCCTCACATCACCGGGTCTCTCATCCAGGTAGCAGGGTTTCGAATCCGAACCGATGACCCCTGATATTATTTCAAATAATCTATTAACCGTAACTGACTTCCCACCGGCCACATTGAAGATGCCGGTTTCAGGTGACTCTGCAAGGAAGATGTTGGCCCTCACAACGTCACCCACATAGATGAAGTCACGGCTCTGCTCTCCGTCACCATAGATCTCCGGCTGTCTGCCCTGGAGGAGGGCATCGATGAACCTGGGGATGACGGCGGCGTACTGGGAGTCCGGCCTCTGCCTTGGCCCATAAACATTGAAGTACCTGAGGGAAACGGTTTCAAGGCCATAGTCCTCAAAAACACTGCAGTAGTACTCCCCTGTGACCTTGGATACCGCGTAGGGTGAGAGGGGCATGGGCCTTGCGTCCTCAGAGAGGGGCATTTCAGGGTTGTTTCCGTAGACAGCTGAGGTTGAGGCATTCACAACCTTCCTGACCCCGGCCCTGCAGGCAGCAAGAAGCACCCTGAGGGTTCCTGTGGCGTTCACCCTGTGGCACCTCAGGGGGTCCCTCACGCTTTCCGGGACACTTGCAAGGGCGGCCTGATGGAACACGTAATCCTTCTCCCTGAATATGGACTCAAGGTCCACTTCATTGATACTCCCCTCTATGATCTCGAGGTTCTCATGCTCCGGGTCAGTGAGGTTTCCCCTCTTCCCGCTTGAGAGGTCATCGATTACAGTGACCCTGTTTCCCATTCTTAGCAGTTCATCTGTGAGGTGTGAACCTATGAATCCAAGTCCTCCTGTTACAGCAACATCCATGCCCTTCATGATTATACACTACCTGACGTTGATGAATAGGTGAAGAGACCGGTAGGGTTTCCTTTTATCAGGTAACCTGTATAGAAGGAATTCGAGTTTCTGATTCTTCCCGGTCTCTGTAACTGTGAAGTTTATCTTCCTCTCCCACTTCTCCTTATCACTCAACCTTATGGTTTCATTCCTTAAAATATCTCCGCCAAGACGCACCACCATGAGGTAGGTCTCGTTGCGGTACTCACGGTTAACAACACCCACAATTACACTGGCATTCGCACCTGATGTGAGGTTCTCGGGGTACCCGTAGGCCTTCCCCCCGGGCCCAAGGATGTAGAACTCTGTGAACCTCTCAGAGGGCGCCGGGTTGAGGGTTATGTAAACCGTTACTGCAATTAGCACTACAAGTATAATGGAGAGGACAAGTGAGATCTTACCGTCCCTTGAGAGGTTACGGGGTGAGGGGATCCTCCTTATGTCAGCGGAGTAGGCAAGTTCACCGCGCCTCCACCTCCTTATGAATGCGGCGGGGGTGAGCGCAAGGCTGAGGCCCGCTATTGTCCTTGCAAGGAATGGTTTGAATGTCACCTCCCCGCCCATGAGGAGTGCGATAACCGATGATATGATGATGCTCGTGGAGAATGCAAGAAACAGCCTCTCAGGGATACTTAGCTGGACCCTTTCAGGTGCGATTGCTGAGACCAGTATGTACCCCGGGATGAAGAGCACCTGAAGGTAGAAGAGCGCCTCAGCGATACCGCCCCTCAAAAAGATGATGGTAAGGATACTCAGAATGGATAGAACTGCGAGGTCACTGAAACCACCGATAGATGTGCTTTTTTCAGGTTCTGAGGGGAATTCATGCCCTGAAAATGCCCTTCTGAGTTCCCCTTCAACATCATCACCTTCGATTTTTCCGGTTTCAGGGGCCCATTCTCTTATTTTTCTCATTTTAAGGGCCTTTTTCTTTATGAGGGAAGGGTCACCTGCCCTGATGTCCTTCTCAGAAATTTCAGGTATCTCAAGGGTGACTTCCTCCTCCACGAGCCCGTATTTCTCCAGGATGTCCATTTCTGACTGCTGGAGGGACTCTATGATTTTTATCCTCTGCCTGGACCTTCTGATGTAGGCTGCAAGGGCTGCCAGTATACCTGTGACCCCAAGGAATATATGACCATAGCCCCTGGGTACAAGTAAGCATGCTATGGGTGTCAGGATGGAGGCGAAGAGTGCTATCAATCCTGCTCTTGTGGCTCTTCCCCTCTCCTGCAGCCCTGTCATGGCGGCTGATGCCACCAGATATGAAGTGCTTACTATGAGGATGACTGCAAGGATGAACCTCACATGCCTGAGGTGTATGAGGCTTATGAGGATGGGTGTTGAGGATGATATGATACCAGCAATCAGAAGATCCCTTGAGGAGAGCCCGAGCCTTATAACCTCAGGTTCCTCCTGTCCCTTCCTCTGCTTTTTTCCGGACCTTCTTGCAAGTTCTCTTGCGGTTCTTGTCTGGGTATCCTCCACAGGGGTATCCTTCTTTCTCAGGCGGATTATGAGAGCGATCAGTGGCAGGATTATGGCTGGTAGCGCATAAAGTGGCCTTGAATTCCTGAGGGCTGTGTAATTAAGGAGGAGGGCGTTGAGGGTGATTAATAGTATGCCTGCCACAGGGGCTATAAGAGGGTTATCAAAGCCTGTGATGATGAGGAGGCTGTAACCTGCCACACATATCATGGATGCTATTCCAAGAACCCTTAAATGGAATAATGGAGCGTTTATGAGGACCACTGAGATTATACCTGCAATTAGTAATATAATTTCCCGCCTGAGCTTCAACTGAGATTCCCCTGAATGCTAGTGAATTGACCTATTATTGGCATTTCTGGACTGATAAATATTTTCATGTCACCCTTATCGCGCGTGCAGTGACCCGGATTCAGGCAGATGCTCTGGGGTATTGTCTCTTGGTTGAAGGGTTGTGTGGAGTGCTGGGGACATCCCTGCATGCCACCTAGTGGAGGGTATTCTGGGTTGAAGGTTATGTGGGTGATTTTACAGCCAGGTGGTAGACCCTTACCCTGTATTCACCGGGTGCAGTGAAGGGTGGGATGGTGAGATAAATATCAGCAGGGACAACAGCGTTTCTCTCATCTCTGACGGTCCAGTTTTTCCTTACGGGTGTGTAGGTTGTTGTGAGTGGTGTTTGTGGGAGGTTTGTGCCGTAGTTGGCGTATTTGAGGTTCTGTATGGGTATGGTTTCTGGTCCCTGGAGGTCTCCTTCTGCTTTTATGTAGAGGTCGATGGGTACGTTGGATAGGTCCTTTATCTGGAGTCCCTGGGGTCCTCCTGGCCAGGTGTATTCTCTTCCTGGTTCCACTGTGGCGGTGAGGGTGAATGAGTTTCCGACCTCCTCTCCCTTCCAGAGGACCGTTATCTCCACACTCTCGGGTACTGTTACCCGGACCTCCTGAACTGCGCCCATCGTGGTGAAGGGGACTGGTATAAGCAGCAGTATAAAAAGAACTCCCATCCACCTGTAATCTGACATCAGACGATCCCCCACTGTTATTATATCTGTAATTACTTATTAAATCTTTCCTCATAATTTATTATTGGCATGGGCTATGGCAGTTTCATGAATTCTGCAAGGGTTAAATCTGGATCTAGGGGAATCGTCATCGATCGGTGTTGATTGACATGTCATAGAGTTCCTTGGGTGATTGATGGACTCTAAAAAGGTTCCTTTTGTTGGTTTAAAGGGTTCATTAATAAAAAGGAGTGAGTTCATGGTTCGCCCGGTGATTTGACGGCGATGTGGTATATCCTCACAGAGTAGACACCGGCGGCTGTTCCAGGCGGCACCGTGAGGTGAAGGTCCACGGGTATTAATGATTCATCCTCAGATTTAACCACCCATCCCTTTCTCACGGGTGTGTAGGTTGTTGTGAGTGGTGTTTGTGGGAGGTTTGTGCCGTAGTTGGCGTATTTGAGGTTCTGTATGGGTATGGTTTCTGGTCCCTGGAGGTCTCCTTCTGCTTTTATGTAGAGGTCGATGGGTACGTTGGATAGGTCCTTTATCTGGAGTCCCTGGGGTCCTCCGGGCCAGGTGTATTCTCTTCCTGGTTCCACTGTGGCGGTGAGGGTGAATGAGTTCCCGACCTCCTCTCCCTTCCAGAGGACCGTTATCTCCACACTCTCGGGTACTGTTACCCGGACCTCCTGAACTGCTGAAGCCCCACTCACGGGGTTTATGAGAATAATTAAGAGCAGTGCAGGAACAGCGAGGGTTTTTAGATGGATTCCCATACAGATCACCCCATTTCTTTTCTGGAGGTTTCTATTGTTTCACATGAACTTACAGTTTATCGTGAAATTTGTCACTAAAGTGGCTATTATTTGAGTAAATTTTTATTACATAATTTGGAGGTGTACAGAGGTATTCTCTCCTAAAAACAGCAAAAATCGTATTAAAATTCCTCTTCAATACCCGAAATCGGTTTTTAAAAAGATTTATATATGTTGGATTATTATTCTTTTATCATGATTATTCATGTTACATATCTTTCAGGTTACATAACAGGCATTATTTCCTCAATAATCATTTCAGTGATACTTGGGCTGCCTCTGGCACCTGAAAGACCGGCCAGACATTCCTGGACCCCATCAGCCATCTTCCCGGCACCTGTAATCGCCATGGGTCTTGTGGCGATATGCATAAAACTTGGTGTCACAGGTATGTACGGTGGGGTCGATCTCGGTGTGGTTTCAGGGGCTCTGGCAGCTCTCATGACAGCCTACTTCCTTGAGGATATATTCCCCAGACCGGAGGACTTGTGATGAATGAACTTGTTGGAGTTGCAGTTGCAGCGGCTGTTTCCTGGCTGAACTTTGTTATCATAGATACTTGGATGGGCCTTCCCGAGAAACCAGGTGTCCGGGGGGCCGATTACATTGGAAGGGATATAATGAAAAGGGGAGGAGACCTCGCAGGAGGCTTCTTCCAGGGAAACATAGTATGCTCACCTGATGCATCTGCAGGCACACTTCTGGGGGCAATTGGCTGTTACCTCATGGGTATACCTGAGGGCGGCCTTATAGCCGCGCTCCTGGTGTTCATAGGAAACAGGCTCTGCGCAGACCCGGGATATGCAGGTACGACAGGCGCACTCTCAATTACAGTCATAATAGCGATTTCATCACTCGCTGGACTGAAACCTGAAATGTTCGTCGCTGGAATGGTTATTGCCATAACCACAATACAGGGTTTGAACCACAGGGTATCATCAAGGCTCCTTGGCGCCCTAGCCAGGAGGATGGACCGGTACACAGACCTGAAATAGAAGGTGTTGATCATGCTACTCCAGATAACAGGGATAATAGTTGTTCTCATGGCATTGAGGACTCTTCTAGCACAGGACAGGGCAGAGAGGCTCCTTTACCTCAATGCAATGGGTTTTGGGATATCTGCAATGATTGCACTCTACATTGGAACGGCATTTGGTGCTGTCCTTGCAGCTGTCTACTTCGTGGCATCAACCATAACATCCAATGCTATTGCACATACCCTTGACCGTGTAGGGGAGGAAATATTAATCGAGGATTAGGTGAAGATTTTGCTGGTGATGGTTATGAATCCGCTTGACCTCATTG
>NZ_JAKLTD010000002.1:34535-39229 GCF_022014235.1 Methanothermobacter sp. K4
TTGAGGGATTAGGTGAAGATTTTGCTGGTGATGGTTATGAATCCGCTTGACCTCATTGAGGGATTAGGTGAAGATTTTGCTGGTGATGGTTATGAATCCGCTTGACCTCATTAACCTTACAAACACAGGAATTTTCGTGATATTCACAGGTGCCGCAGGCATCATACTCCTTCCAAGGCCCCTTGATAAGATAATAATGTTCTCTCTACTCCAGGGGGGCTTTGTGATGGTCCTCGCGGCAGCCAGGTACCTTGACGTGGCCACGGCAGCGGCCCTCTTCGACCCAATATCAACTGTGATACTGCTCATGGCTGTTATGAGAATAAATGATGTGAGGGCAGCGAGGGGTGAGGATCTTGTCTGATGTTAATGTGTACTCTGATGTGAGGGCAGCGAGGGGTGAGGATCTTGTCTGATGTCCACTTAATGGATGTAAGAGGTGGGAAACTTGCTTGAAACCCAGATATGGTTCTATGCAGGGGCCGCCCTTGTAATAATAGGCTCCATTGCAACCGTCACAGGTCCCGGTGTAAGGGACCCCATCGTCAGGATACTGAACACTGAGATACCGGCGGTTGGTGTTTCACTCATATTCCTCACCTACAACCACACACTGGCACTCCTCACCTTCATAGCGGCCACAACAATCATGACACTTGTACTCCTCAGGGCCGTCATAAGGCTCGAGGAGATGGGGGTGGAAGGATGAGCCTTGGAAGAATCCTCAACGAACTGGCGAACCCCAAGAGGATACCCCGTCTATTCGCCTTCTCACTTGGACTCGTGCTCCTTGTGGGTTTTCTGGTGCCTTTAACACTGAATGAGAATCAGCTCTACCCGAGGCCACTTCCACAGGAGCAGATTAACAGCAAGGACCCCCTGGCACCCTACGACCGTGGGGGAGTTCCACTCAAGGAACCAGGTAACGTGAAGTCCCAGTACCCCCAGTTTGAGGTTAACCTGGGTAAGATCACAGCCTATCTATCGCCAGTGGCGATAGCTCTAAAGGGCCTGACCTACTACTTCGGGACCTCAATATACTCATCCCCCGGGGGCCTCATAGATGAGATACTCTACTACACCAGGGGCCTTGACACGGTCCTCGAGTCAAGCATACTCATGATGGCATTCACCATAGCGTCATGGGTCGCCCTTAACTTCACCATGAGGAGGCGTAAACCATGATGGTACCGGAATTCACAGTTTCACTCTTCGTCCCGGCGGTCTACACGGGACTCATAGCAGGGTTCATAGCGCTCCTCGGAATATCATTCCAGAAGAACGACCTCAGCGCACTCATAATCACAGATATAGTGGGAATAGCCATGCTCGTCATCGTTGCAGCGGTTGGAACCGACCTGGCGGAGGCCCTCATACTCCCCGGCCTGGTGGTTGAACTGGCGGAGATAATGGCCATCTCAGAGATACTCATCTCAAGGGAGATGAGGATCCGGGGGGAGGTGGAGGAGATTGAACACGTCCCCATGGAACTTGAGGTCTTCCGGACCGCCCCCAACTTCCTGGCCCTTGTACTCATAGCCTACGGTGTGTTCCTCACAGGTTTCACAGGGGGTGCGGTTGCAGGTGCAGGTGTGCTGTTCTACGCTGCAACCAGGAAGGCCCGTGGCCTGCCGGTGGCTGAGTGGAATGGTATAGCTGGTGTCTCAGGTATAACCTGGTGCCTCTGGCTTGCAGGTTTCATAATATTCTTCACAGCACCACAGCTCTGGCTCCCCGCCCTATTCCTTTCAGGTTGCGGTATACTGATCAAGGTGGCGAGCAAGATGGGCCTCATCGGGGTCCTTGCAAGGGAGGAGATCATGGAAGCAGGGGGTGATGAATGATGGATATAGCATCCCTTGGTGGTGAGCTGCTGGGCCAGATACCCTTCGGGGACATAGTTCTTTACCTCACACCATTCAACCTCTTCATGTTTGCATCTGTCCTCATATTCACATTCCTCATAGCCATAAGCTGGACAGAGATCCAGGTTGAGGCGGAGTTCGGGACACTGGGTAACCGGAGGGTTGAGGTTGACACCGCCGAGTTCAGGATCAGGAGGTTCCTTGCAATCGTCTGTGGACTTGCAACCGCAGGTGCGATGGTTACAGGTGACCTCTTCAACTTCACACTCTTCGTGGCACTCATCGGGATAGTGAACATTGGTATAGTCTCAGCGGTGAGACAGGTGGATGTGCTTGATGCGGCATTCCAGTATGGCCTGATAGCAATGATGGCCTCACTCCCCCTCTTTGGGGGCGCGGCCATGGTGCTTGGTTCATCCGGTACACTGAGCCTACTTGAACTCTCCCATATGGGGGGAAACCAGATGATAGGCTTCGCGAGCATCCTGCTCCTGATGGGGGTTATCGGTGAGACCGGTGTTGCACCTTTCTATGCAACCAAGGCGGAGATGTTCCGCACACCGGGTTCGCCCTTCATACTCATAATACACCTCAGCTCCCTCCTGGTGATTGTGAGGGCAATTGAGGTTTTACTGATAGTTGCACTCTGAAGGTGAGATCATGAATAAACTTAAAGCAGGAAGCCTTACTGCCATGATACTCTCAGCAGGCGGGATAATCTATGCCCTCATATTCAACCCACCGGCGTGGGTGGTGTATGGTGTGGCAATATTCCTCATTCCGGTCTTCATACTCTCAGTGGGGATACTCTCCATGGCGGAGCCAGAGAAGGATGAGGCTGATGAGAGGGTTAACGAACCATTCATAGGGTACTGATGATTTCATGTTGCGGTGATGAGATGAATCTGATGGGAAACATCATAGTTAACGTTGCTGGAACCATTCACGTTGCGGTGATGAGATGAATCTGATGGGAAACATCATAGTTAACGTTACAATAGCATTTCTGGTGGGTAGCCTGCTTCTGGGGTTCCAGAGGAAGGTTATGGCGAGGATACAGAGGAGACCCGGTCCCCCTGTTATACAGCACCTCCTCCACACCCTCAAGTTCTACATAAAGGAGTCATCGTTCCCCAGGACGGCTGCCATGCCATTCTATGTGGCGATAGCGGCGACACTCTGCGGTATCTGGGTGAGCGCTGTCATTGTGGGGCCCGTGCTTGAGGGTTCACTCCTGCTCTTCTTCGGGATATACGCCCTCCACAAGATCGTTGAGCACAATGCAGGATCATCATCCGGTTCACCGTACGGTAAGCTCAGCTGTGTCCGTGCAGTGTTCTCTGCTGCAGCCGAGCTGCCACTCTTTGCGGTGCTCGCCATCATATACCTGGAGACCAGGACGATGATAATATCGGACATCATAGGCTACCAGAGCATCCACGGGCCACTCATACTTGAGCTCCCCCTGGCGGCCATGATGTTCTTTGTACTCATACTCTCAAAGGCACCGTACTCACCATTCTCCATAACCAAGGGTAAGGACATAATATCAGGATATGAAACAGAGCACTTCGGGGTCCTCAGGGGGTACCTGATGATCTCAGAGTCCATAGCATGGTACATGCTCCTGTGGATATTCCTCACGGTATTCATAGGCAGTCTGAGTCTGCCGCTCTACATCCTGGGAATGGTGATAATCACGGCGGTGACGGCATTCATAAACGCAACAACACCCATGCTGAACCCCAACCACTCTGTGGCCATACAGGTCCTCCTTGCATTTGTAGGTATAGCCGGGTCCATCATTCTTATGCTTGTAATGTGATAGTAATTTAGAGAGGGGATTTAATGGAGAAAGGTCTAACGGTACTCACGGCACTTGTCGCAGGTGGAGTAATAATCGTGAGCATGCTTGCAGCCATCCTGCAGAGGATATCTGTAATACCGGTCACAGTTCTTGCAGCCATATTCGTGGTGCTCCTGCTCATGTCGGGCAGTGAAAGGTTCTCTGAACTCTCAGAGGAACTTGAAAGGGTTGCCTTCTTCGCGGCACTGGCACTCTTCATAATTTCATTCCTGGTCCTCTACAGACCAGTATAATCAAATTCACTGGTGATAGTATTGTATGAAATGTACCTGGTATACACGGTTTCCTTTATCGCTGGCTCGGTAATAGGTTTGCTCTTAAGCTACCGGAAGTACAGGGAGCCATTTGTGAAGGAAAAAATAGACCCACTGGCACTTATAGTGGCCCTTGTGGGGTGGGTTGTACTTGTGAATGCGGCCCTGGCACCCTTCACCCCCCTTTTAAGGACTGCAGGGTTCTTCATGGTAGCCCTGGTTGCCGGTATGAGGCCAGGGTATGGTAGATACGAGACGGTCATAGGGGCTGCGGTGGCATTCATCATATGGATCCTGGCTGGAACCCCGGGGTGGTAGTTATGGATGAAGGAGAACTCATGAGGCTCATGAAGAGGAGGATAATTGAAAGTTACCGGTGGCAGGAGGATGTTGTGAAGCCACTCTCCAAGGAACTTGAACTTGACCTGGAGGAGTTCCAGGAGATACTCATGGATAAACTGGACATGTCCAGCCTTGAGGCCCTCCACCCCAGATTCGAGTCTGCAAGGCCAAGGTGCATAAAGGAGAGGCTGCACAGTGACCTCCAGCTCTGCTGGCTCGTGGATGTCATGGAGATCGTGGATGCTGAGGATGCAGAAACACTCAAGGATGAGATAACCGGAATGATCCTTGCGGGAACTGAATATCAGGAGGCCCTTGCTGAGGGGAAGAGGAGGCTCCATGAGATACTCCGAGCTGAAGCTTAAC
>NZ_JAKLTD010000002.1:39327-134738 GCF_022014235.1 Methanothermobacter sp. K4
ACATGATCATAAAAGAGTATATGTAGAGGTAAAGAAATGTTGGATGCCCTTAAAAGCTTAACATGATCATAAAAGAGTATATGTAGAGGTAAAGAAATGTTGGATGCCCTTAAAAGTATTCTGAGGAAAACATCAATCCATGTGTGTCTTGTGAACACAGGGGGGTGCAACGGCTGCGACATAGAGGTCCTTGCACTCCTATCACCCAGATATGACCTTGAACAGTACGGTATATACGTCCACCAGAACCCAAGGGAGGCTGACGTGATACTGGTGACCGGTGCCGTTACAGAGCAGTGGAGGGAGAAGCTTCAGAGGATATACAGCAAGGCACCTGAGCCAAAGATAGTGGTGGCCCTGGGTAACTGCCCCATCTCAGGGGACGTGTTCAACCAGGAGGGTGGGAGCGTCTATGCACCGGTCTCTGACTTCATACCGGTGGACGCCGAGGTCCCTGGTTGCCCTCCAAGGCCCTCCGAGATACTTGAGGCCATACTATCGGTGGCACCCGATGCAATAGCAGAGAGGGGGAGGAAGAGATGATACTGCCACTTGGACCCATGCACCCCGGCTACAAGGAGCCCATAAGGCTCAAGGTGAAGACCAGGGGTGAGAAGGTTCTGAAGGCCGAGATAGAGTACGGATACGTCCACAGGGGAATAGAGAGGGTGATGAGGAACAAGACCTGGCAGAAGGCCATATACCTCTCTGAGCGTGTCTGCGGAATATGCTCATACATACACACACAGACCTTTGCAGAGGCCTTCGAGGCAATCTCTGAGGTGGAGGCCCCACCAAGGGCCCAGTTCCTCCGTGCCCTTACAAACGAACTTGACAGGATACAGAGCCACCTAATCGCAAATTCGACCTACTTCAAGGCCCTTGACCATGAGACCATGTTCATGTACATGCTGGCCCTGAGGGAGCCTGTAATGGATGCCATCGAGTTACTCACAGGTAACCGTGTCAACATGGGCTGGAATGTTGTGGGGGGTGTGAGGATGGACGCCTCAGAGGATCACCTCTCAAGGATAAGGGAGATCATAGTGGACCTTGAAAGGGAATTCGACCGCTACGTTGAAATGTTCGAGCACGGACCGCTCATAGGGCTCAGGTCAAGGGACGTGGGTTACATGAGCCAGGAGGAGGCAGAGAAGGCCCGTTCAGTGGGACCCATAGGAAGGGCCTCAGGTATAAGGTATGACTTCAGGGAGGACCACCCAACCTACAGGGACCACCTGGACTTCAGGACAATCTGGAGGGATGAGGGAGACAACTTTGCAAGGGTCATGAACCGCTTCGATGAGGTAAGGGTCTCCATTGACCTGATAAAGCAGATCATAGACAATATCCCATCCGGCCCTGTGAGGAAGAAGGTGGATGTGAAGGCAGGGTATGGTGAGTGGAGAAACGAGGCACCCCGGGGCGAGGTGGCCTACATGATTGAGACCAACGGCAACCTCATAAAGAACATCTCCATAAGGACCCCCAGCATCATGAACATCGATGCCTGTGCAAAGTACATGCTACGGGACGTTGCAACCGTTGCAGATGCCATTGCAACCTATGCCAGCGCAGACCCCTGCATTGCATGTGCAGAGAGGGTCGTGGTCCTGGACGAGAATCAGGGAAAGAGGGAGATACTGCTCTAAAAAATTGATCATGTTGATGTCCTATGTCCTCTGTAATATGGTACCTCTACGAGTTTGCCCGTAAATCATGGGCAGAGAAATTTGCAAATGCACATACAGAACACGAGATCCTTGAAAAACCCGAAAGATTCAGGGATTTCCCCACAGTACATAAGGAGTACTGTATAGGCTGCGGGGCCTGCACCACCGCATGCCCTGCCCCTGGCGCGATAAAACTGGTCCGCGATACCGACACCCCTGAGGAGGAGGGCCTGACCTACCCGGTGATAGTGAAGGGGGCATGTATCAGGTGTGGATTCTGCGCCGAGGTCTGCCCCACCGACCCCAAGACCATAGAATGCGGTGAAAACCACCTCATAAGGGAAGAGTTCACAATCGTGCCCTCCGAGAAACTCTACGTGATAGACGATTACCTCTGCATACGCTGCAAGAAATGCCTGAAGGCCTGTCCGGTTGATGCCATCGTTGAGGAGGACGGCAGGGTCGAGATTGACCAGAGCAGGTGCATAGCATGCGGTGACTGCCTTGAGAAGTGTCCAGTTAAGGGTGCCCTCAAGAGGATACACGTGGCATACGTTGAGGAGCAGAAGATGGTTATAAACCTGGCTGTCAATGAACTGGAGGCGGCCATCGAGGAGCGCAGTGATGATATAAAGAAACTCGGGGCCGGTGAGGTCTACAGGATGAACCAACCCCTCAGACCCCTCCTTGAAAGGGCCCTGGAGGTTCTGCCCGATGAGGAGATCACCAGGGACATCCTTGAGATGATAACAGACCGCCTCAAGATGAGGATCATAACCTGGAGCCCCGAGAAGTGTGTTCAGTGCAGGCTATGCGTCGATGAGTGCCCATCAGGTGCCATAACCTACTCGGAGGATGAGGGAGTCGTAAGGGACCCTGAGAAGTGCCTCAGGTGCAGCACATGCTACCAGACCTGTCCATTCGGTGTTGCCGGCTACTACGTTGCAAGGTTCCTCATTGATGAGTCCAACGGTGAGGAGGTAATCAGGATCACCATAAAACCGGCGGCGCTTCCTGTAAAGTGATGAGGAGATGATAACATTCCAGCTGCAGCAAAACCCGTAAAGCCCCTGAGGGAAGTTGACGTTGACTATGAAATCGACCATGAGAAGTGCAGGAGTTGCCCTGATAAGCCCTGCCTGAATGTATGCCCCGTGGATGCCGTGCACATCGACCCCGACACAGGGGAGGTTGAAATCGATGACCGCTGCTTCGGCTGCGTCCTCTGCAGGGAGGCCTGCCCCTACGATGCCATAAGGATGAAGACAATCCTCGGGGAGCCCATAAGGGAGAACGTCCCGGTTATAAACCCCAGGATCTGTCGTGGCTGCGGTGCCTGTGTATCTGCCTGCAGGACAGGGGCAATACACCTGGCCTCATCAGGGGAGACCGGGGTTCACAGTGAGATAGATGAGGATAAATGTGTCAGGTGCGGCTACTGTGCAAGGGCATGCCCCACAGAGGCCATAAAATACGGTGAGATTCTCCCACGCTCGGTGGTGGGTGGAAAGGCTGTTGTGGTTAACCAGAGGGACTGCATAGGCTGCATGACCTGCACCAGGGTCTGCCCATCCAGGGGCGCCATAAAGGTGGGTAAGATAAACAGGCTCCCCTACATAGACCCATCATACTGTGCAAGGTGCGAGGAGTGCATGGATGTCTGCCCATCAGCAGCCATAAAGTACTCCTCCAGAAAGAGGGCCTACGAGAACTTCTCAAAACTCAATAACATGGAGATAGCAGGGGAGATCCTTGAGAGGGAATCAGAGAAACTCGTGAAGAACCTGGGCAGGATAGACTCGGTTCTGAGGAGTGTGAAGAGGAGGTTCACAAGGGACGAACCCGAATTCAGGGTGGATGTCACAGAGGAGATAAGGGACGGTATAGAGGAGCTCGTCGACTCAGACCTTGAAATACTTGAACTCAACCATATAGTGGACTTCACGAAACCAAAGAGAAGCATAAGGGTCCTTGAGGATAGGTGCATCGGGTGCGGACTATGCGTCACCGAGTGCCCGGTTGGAGTTATAGAACCGGTAACACCCGCCCCTGTTGAGATAAAGGATGGGTGCGTCTTCTGCGGTCGCTGCAGAGGGGTCTGCCCTGTTGATGCAATTGAAATAACAGAGGAGGGCTTCAAGGCATCCGATGGCAGGATATACCTTGAGCGCAGAATCCTCAGGGGACCAAGAAGCGGTTCGGTGGAGGTGGATCATGTCATCTGCCAGAGGTGCGGCGTCTGTGTAAACCACTGCCCCGTTGATGCCATGGCACTGGATGGTGAGGTGGAGGTTGACGATGACACCTGCATACTCTGCGGTGAATGCCAGGACATATGCCCGGTTACCGCAGTGAAACTTAACCTGGAGGATGATAACCTTGAATAGGGTCTTTGTGACAGACTGCGAGGGTCCGGTTTCACTGAACGACAACGCCTTCGAGGCCGCGGCCCACTTCATGCCCGAAGGTGACAGGTTCTTCAGGAAGGTCAGCGAATTTGATGACATACTGGCAGATGAGATAAAGAGGCCAGGCTACAATGCAGGGGACACCCTGAAGCTCATAGTACCCTTCCTGGTGGCCTATGGTGTCACCGATGAGAAACTCATTGAGTTCTCAGAGGAGACCCTCAAACTTGTACCCGGGGCAGAGGAGACCCTCGAGCTTGCCATGCAGCTCATGCCATCCTACATCATAAGCACAAGTTACAGGCACTACATAGAGGCCCTCTGCAGGCGCACAGGCTTCCCCATTGAGAACACCCGCCACACCACCCTCACCCTCAACGTCCCCCTGGGGGATGATGAAAGGGAGATGCTCATGAAACTCAGGGAGGAAGTCATTGATGGTGACTTCCAGGACCTGGATGAGATATTCTTCCGGAAGATACCTGAGATGAGGATAGGGAGGCTCCTTGATGAGGTAAGGACTGTTGGTGGGGACGGTAAGAGGGTCGCCCTGAAAGGTATACTCTCTGAACTTGGTTTAACAGAGAAGGCGGCCATGTACGTGGGTGACAGCATAACAGATGTCGAGCCCCTCAGGGAACTCAGGGGTAAGGGTATACCCATATCATTCAACGGCAACGGTTACGCCCTCAGGGAGGCTGAGGTGGCAGTCATATCCCGGGACGCAAGGGCCCTCCTGCCACTTGTGGACCTCCATTCAAGGTTCGGGAGAGACTACGTAATGGAATTCGTTAAGGCATATTCAGATGACCCTGAACGGGCCCTTGAATCCTTCAGGGTGGACTTCAGGGTTGCTGAGAGATTCGAGAACATATTCCGGGACGCCTACCCCACCATCACACCGGTGGATGATACCGATGAACTCGTTGAGGAGAGCCTGGCAGTCAGGAAGAGGGTAAGAGGGGAGGATGTGGGGTCCCTGGGCTGAATGGAGCGGCAGGTGTTGATTATGGAGATTAACGGAACGTTGATCGAGGATACATTCTCAGAGGCCTTCACAGGAAGGTGTGTGAGGGCAACCATAACGGCCCGTGACATGGAAACCGTGAGGAGGGCGGCCTACGATTCAACTGCAACCCCAGGCGCTGTTATAGGGAGAGTTGAGGGTGGCGTTGAATCATTCCTCTCGGCTGATGAAACACCAGATGGGAGGCCAGGGGCCACTGTACAGTTCTACTACGCCCTCCCTGACCTGGAGAAGTTCCAGGTCGAACTCTCCTACAGGATCAGGCAGGATATACTGGTGAAGCCATTCACAGCCCTCTACAATTCCACACCCGACCCTGAAGGGTACATGGATATGATGAAGCATGTGGGCCACTGCGGGGACGGTTATGAGTGGATTGAGGAGTTCAATGGTCGTGAAATGATCAACGTCCCCATAGCGGTTCCTGACTTTAAGATCGAATCAAAGCTGGGTTACAGGGATGCGGTGATGGGGGCCAACTTCTGGTACATGTGCAGGGACCCTGAAACCGTCCTTGAGGCTGGAAGGGCCGCTATAAATGCTATAGGTGAGGTTGAGGGTGTTGTAACACCCTTTGATATCTGCTCGGCCGCCTCCAAGCCTGAGACGAATTACCCCTGGATAGGCCCCACAACCAACCACCCCTACTGTCCAAGCCTGAGGGACCTCCTGGGTGATGATTCAAGGGTACCTGAGGGCGTCGGGTACATACCGGAGATAGTCATAAATGGCCTGTCCCTGGAGGCCCTTGAGGAGGCCATGAGGGTGGGTATAGAGGCTGTGTGCCGCTACGACGGTGTCCTGATGGTATCCGCAGGTAACTATGACGGTAAACTTGGGGATCACAGGATAGACCTTCACGGTGTTCTCTGATGTTATTTGATGCAGTGGGCCTCGGGGCCCTTAACATGGACCAGCTCCACATGGTTGAGAGGATAGCGGGACCCGACGAGGAGGTCTTTGTCCGCGATATGGTGGAGTCCTGCGGTGGATCAGCAGCCAACACCATAATAGGCCTTGCAAGACTCGGCCTGAGGACGGCCTTCATAGGGAAGGTTGCAGGTGACAGGGAGGGTTCCATCCTCAGGGAGAACCTCCAGGGGGAGGGTGTCGCCGACTACGTTGCTGTTTCAGAGAGGGGAAGAAGTGGCCGGGTCATGGGATTCGTTGACCCCCAGGGAAACAGGGCGCTCTACGTGGACCCGGGGGTTAACGACACCCTCAGCATGGATGAGGTCCAGGTGGAGGCACTTAAAACCAGACTCCTTCACCTCACATCCTTCGCAGGATCAGGTATCAGGGTCCAGAGGGAGGTCCTGGAGGTCATAGATGATTCCGTGACAGTGAGCCTCGACCCGGGTCACCTCTATGCAGAGCGGGATGTATCCGAACTTGAGGGTATCCTTGAGAGGACAGACATCCTCCTGGTTAACCGGAGGGAACTGGAGCTCATGACAGGATCCACTGACCCTGCCGGGGCATCGGCTGAACTGGGGGTTGACGTGGTTGTCATGAAGATGGGCTCTGAGGGTGTCAGGGCCTTCAATGGTTCAGAGGTGATGGTTGAGGCACTTGAGACCACATGCAGGGATACAACGGGCGCCGGGGACGCATTCAATGCAGGTTTCCTCTACTCGTGGCTTTCAGGACATGAACTGGATGTATCATGCCTGTTTGGAAACTACATAGCATCAAGGTGTATAGAGGGCTACGGTGCCACATCGTCCCTCCCAGGGAGAGAGGCACTTGAGGTTCTGGAGGGGTACCTCATGGGGGACGCCCATCCAGATACACGCAGAAATTCCAAAAAATAATTTAAGTGAACATGTTTAAACTAATAGAGGAGGGTCATTTTAATCTCTACAAAGCTTAAACCAGTACAGGGGTTGTATCATGGATATAGTCTTTAAAAAGAAACTGGATGATCTCCAGAGGGATGTTGCACTGAAGTCGATGGACCTTGAGGAGAGCCCTGAGGAAGTCAGCGTGGAACTTGGAAGGTGCAGGGTTCGTGACAAATTCATAGACATAACACCCAAGTGCGTCAGGTGCAACCTCTGCGTTGAGGAATGCCCTGTTGATGCCATATCAGATTCATCTGCTTCAAGGGCCGCAAGGATACTTGATAACTGTGTTAAATGCGAGATATGTGCCCAGACATGCCCCGTGAGATGCATAAATGTTGTTGAGAGCACAGCCACCATTGATGAGGATGTCACATATAACCTTGAATACGTGACGATCCCACACAGAACACTCCGCATGAGGGATATCCAGGTTACAGATAAATGCACCGCCTGCGGCACCTGTGAGAGATTCTGCCCCACAGGCGCCATAAGGGTGGGGGAAACTGCGAATGTTGATGGATCCATCTGCATTGGATGCGGTGCCTGCGTCAACGTGTGCCCTGCAGATGCCATAAAACTTGAAAGGGAACTTGGACCTGTCATTGAGACCCGTAGGCTCATTGTTGATCAGGATGCATGTGTTGAGTGCCTTGTATGTGAGGAGAACTGTCCCACCGGCGCCATAAGGATCGAGGATGGGGAAGTTGTTGTTGATGGAGATAAATGTATCCTCTGTGAGGTCTGTTCGTCTAAGTGTCCTGTGGCAGCACTTAAACTGGAGAGGTTGTCAGATGAAAGTTAAGGAGATAATGGATAAGGAGTTTATAGCAGTCTCCCCTGGGGACCGGGTTGTTGATGTATCCCTGAAGATGGAGAAGACAAGGAAATTCACAACACCGGTTGTGGATGAGGAGGGTAAACTTGTTGGATGGGTTACAAGCTTTGATGTTATGAGGGGACTCAGGGATGGAGTTGAACTTGTATCCGACGTTATGCAGCCCCCTGAGAGGATAGTCCACGTCAATGAGAACGACCCTGCGCGGCTGGCAGTCCTTGAAACAGCCCACCACAAACTTGTGAGTGTCCCTGTGCTGGATGATGAGGGAAGGGTTGTTGGTGTTGTGAGGTCCTTTGACATCGTTGAGACCCTCTCACAGCTCTATGAGATCAAGGTCTCCAAGATATTCGAGGCAATGAACCGTGAACTCAAGGGTGTTAGCTGGGACGAACTCATGGAGGCCGCCGCAATCATCACAAGGAGACGCACAGGTAAGAGGATCAAGCCTAAGGAGTACGAGGAGAGGATCAGGAACTCCACATTTGGTGAGGCCATATGGGCTACAGGTGGTCTTGAAAAGTTCTTTGTCGGTCTGATAGCCATAGGTGAACTTGTGATTGCAAGGAAGATTGCAAGGGCAAGGAAATAATCCTCTTTCTTTTTTTGTTATCTCATTAATTCCCTTCATGATTTTTGAAGGGTTTTTTGGCTATCTTATACTGACGCCTTCTGGCACCACCAATATTAGGTAACACTTATATAATATGAATACATATGAATGTGTATTCATATGTTCAGGTGAATTGTATGGGATGTGAATGCAGCTCATGCTCCCCTGAGGAGGGGGATAAAGATATACAGGTCATTGCAGCATCAGGCGCACTACTCGCAGCAGGGATCATCCTCAGCTTCACAGGCAGTCTGATATCAATTCCACTGCTAATCGCAGCAGTGGTGGCTGCCGGCTACAGGATATTCCCGGCAGCAATCAGATCAGTCCTGAGGGGACGCTTCACAGTGAACTTCCTCATACTAATAGCAGTCGCCGGTGCCATAGTACTGGGTGACTACACAGAGGCGGCCCTGGTGACGGTTCTGTATAACATTGCAGAGTACCTTGAGGAGTACGCTCACAGAAGATCCCACAGATCCGTGGAATCGCTCATAAGACTCAGGCCCAGAACAGCAAGGGTCCTCGGTGATGGGGAGAAAATTTTTAAGGTTGAGGAGGTGACGGTGGGATCCATAATCGGTATAAAACCCGGTGAGACCATTCCACTCGACGGAACCGTCACCGGGGGCAGGTCGAAGGTCGACCAGTCAAATATAACAGGGGAATCCCTTCCCATAACCGTGCAGGAGGGCAGTGAAGTATTTGCAGGTACTCAGAACCTTGATGGATACCTGGAGGTTCGGGTTACCAGGGAAGCAGATAACACTGTGCTTGCAGGTGTTATTGAAACTGTTAAAAGGGCTGCCACCAGAAGATCCCGCAGGGAGAGGTTCATAGAACGCTTTGCATCAGTTTACACTCCAGCCGTTATATCACTCGCGGTTTTAACAGCAGCAGTTCCCATCATACTGGGGGGATCCATAGAGACATGGTTGTACAGGGCCCTGGTACTCCTCGTCATCTCATGTCCATGCGCACTCCTCATATCAACACCCGTTGCAATGGTCTCAGGGATGACCGCCGCTGCAAGAAGGGGCATACTCATCAAGGGCTCGGAGTTCCTGGAGGCCATGGCATCGGTGAGAAACATAATCTTCGATAAAACAGGGACCCTCACAGAGGGATCCCCCAGGGTCACCTCGGTTGAACCCGCTGAGAGGAGGGATGAGGTCCTCAGGATCGCAGCCTCCCTTGAGAAGAGGTCAGGGCACCCCATCGCAGAGGCCATAGTGGACTCCTACAATGGAGAAACTGATGAGGTCAGTGAATTTGAGTCCATGCCCGGGAAGGGTGTTTCAGGTTACGTCAATGGTGTTAGGTACACCATTGGGAGCCCTGAGCTTGTCGGTGCCAGCCCAGGCAAGGGGACCACGGTTTACCTTCAGGGGCCAGAGGGGATAGCAGGGAAGATAACCCTTGCAGATACAATCAGGGATTCCGCCAGGAAGACAATCACAGAACTCAGGGATAGAGGAATTAAGGTCATGATGCTAACAGGGGACACCGAGGAGGTTGCAGCTGCGGTTGCAGGGGAACTTGGAGTTGAAAACTACCATGGGGGTCTTCTCCCTGAGGATAAGATGAAGGTGATTGATGAGGTGAGAAACACGGGACCCGTTGCAATGGTGGGTGATGGTGTTAACGATGCACCGGCCCTTGCAGCTGCAGATGTGGGGATAGCCATGGGTGTCAGGGGATCAGATGTGGCACTTGAAACAGCCGATATAACCCTCGTGGAGGATAACCTTGAGAGGATAGATGAACTCATGGATCTAAGCAGGAGGACCCTCCGCACCGTGAGGATCAACACGGCTTTAACGGTCACAGTTAAACTCTCCCTTGCAGTGCTTTCTGTCGCCGGATCCGTACCCCTCTGGGTTGCGGTTGCTGTGGGGGATATGGGACTGTCGCTCTTTGTTATAGTGAACAGCCTGCTCATTGCAAGGTACTGATGCTTTATTCAGAAGTATTATTTTTTTATGGTGGACAGTGTGCTTATTGCAGGGGTACTGATGCTTTATTCAGAAGCATCACTTTTAAATTTCAGTTTCAGGGCTCAAATCAACACAAAAAAATAAAATAGTGGTTTAAAAACCACTAGAAGGGAAGACTTGCGTATATCCCCTTAATCTTTGCTGTTGCAGTGTTCCAGCTTGATACAGCACCCAGACTGTTTGCTGAACTCGTGGCATCTGCAGCGTACCAGGTATCACCCACAAGTACCTGGGCCCAGACATGGCCGTAGGTGTTACCTGAGGTGAAGGTGCATGTACCATGCACGTACCTGGCAGCTAACCCTGCAGCCCTGAAGAGGGCCACCAGGAGGTGAGTATGATCGACACAGTTACCTGTCCTTGTTTTCAGCGTTCCAGTGGCACCGTACTTTGTGTTGTAGTAGAAGCTGTAGCTGATGCTGTCGCGTACCCAGTTGAATATCGCTGTTGCCCTATCCCATGCACTGCTGAGACCTGAGGTGAGGTTTGCTGCCAGTGACCTTATTGCCGGGTCATTCACCTGGCAGTTTGCTGTTGCCGAAAGGTACCGGGAGGTGCTCTCACCATTGTATGGGTCATTCTCAGGTCTCTTTTTAAGTGAGGATGGTGGGGTCGTTGATGTAGCACTGATCTTCTTCACCGTAACATAGCTGGGTAATCTGCCATTGTCAGCATGGAATGCCAGGATCCTTGAAACCGCGTATATGAGGTTATCACAGGATATCCTGCCGATACTGGAACTCACATAGTTGGGTACCCTGCCGTTACTGTTTATGAACTTCAGTACATTCTCTGCAAGTTTGATGTACGCTGACTTTGATAGCTGCCCTGTCGCTGACCCTGATGGGCTCGAAGCGAGCTGCACTGAACGCACTGTAAGTGAAACTGATTTTCCTGCAGTTTTAAGGAGATCCCTTAGCATCAGATCAAGGAACTGTGCAACCGTCAGCTTCTGGCTTCCCACTGATACTGTTGCTGGTAGCTTACCGTAGGTTTCAATGTACTTCCTGAGGTTAACCGCAGCGCTGAGGATGTTTGTATGGTTCACGCCTGAATTATCGCCTGCAGCATGGAACTGGCTGCCTGAATTGCCACTGGCGTTCTCCATATCTGTATCTGCCACTTCAGGTTTTGTGCTGTTATCTGCATATCCATCAGAGGGTTCATCCGCTTCTCTGTCCACTGAAACAGGGGGTTCAGTGTTATCTGCACTCAGATGATCGGCCCCGCTAGGCAAAGTGTCGTCGCTGTCATTGTTCACAAGGTCTTCACTGCAATTTTCATTTAAACTGGAGCACTGATCCAGTGCCTCGCCAGATTTCATTTCAACCTCTAAGGCTGTATCATCAGCTGCCACTGCATATCCTGCTGTATTCATGAGGAGCATGCATGCAGTGAGCATGCACACCAGTCTCATGTTCACCGAAATTTTACCGCCTCCAATCCACAGTGCCCGGTAGGGTCACTGTGACATTAAAAACTTGAATTTAAGGTTATATATAAATATTTTGGTTTATTTGACTCAAAAAAGCCTTATATGAGCCTTTAAAATCAAAATAGGCCTTATGAAATCTTTTCATTTTCAGGATAAATGAATATCCTCTTTCCATCTCCACCATGGCCTTAATGACAATTTTCAATCCCCTATCCAGCTTAAAGGCACGTAAAGAACCTAATATTCCAGCAGGATTTTAATGGGATTTCAGTTTAAGTATAGGGGCTTTCCAGAGGGGATTTAACATGGCATGGCGACAGGCCCATATAATCCTCAAGGGATGCACGGAATTCAGGAGACATTAGAGAGTGTCTGAATGCTTTATGGACACATATAATCTCTTATAACGGTTTAAAACGCATTTAAAGACCTCATAGCAATCCTAAAGAACGGGGGTTAAATTTATCTACTGATCCCTGGGTAATAGATAAATGGTGATATTATATGATGAGTCGTGAGATGATGGATGCCATCGAAAAGGAACTCGTTTTTGTCGCAACAGCCGATGAGGAGGGCACACCCAACGTGGTCCCCATAGGATTCGCAAGGCCACTCGATGAGAAGACCATCCTCATTGCAGACAACTACATGAAGAAGACGATAAGAAACCTCCATGAAAACCCGAAGATGGCACTGATACCACAGAACGCCAGGGAATGCCCATACCAGTTCAAGGGAACAGTTGAAATCTTCAAATCAGGCAAATACTTTGACATGGTCGTTGAATGGGCCCAGAACGTCATGACAGAACTCGAACCAAAATCCGCCATACTCATGACTGTTGAGGAAATATACTCAGTAAAGCCGGGCCCAGAGGCCGGTGAAAAGGTGGCCTGAAGCCCCCAGAGTGAAATGGATGTGTGGAATAGCAGGTTTCAGGGGAGCGGGCGCCAGGGAAAAGGTCGCCGCAATGCTCAGAACGATTGGACACAGGGGCCCTGATGCAAGGGGCCTCTACCATGACGGCAGGATCACCATAAGAACCAGTGAGGGGGAGGATGTGCTTGAGGCCCCTCCCTCAGAGGGCATTGCACTGGGCCACAACCTCCTCTCAATAGTGGGCGGACCCCAGCCAGTTACAGGTAATGGCGTCCTGGTCTTCAACGGTGAAATCTACAGTCATGAACCCCCATCTGGTGGTGGTGACGCCCACATCATACTGGACCTCATAGAGGGCCACGGCGGCGACCTTGAGGATGCAATCCGCTTTGCAGTCAGTGAACTCGACGGTGACTACGCCTTCCTCTACACTGATGGTGAGAACCTTGCAGCGGTGAGGGACCCTGTGGGTGTTAAGCCCCTCTACCATGCAGGAGAGGCCTTTGCATCGGAGAGAAAGGCACTCTGGAGTATAGGCCTGAGGGGTGTGGAGAGTCTTCCACCGGGTCACGCCATTATAAATGGGAGGATGGTGAAGCTGCGGGGACTCCCCCGGCCCAGAACCTGCGCTGAAAACCCCTGGGAACTTAAAGAGTCACTGAAATCTGCCATCAGGGAGTCTGTGAAGAAGCGGGTCAGGGGGCTCAGGGATGCTGCGCTTGTATTCTCAGGTGGCGTGGACAGCACCCTTCTCGCGGTTCTCCTCAGAGAATACCTGGACATCACCCTCTACACTGTTGGCACGCCCGGATCAGCGGATGTTGAATTCGCATCAATGGCAGCAGGGGACCTTGGCATGGACCTCCAGGTGATTGAGGTTACAGAGGAGGCTGTGAGGGGCGCCCTTCCCCACGTCCTCGGTGCGATTGAGGTGTACAGTCCCATGCAGATCGCCATCGCCATGCCCCTCTACCTTGCATCCCGGGAGGCGTCGGCTGCAGGCTTCAGGGTTATGTTTTCGGGGCAGGGAGCAGATGAGCTCTTTGCAGGTTACCACCGCTACAGGAGGCTCCTTGAGGATGGAAACCTTGAAGAGGCGCTGAGGCATGATTTGGAGAACATATACCATGTCAACCTTGAACGGGATGACGCTGTTACAATGGCAAACTCGGTGGAACTCAGGGTCCCCTTCCTTGACCTGGAGGTTATAGGGTTAGCCCTCAGGGTCCCCACATGCCTCAAGATAACGGGTCCCGATGATGAGATGAGAAAGCACATACTCAGGGAGGTGGCAGCTGAGATGGGGGTCCCTGAGTACATTGCAACGAGGCCCAAGAAGGCAGCCCAGTACGGTTCAGGTATTGATCGGATACTTAGAAGGAGGGTGCTCCCTGGATTCGACCATGAGACCTTCATGAGGAGACTCATGAATGAGGGTGGGGTCTTTCAGCGATGATCCCATCAGGGCCTTGCCTCTCTTGATTTGGTGTGTCTCCAATCTAAGCATTTATATCGATGCACATCAATAGTAGACTCATATGTTCACATTTACGATTAACCATCACACCAGGAGGAATCCTTCATGAAGATAGAGAAAGAGGCTGAGAAGATCCTCGAGGAATTCTCAAGGGCACTTGAAGATGTCCCTGAACTTGAGGAAACATATTACATCGTTGATAACATTAACAGGACAAGTGAGGATGAGGTTGAGAAGACTGACCCTGAGAAGATCCTCAGAAACGCCCCGGTTGATGAGGACGGTAACATAGTTGTTGAGAGGGGTGAATGGACCCAGTAGGTGTTAAGGATGCGGTTAAACCTGGTTATTGAACTCCGGGATGCCCCCGGCCAGCTTTTATCTGTACTGGAGCCCCTGGGAAGCTCCGGCGTCAATATAGTGACGGTTATACATGAAAGGGACCGTGAATACGGACCGATGGTACCGGTGCAGCTCACGGTGGAGGGTGACAGGGAAACCCTTGACGCTGCCCTCAGCAAACTCCAGGAGCGTGGTGTTAACATAATCGAGATGGACGGCGCCCCCCTCAGGGAGAAATTCACGAGCATACTCATAGGTGAAATCTCAGAGGGAGACCTCCATGAGGCTGTGGAGGTAATAAACAGCGTCAGAGGGGCCTCCGTATCTGACCTTTCACTCAGAATGTCAGGGGAAAGACAGTCAGCCAGGATAACCGTTGAGGCCGAACATGGAACCAGGGAGAGGGTCCTTGAGAGGATTCAGGAGGCCGCCAGCAGGCATGACCTCCTCCTCATAACAGAGGTCTAGGGGGTGATGAGAGTGAGGATATGTCTGGTTGGTCTCGGAGCGGTGGGTCAGGGCTTCCTCAGGGCGGCCCAGCTCAAGGGTGAATACCTCAAAAAAAGGTATGGTCTGGAGTTAACCTTCACCGGAATTGCAGATTCATCAGGGGCAATTTATGATATAAACGGTCTTGATATAGCTGAAATCCTCAAACACAAGAAGAGGGAGGGCGTAGGCTCACACCCCAGTGGGTTTGAGGGTATGAGCGGCCTTGAACTCCTGGATGAGGTTGAATACGACTGCCTGGTTGAGGCAACACCCACCAGCATAACGGATGGTGAACCAGGCAGGTCACTCCTCATGAAGGCCCTCGGCGATGGGAAACACGTTGTGACATCCAATAAGGGGCACCTGGCACTCTTCTACTCTGAACTCATGGAGCTATCCTCAGAGGCCGGCGCCGAGCTCATGTTCGAGGCATCGGTTGGCGGGGCCATGCCAATAATAAACCTTGCAAGGGAGACCCTCACATCCTGCAGCATAGAATCGGTTATAGGGATACTGAACGGCACCACAAACTTCATACTCTCAAGGATGACCTCAGAGGGTTCATCCTATGAGCAGGCCCTCCTTGAGGCACAGGAGCTTGGTATAGCAGAGACCAACCCTGCACAGGATGTGGAGGGTACAGACGCTGCATGCAAGGCGGTTATACTCGCCAATGCAATCCTCGGGAGGCCATGCACCCTCAGGGATGTCAGTGTGGAGGGTATCACAGGCATAACCCAGGGTGCCATTGAACTGGCAGCCCAGGATGGTTACCTCATAAAGCTCATCGCTGAGATATCAGATGATAAACTGGAGGTGGGGCCCAGGCTCGTGAAGATGGGGTCCCCCTACGCCGTTGACGGGACACTCAACATGGCAACCCTCAGGACCGACCTTGCAGGGGAGGTCACAGCCGTTGGGAGGGGTGCAGGGTCCCTGGAGACAGCATCGGCAATGTTAACAGACACCCTGACCATATGGCGGAGACACAGAGAGACAGAATAGCATATCATTTTTTTAATCCGCTAGAGTGATGATAATGTGTACGTTATTGGATGTTTCTAATCCCTTACAGTGATGATCATGAAGTACATTATTCTTGTTGGAGATGGAATGGCAGATTACCCCCTGGATGAACTTGGTGGCAGGACACCGCTTCAGGCGGCGGATAAACCCAATATGGACAGGCTTGCAGAGGAAGGCGCATGTGGACTCTTCAGAACAGTACCAGAGGGCATGGAGGCGGGATCAGATGTGGCTAACCTCAGCATAATGGGTTACAGCCCCAGGAGGTACTACACCGGGAGGGGACCCCTTGAAGCCGCAAGTATAGGCGTGGAGCTCTCCCCAGAGGACGTTGCATTCAGGTGTAACCTGATAAACGCAGATGAAAGGATAGTGGACTTTAACGCCGACCACATTGAAACCGCTGATGCAGCAGAGCTCATAGATGCCCTCAACACCCACCTTGAAACCCCGGGAAGATTCTATGCTGGAGTGAGCTACAGGAACCTCTTCGTCATCACTGGCTCCAGCTATGCCGATGTGCGCATCGAACCCCCCCATGACATCGTCGGTGAACCAGTGGACCAGCACCTTCCACGGGGGGCACCCGGGGCCGACCATATAAGGGAGCTCATGCTAAATTCAAGGGATGTCCTTGAGTCACACAGGGTCAACCATGAGAGGATGGCAAGGGGAAAAAGACCCGCAAACATGATATGGCTCTGGGGTCAGGGCACCAGGCCATCAATGGAACCATTCACTGAAAAATATGGTTTGAGGGGCGCCACAATAACAGCCGTGGACCTCATAAAGGGGCTTGGTGTATATGCGGGCCTCGAAAACATCCATGTCCCCGGCGCAACAGGCTACCTTGACACCGACTACAGGGCCAAGGGCAGGTACGCCGCTGCGGCCCTTGAGGAATACGACTTCCTGTACGTCCATGTGGAGGCACCCGACGAGGCTGGACACGCAGGTGACGCTGAGGAGAAGATAAGGGCAATAGAGAACATAGACCGCTTCGTACTGGGAAGGATACTTGATGCTATGACAGAATACGATTGCAGGATATCCGTGCTCCCGGACCACCCCACACCCGTAGAGGTCAAAACCCATGTACCTGACCCTGTACCCTGCATAATTGCAGGTGATGGTGTTGAACCCGATGGTGTGAAATCATACGATGAATTCTCCGTCAGGGAGGGCTCACTGGGCCTAGAGGATGGCCACAGACTCATAGGGGTCATGAGGACCATCTAGGTTCTGGATTCAGGGCACGAATTTTTAATACTGATGAGACACATAGACTATTCCATTAATCTTATTCAACCAGTCAGGAGTTGGTTTATCTGGCCAAGTACATTGTTGTAACAGGAGGAGTTGTAAGTTCCATAGGCAAGGGGATAACAGCAGCATCAATTGGAAGGATACTGAGATCATACGGGCTTTCAGTGACAGCCATCAAGATAGACCCCTATCTCAACTGGGACTCGGGGACCCTCAACCCCTACCAGCACGGTGAGGTCTTTGTTACCGATGATGGTATGGAGACAGACCTTGACCTGGGCCACTATGAGCGCTTCCTGGACGCGGACCTCCCCGGCGAGGCCAACATAACCACAGGTAAGGTTTACCTATCTGTCATCAAGAGGGAGAGGTCCGGCGACTACCTGGGCTCATGTGTCCAGATAATACCCCACATCACCGATGAGATCAAAGCAATGATAAGGAAGATTGCAGATAAAAGCGGGGCTGACGTCGTCCTGGTGGAGGTGGGCGGAACCGTGGGTGACATAGAGGGACAGCCATTCCTGGAGGCCCTGAGGCAGCTCAGAAATGAGGAGGGCCACGAGAATGTCATGTTCGTCCATGTAACCTATGTACCATATCTGCGGGCTGCAGGAGAATTCAAGACAAAGCCAACACAGCACAGCACAAAGGAGCTCAGGAGTACAGGTATAAATCCCGATATGATAATCTGCCGCAGTGAGATGCCCATAGACTCATCACTCAAAAAGAAGATAGCCCACTTCTGTGACGTTGAGGAGGAGGCGGTCGTAAACGCCCCGGACGCATCATCCATATACGAGGTCCCCCTGGTTCTTGACAGTGAAAACGTCGGCGAATACATAGTGAGGCGGATAGAACTGGATGTTGAGGGGAAAGCGGATCTTAAGGAGTGGAGGGAAATCGTGGAATCCCTCATGAAAGAGGAGCCGGTGGTGACAGTTGGAATAGTGGGCAAGTATGTGGAACTTGAGGACTCCTACATAAGCATAAGGGAGGCCCTGAAGCACGCCGCAGCCCACCTCGGAATCCGAGTTGAAATTGAATGGATAAGCGCTGATGATGAGGTCAGTGCGGATGACCTCAGACACCTTGACTCCATACTGATTCCGGGCGGCTTCGGTGAGAGGGGTATCTCAGGGAAACTCGATGCTGTGAGAGTCGCCCTTCAGGAGAAGATCCCCATCTTCGGAATATGCCTGGGGATGCAGTGCATGGTGATAGAATTTGCAAGGCTCAATGGAATGGAGGGCGCCAACAGTACAGAGTTCGACCCGGACACACCATACCCTGTGATTGACATGATGGAGGAGCAGAAAAGGATAAGGAAGATGGGTGGAACCATGCGCCTCGGCTCCTATGAGTGCAGGGTCAGGAAGGGTACCCTTGCCCATGAGGCCTACGGGGAGGAACTTGTAACTGAGAGGCACAGGCACAGGTTTGAGGTGAACAATGAATTCAGGGACGAACTTGAGGGGAAGGGCCTGATAATCTCAGGGACATCACCCGATGAGTTCCTGGTGGAGATGATTGAGATCAGGGATCACCCATGGTTCCTGGGATGCCAGTTCCACCCTGAGTTCAAATCAAGACCAAACAGGGCACACCCACTTTTTGTATCATTTCTGAGGGCTGCATTTGAAAATAGGGAATCCTGATTCCTTTACCTTTATTTTGTAATCAGCTTTACCTCATCAATGGGCTCCCATACAGTGACGTCCCCGCTCCTCATAACAGCCCTGAATACACCTCCACCATCACCAAGAAGCACTAGTCTCACAAACATTGACCTCTCATACCTCCTCTGTAGGACCACTGTCCGGTTTCTTTCAAGGAGTGCGAATGCAACGATATCTGAATCGGGGTCCCCCTCAATAATCCCTGAGGTCCCATTCACCAGGTAAAGCCTTGAAACATTCATACCATTGAATTTCACACTTTCACCATCATATACCAGTCCATCACTGCTTTTCAGCGGTTCAAATGAGGTGATGGTACCCGTGGAGTAGAGTGGTTCCTCTGTTTTTCCGGTGAAATTCCAGCTTCCATAGTAGAGGATCCAGTAACCCTTGTCTATGAGGCGGTCGTAGGTTACGAGAACATAATCTGATTCACGGTTAAGGGTGGATGTAACCCTTTCCGCAGCGCTCTCATGGAAACCGTACCTCTTCATGAGGTAGTCCGTACGTTCACCCCTTTCAACACCCAGCACGTCACCCAGGATGATGGCAGAGACTGCAGGGTCATTTTCATTTTTCAGAACCTCAAGGTAGGCATCATCTCCAGAGGATGCAAGCATTGAGAGGATCTCAGCTGAAAGCACCGGGTCCGATGTTGCAAGTGCCCTGTCCTGCCAGTACTCCCTGTAAACACCTGGAACCCGGGGATCAAGGGGATAATCAGCACCCCTCCAGAGGATGGTTTCAATGTAGGCAAGTCTCCCATCAAAATTCACGGGCCTCTCAGCCATGAAGGCAAAGAAGTGCCCGTGGACCCAGTTACAGATCACCACCGTACCACTGGATGTATTCTCCCTTATGTAATGTGCCGCTTCCATGAGGTCATCATTAACCCTCGGGTGCAGTGCACTGTAACTGTCAATGCATATGAGGAACGAGGGAAGGACCACAATGGCCGCCATAGCCAAATGCAGGGCTTTTCTGAATGTTGGGTCAGAGAGGTCCATGAAACCCACTGTAATTTCCTTTTCCCTGAGGTCACTGAGAAACAGTGCAGATGTGACAAGAAGGGGGATGGCAGCCACCTCAGAGAACCTTATACCCCAGAGCATTAAAACGGCCCCTGTCAGTGTCCAGAGGGAGAGGAGAGGTAACAGCACACTTTTCCCGTGATCCCTTATGAGGATCATGAAACCGGCCAGTCCAGCCAGTAGGAGACCCGGTCCAAGGGCGATCACCGCATCTGCAATTCCAGGCCTCTGCAGCTCCGTTATGTTGGCGTATGGATTCGGGAAGGGATATGCGGAACTCACACCTCCAGGTATCCTGAGAGCTCCAAAAATGATTGATAGGATACTACCAGGTGCAAGGACCTCAATGAGGGCTGTGCTTACCAGGAGGAGTATGATGGGCTCCCTGCGCCTTAACTTAAGTGATATGATCGCGCTGGCTGCAAGGAGAGAGTACAGTATCTGCCAGCCATTCCATGCAGTTGAGTACAGGGCCATAAGGACCCCTCCAAGGACTGCATGCCTCCAGCTATTCTCCTTAACTGAAAGGTGGAGTGATAGTACCACAGCCAGTGGAAGGACGAGGTTGAACATGTCTGTGTCATAGAATCCAGGAACAGTCCTCATGAAGTAGAAGGGTACAGAAACCGCCATGAGACCTGCGGCCGCCGATGAGAGATCGTCACAGTCAAGTGACCTTCCAAGGGCGAATACAAGGACACCTCCAAGGGGGGCTATAAATGCTGGAAGCCAGAATGCCAGGTCAGTCAGCCCGGTTAAAGGTGACAGGATCATGTAAAAAAGGATCGTGAGGTAAGCGAGAAGTGGCGGATAATTGAGGGGCACACCTGGGGGGTAATATGAGCACCTGTCCCACCCATCCTCTGAGAGGGTCCCATGTTCAAGGAGGCTGGATGCGAGCCTCAGGTTATAGTAGGAGTCCATGTCATACATGTATGGCTGGCTGTAGGTCCCACTGTATATACCCTGGACCGTGGCAACCGCACCGGCCCTCAGGGCAAACCCAGCAGAGAATATTAAAAGCATTAGAACAAGTGTTCTCCTATCAGGTCTTCTAAGATCACTGACTGATTCTCTGTCCTGAGTCAATCTGTATCCACCCTTTAGTTTGTAACCTCGGCACACAATCTGAAATTTATTCACAAAAACTTAAATATCCTCACTTTGAGAATTAATTAAAAACAAGTCCTGAATATATTATTCTCTTAATGTTCACATTAGAGGAGTGATTTTATGGTCATGGAACTGATCCCTGTTTTCATAGCACTTATTGTATGTTTCTATGCCTCATACAGTGATATAAAGAGGGGTTTAATCCCTAATCGCCTTACATTTCCTGTCATTGGCCTTGGCCTTGCCTTTAACGCCCTGAGGGCCTACACTGAGGCTGACCCCCTGATATTCATATACACCGTCATCTTCACGGCGGGTATATTTGCCCTCGGTTACATCCTCTGGAGGATGGGTGCCTGGGCCGGTGGCGACGTCAAGCTATTCACCGCCATCACGGCGCTTCTACCTTTCCAGCCATCAATCGTGAGTTACACCTTCCGGGGAGTAGTTTTTCCTGTAACAGCAGCTTATCCGTTCCCCTTAACACTTATAATAAACAGCATACTGTCTCTATTGCCATTCCTCCTGGTATACGTCTTCTTCATAATCTACACATCAAGGAGGGACCTCATGGATGAATTCATGGAGCCCATGAAACAGTACAAGACAAACATGGTCCTCGCCCTTGTGATCACATCGGCGGTGACGCTTACGTTCATTGTAACGGACTTCCTTCCCTTCCAGATAATAGTGCTCTCCCTCATACTCATCTACCTGCTCACCATGGTCATATCACGCCTCCCCAACAGGGTGAAGGCTGTGATGGTATCCGTTATAATCGTCTACTCCCTCTACAGGAACTTCGAGTTGACCGTGAGCGGCGTTGTTGTGCTTTGGGTCTCAATAACCGCCATACAGCTCATAAGGAAGCTTCTGACTTCCATCACAAGGGAGGCCCTGCAGGATACCATGCATGTGGATGAACTCAGGGAGGGAATGATACTCGCCCACACGCTCTACAGGAAGGGTGATGAATACTACTTTGATGACACCTCATTCACCGACAGGTTCAGGACCGCTGCAAGGACAGGGGATGTATCCACGCTTACCTACAGGGGTGAACCTGTAATTTCGGCAATGGCCGCCGGCCTGAGGGAGGAGGAGATCCAGACACTCAGGGACCTTGTGGCTGATGGGAAGATCCGTGATGAGTTCCGTATAAGGAGGGGTCTGCCCTTTGCCCCCGCGATATTCATAGGACTTCTGATCTCACTCCTTGTGGGTGACCTTGCAGTGATACTCTTTAAGGTATTTGACCTGGTATTTTAGCCAAGTATTTAAGAGGGCCTCCACATAAACAATATCAGTTGAATAATGTTGAAGGTGATCAGCATGGATAGCAGGGGACAGGTTTCCCTGGAGTACCTCCTACTCATACTCGTGGTCCTCCTTGTGCTGGGTGGCGTGACCATACCCCTCATAGGGAGCTCAATAGAGGCTAGTACAGATGTATCCCGGGCATCAGATGCAAAGGTGGCTGTTCAGACACTAGCAGATGCAGCTGATATAGTCTATTCCAATGGTCCAGGGGCGAAGAGGACCGTGAGCTTCTATATACCCGTTGATGGTGCACTCATCTTTGCCAATAACAGCGTGATATTCACGGTTACCTACAGTAACGGTACAAGGTCAAATATAACAGCCCCCACACAGTACAACCTCACATCACAGTCGGTTAATGTTCAGAGGGGATGGTACCGTGCGGTGGTTCAGTGGCCACTTAACTCCACAACCGTACTCATAACAAACATAACAAGGACCTAGGAGGGGTTTCATGAGTTTCTTCTCAAGACTTGGCAGTGCAGTGATAACTCTATTCACACTCATCGGATCGGCAATCTTTGGAATAATAAGGCTTCCATCTAAGATAAGAAGCAGGACATCTGATCTTCGAAGGGGAATCTCAGAGGTTGATGTTGAAAACGTGAAAAGAATGATCAGGGACAGGGCCGAGTCAATAGGGGAGCGCATCCCAGCCCAGCAGGATGCGGAGGTTCAGGAAATCCTCGAGGAGGCAAAGAACCATGATATCAAGATACCTGAGGATAGCGCCCCAATAATCATCAAGGCAGGGA
Organism: Methanothermobacter sp. K4; assembly: GCF_022014235.1. Classification (NCBI taxonomy): domain Archaea; kingdom Methanobacteriati; phylum Methanobacteriota; class Methanobacteria; order Methanobacteriales; family Methanobacteriaceae; genus Methanothermobacter; species Methanothermobacter sp. K4. The sequence goes on from NZ_JAKLTD010000002.1 coordinate 62,543, forward strand.
GCTTTGACCCGGCAGAGAAGGAAAACGCGGTCCTCAAACTTCAGCTCACAGCCTCTGGATTCATCGTGCTCTCGATAATATACGTCTTCAATTTCATATCGCTAATTGTATTCATGCCGGCGGCACTTATACTGCTTGGACTCCTCCTTTACATACTCTACCGCCAGATAAGGGTCATGTACCCAGGTGACTTCGAGGCTTACAGGGACTTCTTCCTCATGTACGTGGCTGTTGGGGTTGTTATAATCTTTGTATCAGGTAACTCTGCCCTCACCATGGCCTTCCCATTTGTATTTTTCCCGGCGCTCACAACACTCCTCTTTGCTGTGCTGGCTGTGGCTGCGGTCTTCCTCATATTCAGAATAAGATATGTGCGGGACTACACCTTCGGTGAGGTTATAGAGACTGGTGAAAACACATCCTATGTCAGGGTTGACTATGATATAAGGAGTAACGTTAAACCAGACGTTTACATAGTTGAGAATGGTGGCTTTGATGTGAAGGTGGGGGATACAGTGAAGCTTAAAGTTGAGGGGTCTGTCATGAGCATGAGGGGTAACAGGCCTGTGAGGATAACTGGTGTGGAAGGGGCGTAATCGGAAAATAAATAAATTAATTTTTTCTACACCTGTACCGTGGATGTAACTGGGAATAAAAACTGGGAATAATTTTTCTAGACCTGTACCGTGTATGTTCTATCCCCCAGCCTGACGGTGGTGCTGTTCACGGGCTTTACTCCATTGAGACTTAAGAGGGACTCAACGGTCCTGTTTATCACAAATGTTCTGTAATTTGAGGGGAGGGGAGTGTCAAAGTACAGGGTTATGGTCCTGTTGCTTCCACCTGTTATGGTTGTCTTTGTGACCTTCACTGGCTTCATGGATACATTGGTGTACGCAATCTCGGCAACCGCAGATGATGCACCCTCCCTTGCAGCGGTGGCTATGCTGTTCTCTTGGGACTGAGGACCTGCAATTGATGAGAAAACGAGCACGATTATCAGTATGAATGAAACGATCAAGAGAAATTCTGCTGAGACCTGACCCCTGAGGTCCATGTATATCACCTTCCTGCTAATATATGAATGAGCAAGTATATATAATATTCCCGGCATAAATAACCACATATAAAGAGAAGGGGATAAAATTGAGGGGTATACTGGCTGATAAGAGGGGATTTGCATTTTCACTTGACATACTTCTGGCTCTCATACCATTGACCATCATGCTGGGCATACTTGCTGCTGACATGGATAACATAATGTATTTAACACAGAGCACCATCTACCAGAGCGCCCTTGACCGCCAGGCATCGGATATAGCAGATGCGTTGGTTGAAACCTCGGGTGTCCCTCCCAACTGGGAGCAGCTTGGGAACCCCCAGAGCATAGGACTTGCAAGGTATGACCCTGTGAGAAACATGCCCCAGAAGAACTATCTATCCCCGGCAAAGATCGCCGGGATAAATACGACCAACATGGGGGAACTTGTGGGCCCGGAGTATGGGTACTACATCAACATAAGCACCACTGAGGGTCTAACTGTCAGAACCCTTGGAACACTCAACACAAGCGCCCCTGACATTGCAAGGGTTGAACGTTACGTCCTCACCACAAAGGTTGAGCGTGTGGGTTCAATAGAGGGTCTCATAAGGGATGCGGGTCAGCCAAGGACCTACACAACCAACTTCCCAACCAATGATGCATATCTTAGAATCTACGACTACTGGGTTCTTGTAATTAACAGGGGATACAATTCAGCATTTGTTGATGTTAACAACAACCGTGTTGTACCCCCAAATGATATAGGCCAGCACATAACAGAGATCAAGAAACAGATAAACGAGACCTACCTCTACAATAACACGACATTCAGGGATAACATACTGAGTGTGAGGACCCAGAGTAACCCTGGGGCATCAATGGATGTCTACATCCTGGCAGCACCCAAGGGTACCCCCGCAGATCAGATAACACTTGATAACGTGAGGTTAAGGCCCGCAAAATTTGTCCTGTACCTCTGGATAAAATGATGAATATATTACCTGATGCAGGTGATCAGTTATGATCCGTGATTTCGGTGATGATGAGGGAGGATTCATATTCACAACCGACGCCGTCCTGGCACTGATTGTTGTATTCATATTCACAGCATCAATTGTGACCTACTTTGCACTTCCAAATTATATGGGGTCTGACCACCAGCACCTTGAGGCCCTGGCAGCGGATGCCCTGGATGTCATGAGACAGGACGGGACACTCTACTCTGCAGCCGCCATGTACTCAAGGAACAACACGGCAGGTGCAGAGAACGTGATAAGGTCTGAGCTGAGGTCGCTACTACCACCCGGCGTTGGGTATGAGTTCAAGATGGGCCCATACCCGACCCTCAGGAATGACAGCGGGATACTCGTAGCAAGGGACACCGCATCCAGGGCCATAGTGATTTCAGGTCCTGAGGAGGGCTGGCTTGGACGTGCATGGTACAAGATGGAGGAGGTCACACTGGAGGACCAGGAGATAAACTTCACCACAACCGTCTGGAACTTCCACAACTGGCTCACCAATTTCTGGAACACTCTTTACTCAAGACCCTACTGGGGATACCAGACAGCACCCCAGAACATCACCTTCTCGGTTCCGTCAACTAACATCCACTGGGGCAAGTTCCTTCTCGGTTCATGTAACCGGCAGAACAGATCATCATACGGGGCCAACGTGGTGATTAACAATGTTCCCCATGTTGTCAGGAACGATAGCTTCACCTTCCTCAACCTCAGGCCCGGAACAACAAGGGAACTCATGTACAATTATCAGGGAAACATAACGTCACTTGTGGGTGGCTCAAACAGGTTCTATGTCCAGTTCACCAACATGACCACAACAGGAAGCACTGATTACGATCTTCCATGGTTCTCAGTAATAGCCAACTATACAAACACAATAAAGGTGCCGAAAGGTATCATTACCCGCACATATCCCTTCAATGACGTTGCGGGCCTTGCGGTGCCCGGCTTAACAAGACTGGATAACAATGGTACCATGGGTTACGGCCGTATATATGACCTCAACACAGGTACAGTTACAAACCTAAACACCAGGAGGGTGATAGCATGGAGCAGTATGGTGAGACAGAACCATTTATACTCTGATGGTCTGCCATTCGTAATTGATAGCGTTAATGGTGGCAGCGCAGATGGATGTGCGGTTAGCGTCACACAGGACGTCCCCATACCTACAGGTTCAAGGATACTTGATGCATACACCGTTGTCAACCCCTATGGTGGTGTTGACAATGCCCTTGTGGAGGTATGGAATGGTACCGCCTGGAATGTGGCATTCTGTTCATTCAATTATGGGGGAGTGACATACAGTGCAGTGTCTGATGGTTACGGTAACGTGCCGGGTATAATATACATCAGGGACTACCTGAGGGCCGGGCAGACCAATAAGGTCAGGGTGACGATATGGGACAATGTCCCTGGCCAGGACTACGACCTGGTGGGTCTTGTTGACTGCTACTCCACGGTCTCCTACACATCACTACCCATCCAGTGGAACAACTACCCATTTGCAAGCTACCAGAACTCAACCAACGTATCAGCACCTGTGAGGCAGTTCGCCATTGGATCAGATGCCAAGAAGGTCCTGCTCTTCATGGGGGCAGGCCTTGACACCAAAACAATCAGGGTTGAGGTTAAAAACTCAACGAGTGCCTGGACCCAGCTCTACAATGGCCCTGTACCCTTCTCTCTGGATATAGGGGCCATTGATGTTGCAGGAAGCAGGATATTCACAACCGGGGGGACACCTGGAAACTACAGTACAAGACCCGGAACCTATGATATACGTGTCACCATAAATTCAGGTCAGGGGTGGGAGTCAGGGGACTCCAACGCCGAGATATATTCAGGTACACGTGTCGCTGTGATATACCCGAAATTCCTTGCAAACATGTGGGCCACAGAATATTCCAACGACGCATACACTGCCCAGGCCCTTGCAAGGCAGGAGCTCATAGCGATGCTCCAGGCATCAGGCTACAACATAGACCCGTCACTTATAAGGACCGAAGCCCTCTACACAGGGGACATACCCAATTCATTACCTGTTAGACTAACACTGTGGAGGAGTTAGATATGAGTATAATCCGTGACGAGGATGGATACGCATTCACACCACTTGCAGTACTCCTCTTCATACCGGTAATTGTAATCGCAATATCCTATGGGAGTATAGCCAATGAGGCCAACATGCTGGCAGCCCTTACAATGGGTGGTGATGTCACCGTAACGGTGGTTGGATCAATATACTCGACCGTTGAGAAGGCTGCTGCGGATGCAGGGCGTAACGCGGCATACAATGCATCAAGGAACGTTATAGATAACGCTGAGTTCTTCCAGGCCGGCACCAGCAAGGCCAACATAACAAGGAACATAGTTGATGCCATAAATGATAACGTCATAAACACGTCACAGGAGCTTGAAGGGCAGACAGGCCGCCAGATCTACATCAACAATATACCCATAACCAATTACACCAACGCCACATTCACAACATCCGATGTTACAATAACACAGAATGACCCCTTCGGGTTCTCAGTTGAGATACGCGGAGGCATACCTGTGAAGGTTGTCCAGAGGGACCAGGTCTATGAGTTCAGGCTGCCACAGGTGTCATCCTATGTGAGCCTGGAGGGCATAGAGGACCCCTACATATGGATAAACACCAAGTTCCGTGCAAGTAACGTGATCTACAAGTACCCCTACTATGCAAGTAACGGTACATATGCAGATTACAGGCTCAATGAGAGCGTCGACAGTGATGGGAGACTCCAGAACCTCTGGTACTGCCTCAACGGCACCGACAACCCCAGTAACATAACGCCAAGGCCCTACTACTTCGTGGATCCATATGGCCTATCATTCTTTGACCGCCTCGAAAACAGGTCATCATCTGCAGACCCCCAGTACACAAGGATGAGCACCTTCATAATAGGGGACCCACTCCTTGAGGACCACAACGGCAACCAGTACATCTCAAAGGTTGACAGGGAGTACTTCCTTGGAATCGCCGGGACAACCATCAAGGTAAGGAACAGTGTCATGTATGACCCTCTTGGATGTCCATTCTGCCTCTCAGCGACATATAAGGACCTCCTGGGACTTGCAGCAAACAATTACAGTTAAGGTGATTTAATGGATGATGCTGGTGTTTTAAGCATAGACTTCCTCTTCGCAACACTGATAGCTCTCATCATAATCGCAGGGATGGTAAGCATAGTGGACAGTGAACTCTCAAGGACACAGGCGGGTGAACTTGGCGAGGCCAGGATGATGGGTGAGCGTGTTGTGGGCGCTGTGAATGCAGCCTACACCAATGGACCAGGGTATTCTGTTAACCTCACATTAACCTCTGATTTTCCATACACCATTGAGGTGAGGAATGGCAGGGTCACCGTGTTCTATAATTCAAACACTATCCGGCTCAACCTTATACCCAAGGTCAACGTGACAACGACCAACATGACACCTGGATTCACATACACTGTGAGGAACCAGAACGGCACCATAACCATAAGTAAAGTCACCTGAGCAATCAAACTCTGGAGGATCTCTCTTGTTTAGTGACCTTAGATGGGAGTATAAGGCCCTTGCAATCATCGCCATCATAGCGACTCTTGTAACGCTGTACTCATACAGCTCATTCAATCACGGGGAGAGGGTGAGGCTCTCTGATTCCACACAAATCCAGCCCCAGCCACAGCCGGTACCTGTGAGTGTACCCAACATGACAGATAACAGAACAAACACAACAGAGAATGTTACGGCTGAGGAGGCCAGGCAGATAGCAGCAGAGTCAGGCTACACTGCAGGCCAGCCCACAAGGGGCTCAATAAACCTGAACGGCACGGATGTGGAGGTATGGGTTGTCCCCCTCCAGAGGGGTGGGAGGACAGTTAAGGAGGTCTATGTCAGCATGGAGGGGGGACAGATTGTGGGAAGCAGGGAATTAACCTGATTAAGCAGTTCCACAGAATCCTTATTCTATCCCCTCTAAGGAGGGAATTCACCTGGGCCGTGGATAATCACAACATATTTAAGGCCAGCTGAGATACTATTGGTAAGTGATGGAAGCGCCCCCTCAAAAGGATTCACGGTGAATAAAATGGATGTTCTGAGTGTAATCATAATGCTGGCCCTATTTTTGCTTCTACTTGCATTCATATTCTCCGCTGGTCTCATGACTCCAGTAATTGGCAGAAAAAACTTGCTTTTTGTGGTATTCATAGGCTTCATCGCAGGGACCGTTGGCGGCGCATTTCTTATTTCACCGGTCTACGATGAGATCCCTGAAATTGCAAGGAGCATATACCTATCAACATCTGGAGCCACAGAAAGTGTAACTGCGGATGTCTCAACAGGTACCGATATAGAGAGGCTCAAAGCGGATCTAGCCTCCCAGGAGGGGGTTGTGGATGTCCACTCTGAGGGGATCGTGATAAAGACTGATAAATTCACAGAGGAACGTAAAAGAATAATAGAGGATAAAATAGCAGTTATAGACTCCAATATAACCTCATGGAAGGTCTACACGAATGGTACAATAATTTTACAGGTAAAAAGGGGATACAACCCTGTAAATGCCCTTGAAAACCTTGCAGAGTGGCTCATGTACACTGGAGGCATAAACACAAGGTACAGCACAGTCAAACTGGTGGTGGAGGTGAAACCAGCAAATGTCGATTCAGTCGTCTCCTACCTTGAGGCCAGGGACATCGTTGTAACAGGCGTCAGGGGCCCTGCAGAGGAGAAGGTGGCTGAACTCAGAAGGTCTTTACCGGCTAAATCAAATATAGTACTTTCCTGTGGTATTCTTGGAGTGATAACTGGCCTTGCAGGTGTTTTCATAGACTCCATCATGGGTTTCCTCAGGAACATCTACAGGAAGTACAGGGGTGAAGCATGAGGTCTGCGGTTCTTTATTCAGGGGGTAAGGACAGTACCATGGCCCTATACCATGCGCTTCAGGAGTCTGAGGTCCGATTCCTGGTTTCCATGGTATCAGATAACCCCGAGTCCCACATGTACCACGTGCCAAACATCGAACTCACATCCCTCCTCGCAGAGGCCCTTGGAATACCCCTCATTGAATCCAGGACTGAGGGTGTTGAGGAGGAGGAGGTTGAGGACCTTGCAGAGACCCTTTCCATGCTGAAGGAGAGGGGTATAGATGCTGTTTACTCTGGGGCACTCTACTCTGAGTATCAGAGGTCAAGGATAGATGAGGTCTGCAGTAGGCTGGGTCTGAAGTCGGTGGCACCCCTCTGGCACAGGGACCCGCTGGATTACATGAAGGAGGTTGTTGACCTTGGATTCAGGGTCATGGTAACAGCGGTTGCAGCCGAGGGCCTGGATGAGTCGTGGCTCGGGAGGATTGTTGACAGAGAGATGATCTCTGAGCTTGCAGATCTCAGTGAGAGGTACGGTATAAACCCTGCCTTTGAGGGTGGTGAGGCAGAGACCCTTGTCCTTGATGGCCCCATATTTAAAAAGAGACTTGAGATACTTGAATATGAAAAGAAGTGGTTCTTTGATAACGGATTCCTGGATATAAAAAGGGCTGTGCTTGTTGATAAGGATTAGTTTTTATTTTCTTTTAGTTATGTAGCTGTGCTTTTTGATAAGGATTAGTTTCTAATCCACACTTTCACCCCTATCCCTGGATACATCAGGTGCAAGCCAGTCAATGATCCCAATTATATCATCTGATTCAATCTCAACCATTATGTCTCCCAGAGGGGTGATGGGTTCCTCGAGAACATTGACACGTCCTATGAGGGCCGCCTGCTTGTTTATGTAAATACGGGTTGATTTACCTCTGATGTTCTTAAGCAGGATTTCCCGCGCGGTTAACCGTATCCTTCGCCTCTCAAGGGCCTCCCTGAGTTCACTGAGGCTTTCAATATTGCCTTTACCCTTCAGAAAATCTCCACCACTCTCAACTTCAAGGTCTGGAAATACGTTCATAACGGCCTCCCTGACCTTTTCAGGGTCCTCTGTTGCTCGCACCGGAACCTCAACCCTCACGGCATCCATCATCTTGCCTCCTCGCATAGTTTCCTCAGTATCTTTTTTGCCTGGTTTTTTATCTTCCAGATGGGGCCCTCATTGATTATCATGTAATCTGAGGTTGCTATCACATTTCCTATTCCAAATCCAAGTTCCCTTTCATCCCTTTCAACGAATTCAGTGTAACTTGATGTATCATCCTCTCTTCTACGCTTTTTAAGGCGTCTGAATCTTGTCTTTCGCGTTGAAAATACAGATATCACCCTGAATCCAGGGAAGTTCTCCCTGAATATCTCGACCTCGTGGGGGCTCCTTATTCCCTCTATAAGGAACCTCTCAGATTCTGCCTTCTGTATCCTTTCAACACACTTCTCGGCAACAATGTATTCACCGTATTCCTCTCTGAGGCGGACAGCCGTCACTCCAGGGTCCTCACCGCGTTTTCTGGCTTCATCCCTTATAACGTCGCCCATCCTTATAACCTGAAATCCCATGGACTCGGCGACCCTTGATACGACGCCCTTACCTGCTCCTGGCATCCCTGAAACTCCAATAACCACCATAATTACACACTCTGATTTATTCTTGGGAAGACTCAACCTCTGGATTGTAACGCCTTATATCAAGCAATTTTATGGTTTCCCTAAGGTTTTCTGTGTTGTCAAATTCCCTGAGGATCCCCTCAAGTTCCTCCCTTGGGGTACCCCTGAGTTCCCTTACAGCATCCATCAGGGCCGGCAAAGCCCTTACAATGTTATCTGTTATGCTTATACTGGCTCTCCGCGATGTACGTGATAGGGGGTTGAGGTCCACGGTTATAACGGTTTTCCCGGATTTTCTAAGTATCTCGGTCCTGTCACCATCCTCGAGGGGCACAAGGACTGTATCGGCGCTGTATATGCCTTCAGGACTTGCTGTTGCCCTTGGGCTCATTATACCATCTATGTGTACGAGTTCGCCTGTTCCAAGGACCTCTGATGCCCCATGTTCCCTCAGGACCTCCTCGATGAGTTTCACCCTTTTCTCTGTCCTGTGGAAGAGGTTTATCTCGATTTTTCCTCCAATCTCCCCTGCAAGTTCCACCACCTCTGCAGGGACAAGGGCCGCAGTGTTTCCATTAACTGAAATTACAGGTTTTTCTGAAAGGAGAAGAGCTGCTGCTGCAGCCCTTATGGCTTTCCTGGCGGGTTCTGTTGTCTCTTCACCCAGAAGGTAGTCAAAGGCCTCACCCCTTCCATGGGCGATCATCCCCGAATCTGCAAGTATTCCCCTTCGCCAGGCATCTGTTATTTTTTCTCTCTGTATAAGTGAATGGTAGCGTGGATGGTCCCTTGAAATCATGGTACTCTATTGTACCGGACATTTAATAAGTTTATTTCAACCCGCAGTTTGAGGTGGATGGTCGCCAAATATTTTATACCAGCTTGAAGATAGAATTAGGAGGAGGAATCCATAATGGAAGAGGAAGTTGAGATCAAACGAAAACCCAGAAAGCCAGAGTATGGGAGAAATCTCTGGGGGATCTACCTTGGATCAATGCTGGTGATCATAGGTGTTATATGGTTTGCCTTTGCATCAGGCCTTATACCACCCCAGTATTCAAGGTTCTGGCCCCAGGCCCTCCTGGTTATCATCGGGGTTCTTATAATCATAAAATCCATCAGAAACTGAGCGGTGATTGTATGAAGGAACTCATGAAGCGTCTCTCACTTGCCAGCGGAGTCTCTGGATTTGAGGGAGAGGTAAGGGATATCATAGCATCTGAACTTGAAGGTCATGTTGATAGGATAGAGGAGGACAGGCTGGGTAACATCATCGCAACTAAGGGTGGGTCCGGCCCATCGGTAATGCTTGCAGCCCACATGGATGAGATAGGTCTCATGGTGAGGCACATCGATAAGAAGGGCTTCATAAGGTTTTCAAAGATTGGGGGAATCAGTGACCAGATGATACTCAACCAGGCCGTCTGGATCCATGGGGAGAATGGTCCCGTGATGGGTGTCATTGGATCCAAGCCACCCCACCGGATGAAGGCCGCTGAGAGGAAGAAGGTAACAACCCATGATAACATGTTCATCGATATAGGGGCAGAGTCCCGTGAGGATGCAGAGGAACTTGTCTCTGTGGGGGATCCCATTACATTCCATGCACCCTACAGTGAACTTCCCAATTCCCGCTTCACAGGGAAGGCCCTTGACAACCGTATAGGGTGCCTTGTAATGGTTGAGGTCCTTAAAAGGGTTGATACTGATGCAACAGTTTACGGTGTTGGAACGGTACAGGAGGAGGTCGGGCTGAAGGGTGCCAAGACCTCGGCTTTCAAGCTCAACCCGGATATGGCCCTTGCCCTTGACGTCACAATAGCCGGGGATCACCCAGGTATGAAGGAGGAGGAGGCACCGGCGAAGCTTGACGGTGGCCCTGCCGTCATCCTCACAGATGCGAGTGGGAGGGGTATAATAACCCATCCAAGGGTTAAGGACTGGCTCCTTGAGACCGCAAAGGAGGAGGATATACCGGTGCAGATAGAGGTGAGTGAGGGGGGCACGACCGATGCAACAGCCATTCACCTCACAAGGGAGGGTATACCTGCAGGTGTGGTCTCTGTACCCACAAGGTACATCCACACAACGGTGAGCATGGCAAGTATGAATGACATCGAGATGACCGTTGACCTTCTTGTTAAGGCAATTGAAAGACTTTAAACCCCCCACACCTATTTTTTCACTAAGGTTTAACGTTCATTCCCCCGTCAAAATAGAAGATGTATGGGCTGTCGCACCAGTTTTCATAGACCTCCACCACATATTTACTGCCCATGCACACATCGCTGGTCATGATCTCATTCAGAAACTGGCCAACTGTTTCCTCTGAAATTTTCACCCGGCAAGGAAATTCGCACTGTTTTCTCATTTCAAACACCCTTATTATGACCTTTCTCTTCAACATGCAAACCTCCTTTTGAATAACTCTGATCAATAATGTAATAATGTAATATATAAATTTATCTAATTATTACAAAGTTCTGGAGTTAAATGAAATATTGAAAAACACGGAAAAATTTAAAGATTACTTTGTTTAACATACTGTACTGTAAAAATAATTCAGGGACGCATCTATTTTTTAGATTTCAGTCTTCAGGGTTCTCTATGACCTCAAGACCATTATCTGATATGATGTATGGCACAAATTCAATCGGTGTCCTTGTACTCCTCATCTTTATAATATCCATAACCCTCTCCCTTCTACCTGTGTAGGGGTTCTCCCTTTTTATCAGCTTTATGGCCCCGTATACCGCGTAGAGGGCTATCTCATTGAACTCCATGGAGGTGGCGCTGTCAAGGATTATCATTGCAGTGATGCCCCTCTTCTTGAGTTCATAGATGAGGAGGTCAAACTGGTCCCGGAACTCATGTGTCGTGAGTTTCTCTGTATGGCTACCTATACTGTCTATTACAAGCACCTCTGTGTCCTCCGGGATCTCAGACAGTATCTTCTGAAGGTTTCCCTTGACGGATTCAATACCTATGTGTATCTCTGCCTCTGTGAGCCTCGCCCTTATGGCGGAGAGTCCTATGATCCTCAGGGTGCCTGATTCCATCAGTTCATCTATGTTCCACCCAAGTGAGGCGCACTGGATCCGCAGGTCGGTTTCATCCTCCTCTGTTGTAACATAGACTGTTTTAAGGCCCTTATTTGCACTCTCAATGGCAAAGTGGAGTCCCATGATGGTTTTACCGGCCCCTGCGTCACCTGTTACAAGAATACTCCTCCCCTGAGGGTACCCCCCTATTATATCGTCGAGTCCCTTAATCCCCGTACCTAACCTGGATATAGCATCCATTATTTACCCCCCTTAATCCATTCAGATACTGTATGAATTCAAATTTGAGGTTCCCCCTCCACTATACCATATGGAATTCGAATGTGAGGTTCTCGTCCCTGCTCCTCAGTGTTGAGGTCTGTATGACGCTTCCCTTGATACCGGTCCATGTGAAGCTCCTCATCAGCATGGCCCTGAATATGAGTGAGAAGATGGGATTCTGACGGGCCTCATTGATCCAGGGAAACGTTTTAAATTCAAGGACGTACCTTGACTTCTCCCTTCGGAGTGTGGTCTCGATTCCAAGGTTCCCTAGAAACCCTGAAAGCCACTTTATGTATGCATTGAAAACCCTCTCGGGCGCTCTACCCGAGCGGATGTCCTCAACAACCTCCAGCTTCTCCATCATCCTCTGGAAGTTGGGTTTGAGGTTCTTCTCAAACCTGTCTGCAAAGTTCTTTATGATGGCATTTCTGAGCTGTGGAGGGATTGATGATGCAAAAACAGGCACAGCCGAAACAACGAATCCATAAAGCTGGGCCTTTGACCTCTCACGGATGAGTTCCTCCCTCCTCTTCTCGGCCTCTACCCTCCCTGTGATGTCGTGGCCTATTATCTGGAGGAGGTTCTTCTCGGTTGTTGTCTCAATGGTGGTGGAGTGTATCTCAAAGTGGTGCTTCCTTCCCTTTACATCAACAAATTCTATTTCAAAGGTTTCATGCTCATGGTCCATGAGATCAGCAATCTTCTCAAGGACTTCACGTGATAGGAGACCCTTCCTCTCCAGGATGGAGAGTTTCTTACCCCTTAACCTCTTCCTGTCAAGCCCTGTTAACTCCTCAACGGTTCTGTTTGCAAATAGTATCCTTGAGTCAGAGTCCAGGAGGATTATGGGATCTGGTGATGCCTCAAGGAGTGCCCTGTAGCGTTCCTCGCTTTCCCTGAGTTTGCTGTCCATCCTGTGCTTGTAGAGGGCCACCTCGATTGCACTGTGAAGCTCACGGTCCTCAAAGGGCTTTATTATATATCCGAAGGGTCCTGTGAGTTTCGCACGGCTAAGGGTCTTCTCATCAGAGTATGCGATTAGGTAAACGACGGGTATATTCATCTCCGCTCTTATGACCTCTGCCGCCTCTATTCCATCCATTTCACCCTTGAGCACTATATCCATGAGTACAAGGTCCGGTTTCTCCTCACGGGCGAGTTTTATGGCCTCCTCACCTGAGGCTGCCATGCCGACCACGCGGTAGCCGAGGCCCTCGGCCCGGTGCTTGATGTCCATGGCCACTATACTCTCATCTTCCACAACGAGCAGACTTGTAGGCGACATTCAATCCTCCCTGGATATCATTCAGGGTATCGTCCATTCCCTGAATTAAGGTTCACACCATCAATCAGTATTATGTAAATGGTCAGTATAAATAATTTGCTGGAAAATTCCTTTATCACCCCATAAAACACTTCCGACCTGCAGAAGACCCTATGGAGGAGATTCAGCCATTATCACCCCTTCTGAAGTGTCTGTATATCCTCTCTGCCACCGGCCGGTTCATGCCCCTTACCGCTGCAAGTTCCTCCACACTGGCATTACCTATACCCTCAACGCTTCCAAAGTGCTCCAGGAGGGCCCTCTTTCTCCTGGGACCAACACCCCTTATACTGTCGAGTTCTGACTCAAGGGATTTTCTGTCCCTGATCCTCCTGTGGTATTCAACTGCAAACCTGTGGGCCTCGTCCCGGAGGTGCCTGAGCAGCTGAAGGGCACCGTCTGACACCTCAACTGGTTCTGAAAGCCCCGGGAGGTATACATCCTCCTCCCTCTTTGCTATGCCCACAACAGGCACATCCACACCAGAGGACCTGAGGGCGTCCAGTGCTGCTGAGAGCTGCCCCTTACCCCCGTCAATCAGCACAAGGTCCGGTTTTTCAGTTTCATCACTGGAGTACCTCCTCCTGACAAGCTCCCTCATCATGGCATAGTCATCCGGTCCCCGGGTCCTTATACGGTAGCGGCGGTACATTCCAGGGGCGGGTTTACCATCCAGGAAGACAGCGACTGAGCCGGTGGCGTGTTCCCCGCCAATGTTGGATATGTCAAGGCCCTCAATCCGTCTTGGAATGGAGGGGAGCTTGAGTTCACCCTTGAGTTCAAGGAGCGCATCCTTCACCTTACCCTTCTGTTGGAGGATTACGGAGGCGTTCTTCCAGGCGATGTTCAGGAGCCTCCTGCCTGAGCCCCCCTCTGGTGAATGTATCCTGACCTCACCACCCCTGAGCTCAGAGAGCCACTCTGCTATGACCTCATCCCCTACCGGGTACTGAACCATAATCTCTGATGGGATATAACGGGGGATTGCATAGTACTGCTTGAGGAAGGACTCAAGGATCTCCCTCCTATCTGCCGAGCCCCTCAGCATGAAGTCATCCTTACCTGTGATCTTACCATCACGGATCTGCAGAACCACCACGACGGAGTTGTCACCACTGGTCTCCAGGGCCACTATGTCCTGGTCGATGGAGTCTGTGAAGGCCGCATACTGCCTCTCCATAACCTCACGTATTGATTCAATCTGGTCCCGGATAACCGCGGCCCTCTCAAACTCCAGTTTTTCTGAGGCATCGCGCATCTCCACCTCGAGAGCCTCAATAACCTCCCTGTATCTGCCCTGGAAGAAGAGGTCCACCCTTTCAATTATCTCAAGGTAGTCCTCCCTGCTTATTCCGCCATTGCAGGGGGCATGGCAGAGGTCTATCTGGCTGTTGAGGCAGGGCCCATCCATTCTGCTGCAGCTTCTGATTCTGAAGAGGGACTTTATGAACTTCAGGGTCTTCCTTACGGCCCCTGTATCGGTGAATGGCCCGTAGTACCTTGCACTGTCCCCCCCGATGGTCCTTGTTATGATTACACGGGGGTACTCCTCGTCTGTTATCTTTATGAAGGGGTACCTCTTATCGTCCTTGAGGCGGACGTTGTAGGTGGGCCTGTACCTCTTTATGAGGTTGGATTCAAGGATGAGGGCCTCCTTTTCATTCTCTGTGAGGATGTACTCTATGCTGTCAAGGTGCCTCATCATTACCCTGAGGCGGGGGTTCTCATGTTCCCTGAAGTAGGATGCTACCCTCTTCCTTATTGAGACCGATTTGCCAACGTAGAGGACCCTGTCGTTTTCATCACGGAATATGTAAACGCCTGTCCTGTCTGGAAGTTTTTCTGGATCCCTGACCCTTGTCAACCTATCATCCCTTTAACGTTCTAAGACTGCAGAGGTATACCTGGTTTATCATCCTTCTAACTGCAAAGGTATATATAATGTGACCTGAAAATATATCTTCACCATAAATCGAGTTTCTTATTTTAAGTGATTTGTGATGAAATTTAAACTGGTATCAGATTACAGACCCCTCGGGGATCAGCCAAAGGCGATAAGGTCCCTCGTTGAGGGTATAAACTCCGGGATGAGGGAGCAGACCCTCCTGGGGGTCACAGGGTCAGGTAAGACCTTCACCATCGCCAATGTCATCGAGGAGGTCCAGAAACCGACGCTGGTCATATCCCACAACAAGACACTGGCTGCGCAGCTCTACGAGGAGTTCAGGGAGTTCTTCCCTGATAACGCAGTGGAGTACTTCGTGAGCTACTATGACTTCTACCAGCCAGAGGCCTACATACCACAGACAGACACCTACATAGACAAGGAGGCCTCAATAAACGATGAGATAGACAGGATGAGGCACTCGGCCACCCAGGCGCTACTGTCCAGGGACGACGTTATAGTGGTATCCAGTGTATCCTGCATCTACGGCATAGGAGCACCCGCAGATTACGGGGAGTTCACACTCCACCTTGAGGTGGGCTCCACCATTGGGAGGGAGGAGATCCTCTCAAGCCTTGTAAGCATGCAGTACGAGAGAAACGACGTTGAATTCGACAGGGGACAGTTCAGGGTCCGCGGTGACACCATAGAGATAAACCCAATCCATGGAACACCCCCAATCAGGATAGAGCTATTCGGCGACGAGGTGGACTCCATATCAACCGTCCACAGGGTAACAGGTAAGAGGCTGCAGAAACTGGACCGCATAACAGTATTCCCTGCCAAACACTTCGTGATCCCCGAGGACAGGCTCCAGAGGGCCATAGAGTCAATAGAGGAGGAACTTGAGGATCGCCTCAGGGAACTCAGGGCCCGGAATAAACTCCTTGAGGCCCAGCGCCTGGAGCAGAGGACGAGATTCGATATGGAGATGCTGCGGGAGATGGGCTACTGCCAGGGCATAGAGAACTACTCAATGCACCTCAGCGGCAGGAAGTGGGGTGAGAAACCCAACACCCTCCTTGACTACTTCCCCGAGGACTTCCTGACGGTTATCGACGAATCACACGTGACCGTCCCCCAGATAAGGGGAATGTACAACGGTGACCGGGCAAGGAAGGAGACACTCGTCGAGTACGGCTTCAGACTCCCCAGTGCAAAGGAGAACCGTCCGCTACGCTTCGACGAATTCCAGGAGAGCATAAGCCAGGTGATCTATGTCTCTGCGACCCCCGGTAAATATGAGCTCTCAAGGAGCCAGAACATCGTTGAGCAGATCATAAGACCCACGGGCCTCGTGGACCCCGAGGTAAAGATCCGGCCGGTTAAAGGGCAGGTTGACGACCTCCTCTCTGAAATAAGAAGGAGGGTTGACATTGGCCAGAGGGTCCTGGTAACCACCCTCACCAAGAGGATGGCAGAGGACCTCACCGACTACTACTCCCGGGTTGGTGTTAGGGTGAGGTACCTCCACTCAGAGATAGACACCCTTGAGCGTGTTGAGATCATAGACGACCTGAGACGTGGTGAATTCGACTGCCTGGTGGGTGTGAACCTCCTCAGGGAGGGCCTGGACCTCCCGGAGGTTTCACTGGTGGCTATCCTGGACGCCGACAGGGAGGGCTTCCTCAGATCAGAGACCTCCCTGATACAGACGATCGGGAGGGCCGCCAGGAACGTCAACGGCCAGGTGCTCATATACGCCGACAGACTCACAGACTCGGTTAAGGCCGCGGTTGAGACAACCAACAGGCGAAGAAAGATCCAGATGGAGTACAACCGCAGGCACGGTATAAAGCCAAGGAGCACAAAAAGGACCCTCAGGGAGAAGAAGGAGAAAGAGGAGCTTAAGGCTGAGGAGATACCCCGGGATGAACTTGAAGTAATAATAAAGGACCTTGAGGCCGAGATGCGTGAGGCTGCAAGGAACCTGGAATTCGAGAGGGCCGCGAGACTCAGGGACCAGATAATGTCCCTTAAGGGGTCCTCATCAAAATAAAACTGAAATCTGTAATGGAATAAGTGGAGATTCTGAGGATTATGAGTGGAAAGATAGTTATTAAGGGTGCAAGGGAACACAACCTCCAGAACATTGACCTTGAACTCCCAAGGGATAAATTCATCGTTATAACAGGTATAAGCGGGTCAGGGAAGTCGTCGCTGGCCTTTGACACCATATACGCTGAGGGCCAGCGGCGATACGTTGAGTCCCTCTCGGCCTATGCAAGGCAGTTCCTGGGGCAGATGAAGAAGCCCGAGGTGGACTACATAGAGGGCCTCTCCCCTGCAATATCCATAGACCAGAAGACCACAAGGGTAAACCCCCGCTCAACCGTGGGGACCATAACAGAGATCTACGACTACCTTCGACTCCTCTTTGCAAGGATAGGTAAACCCCACTGCTACCTCTGCGGAAGGGAGATAGAGCAGCAGACATCAACCCAGATAGTGGACCGTATAATGGAGAACGATGAGGGCACAAGGATCATAATACTGGCACCTGTGGTGAGGGACAGGAAGGGCGAGCACCAGAGGGTTTTTGAGAGGCTCAGGGAACAGGGATTCGTAAGGGTCAGGGTTGACGGTGAAATAAGGGACCTTGACGAGGAATTCAACCTTGACAGGAACAGGAAACACTCAGTCGATGTGGTGGTGGACCGTCTTGCTGTTAGAAAGGACACGGAATTCAGGAAGAGGCTCGCCGATTCTGTTGAAACAGCCCTTGAGATGGGTGAGGGTACACTCCGGGTTCTGTACCATGAAACCGGCAATGAGAGGGTCTACAGTGAACACTTCGCCTGCCCTGACTGTGGCATAAACTTTGAGGAGATAAGCCCAAGGATGTTTTCATTCAACAGTCCCCACGGGGCATGCCCGGAGTGCAATGGGCTTGGAAGTAAACTTGAGATCGACCCTGACCTCGTTGTACCCTACCCTGAGCGCTCCATAAATGAGGGGGCCATAGTCCCCTGGAGCAGGTCAGGTAAGAGGGACAACTACTACCACCAGATGCTGAGGGCTGTGGCGGAGCACTACGGCTTCAGCCTGGACACCCCCTTCGGTGAACTGGACGAGGAACACAGGAGGGCCGTCCTCTACGGGACAGATGAGAAGATCCAGTTTGTATTCCAGAGGAAAAACAGGACCTACCGTGTTAACAGACGCTTTGAGGGTGTTATACCCAGGATGGAAAGGATCTACATGGAGACCAAGTCCAACTACATGAGGACCTATATAGGTAAATTCATGAGCAACCATGCATGCCCGGTCTGTAAGGGGAGCAGGTTGAGGCCAGAGAGCCTCTCGGTCACTGTGGGTGGAAAATCAATACATGATGTTGTTGAAATGTCAGTTAGCGAGGCCCACAGCTTCTTCGAGGGCCTTGAACTCACCGGTAGGGAGGAGTACATTGCAAGGGAGATCCTCAAGGAGATACGTGAGAGGCTGCGCTTTCTGATTGACGTGGGACTGGACTACCTGACACTTTCAAGGTCCTCAGGCACACTCTCAGGTGGTGAGGCCCAGAGGATAAGGCTTGCAACCCAGATTGGATCGGGACTCGTGGGGGTCCTCTACATCCTGGATGAGCCCAGCATCGGCCTCCACCAGCGGGATAACATGAGGCTGATTGAGACACTCAAGAGGCTCAGGGACCTGGGGAATACCCTGATAGTGGTTGAACACGACGAGGAAACCATACTCTCCGCTGACCACGTGGTTGACATTGGACCTGGTGCAGGGGAACACGGTGGACACGTGGTTGCAGAGGGGACACCTGAGGAGATAATGGAGGACCCTGCCTCCCTCACAGGGGCTTATCTGTCAGGCAGGGAAACAATACCGGTACCTGAATTCAGGAGGAGGCCCGCAGGGAAGTACCTCACAGTGAGGGGTGCCAGGGCCAACAACCTGAAGGACATCGATGTGAGGATTCCGCTGGGTGTCTTCACATGTATCACAGGTGTATCAGGTTCAGGTAAGAGTACACTGGTCAATGAGATACTCTACAGGGGCGTCTATGAGAGGCTCCACCATAAGCACATGAATGCAGGGGAGCACAACGACATCGAGGGCCTTGAGCACATCGACAAGGTTGTGATGATAGACCAGTCACCAATCGGCAGAACACCACGATCAAACCCCGCCACCTATACCGGGGTCTTCACCCATATAAGGGAACTCTTCGCCCAGACCCCCGAGGCAAAGAAGAGGGGCTACAGGCCTGGCAGGTTCAGCTTCAATGTCAAGGGGGGCCGCTGTGAGGCCTGCAGTGGTGACGGAATAATCAAGATAGAGATGCACTTCCTTGCAGACGTCTATGTACCATGTGAGGTCTGCAGGGGCAGGAGGTACAATGAGGAGACCCTTGAGGTAAGATACAGGGGTAAGAACATCGCAGAGGTCCTTGATATGACCGTTGAGGAGGCCCTTGAGTTCTTTGAGAGCATACCCCAGGTGCGTAAGAAGCTGCAGACGCTTTATGATGTCGGCCTTGGCTACATAAAGCTGGGTCAGCCAGCCACAACACTCTCAGGTGGTGAGGCCCAGAGGGTCAAGCTGGCAAAGGAACTGGGAAGGAAGAGCACAGGAAAGACGCTCTACATCCTTGATGAGCCAACCACGGGACTTCACTTTGATGACATCAGGAAACTCCTCAATGTACTGGGAAGGCTTGTGGATGCAGGTAACACAGCCGTTGTGATAGAACACAACCTTGACGTTATAAAGTCTGCAGACCACATCATCGACCTTGGACCCGAGGGTGGTGACAGGGGAGGCCTTGTGGTTGCTGAGGGGACACCGGAGGAGGTTGCTGCCTCAGGAACACACACCGGCCGTTTCCTCAGGGATGTCCTCAGCGGGGTACAGAATGAGAATATCCCGGTGGGACAGGATACTGGAAAGTAGTCAGGTACGCTCATTTTCCTCTGCAAGTCTTCTATTGCCATTCTTTATGGCGATTAATTTTTCAATGAGCCGGTTTCCAGTTAATTTCTCACATGGTTTCTCTGCAAACCATGTCCCGGTCCTATCTCAGCTAACATGAGATAAAGGTGTTTCAATCCATTCCTTTAAAGGAAATTTTTTATATGATCATCCCCATAAATTCTATGTGGTTATCATGAAATACCGTGAAGAGATTCTGATGATGATTGCAGCGGCAGTTATGATGTTATCCTTTAACTGGATGCATGGGATTTTACTGATTTTACCTCTCATCACAGTCCCAAAACCCTCAGGCAGGGTAATTAAATGGATTCTCTTTGTTTTTGCAGTATTCACAGCTCTACTCATAATTCAACCAATGACACGTGCAGTTGGATTCAACATATCAGATGAACTCTTCAGGATAGTCCTCCTGATGCTCTTCACAGTGATGATAGCACTACTCATTGAGAGGATTGAGAAGGTTCGCTCCCTCAGAGAACTGAACAGGGAACTCGCGAAAAAGGCTGCGGAACTTGAGGACGCCAATAAGGAACTCGAGGCATTTGCATACTCGGTATCACATGACCTGCGCGTCCCCTTAAGGGCTATAGATGGATTTTCAAGGATACTCGTCGAGGACTATGAGGATAAACTTGATGATGATGGTCTCAGGGTAATTGGAATAATCAGGGATAACACAAAGAAGATGGGGCAGCTCATCGATGACATCCTCCTCCTATCAAGGGCTGGAAGGCAGGAGATGAACCCTGTGACTCTGGACATGAGGGAACTTGCAGAGTCAACCTACAGGGAACTTGCCTCACAGGAGGAGGGGAGGGTCATAGAGTTTTCTGTGGAGGACCTCCCACCTGCAATGGCAGACAGGGTCCTCATGGGGCAGGTTATGGGTAACCTTCTCTCAAACGCCATCAAATTCACAAGGGACAGGAACCCCGCAAGGATAGAGGTGGGATACATGGACGGGGGTGATGAGCACATCTACTATGTCAGGGATAACGGGGCAGGATTTGACATGAAGTATGTGGGAAAACTCTTCGGACTCTTCCAGAGACTCCACAGTCAGGAGGAATTTGAGGGAACCGGTGTGGGCCTCTCAATAGTCCAGAGGATAATAAAGAGGCACGGTGGAAGAGTCTGGGGGGAAGGAGAGGTTGATGCTGGCGCAACAATATACTTCACACTTCCAAAGGCGGTGGGATGATGACAGATGCAGATATACTCCTATACTTCACACTTCCAAAGGCGGTGGGATGATGACAGATGCAGATATACTGCTTGTTGAGGACAACCCGACAGACGCGGAACTAACGATAAGGGCGCTGAGGAAGAATAACCTTGCAAACAAGCTTCACTGGGTCAAGGATGATGCAGAGGCCCTTGACTACATATTCGCAAGGGGATCCTACTCTGGGAGGGACCCTGATAACCTCCCGAAGCTCATACTCCTTGACCTCAGGATGCCCAAGGTTGATGGTCTTGAGGTTCTCCAGGAGATTAAGAGAAATGAAAGCACATCCAGAATCCCGGTGGTGGTTCTGACTTCATCCAAGGAGGACAGGGATATAGTTGAGAGCTACAAGCTTGGCGTAAACAGCTATGTGAGCAAGCCCGTGGAATTTGATGAATTCATAAACGCTGTTTCAACCCTTGGTTTCTACTGGATGATCATAAATCAGCCACCGGAGTAGTGTGCATATCAGAGGATTTTCAATGTCAGAAAAGGTTAAGGTACTCATCCTTGAGGACGTCCCCCTTGACGCTGAGCTGGCCATAAGGGAGCTTAAGAGATATGGTATGGACTTCGAGCACCTCACAGTTGACAGTGAGGACTCATTCAGGAGGGCCCTTGAGGAATTCAGGCCGGACATAATACTGGCTGATCATACCCTCCCGGACTTTGATGGCGCATCCGCCCTCAGGATAGTGAGGGAGAAATATGACATCCCCTTCATATTTGTCAGTGGAAAGATCGGGGAGGAATTCGCCGTTGAGATGCTGAAGGCAGGGGCAACAGATTACGTACTCAAGAACAACCTATCAAAATTACCCCTGGCTTTCAGGAGGGCCCTTCAGCAAGCAGAGGAGGAGAGGAAGGTTCGTGAGGCTCAGAGGGCCCTTGAGGAGAGCGAAAGGAAGTACCGTGCCCTCTTTGAGAAATCAGGTAACCCCATATTCATATGTTCACCTGATGGTACCATACTTGATGTTAACCCCGCTGGAGCGGGATTCCTGAAATCATTTGCTGAGGATATAACAGGCAGGAATATCAGTGAATGGGTCAGTGACGAGGACTTTAAAAGGCTTCTGAGGGAATGTGAGGGTGGCCATATGAAGTTCAGTGTGGGTCTTCGGGGCCGCACCCTCGATGTATCAGTAACAGCGGTTGAGGTGGATGATGAGAAACTTATATACCTGATGGGGAAGGATATCACGGTCCAGAAGAGGATTGAAAAGGAACTTAAGGCCAGTAAGGAGGAGTACAGAGTAATATTTGAGAATACAGGTACCCTCACAATAATCTGTGGCAGTGACATGGTGATAGAGCTTGCGAACAGTGCCTTTGAAAGGTTTTCTGGCTACAGTAAGGGTGAAATCCAGGGATACATGAAGCTCACGGACTTTGTGGATCCCTCTGATGCCGGGCGTATAGAGGCATACCACAGGCTCATGTCAGTTAACCCTGATGCCATACCCAAGAATTTTGAGCTGACACTAACAAACAGGAGGGGTGAGGAGAGGAACTTCTTTGCAACAACCGTCACCATCCCTGGGAGCAAGAAGTGTCTCCTCTCCCTCATGGACATAACCCATAAGAAGTCGGTTGAGAAGCGCCTTCGGGAATCCCTCAGGGAGAAGGAGCTGCTTCTGCGGGAGATACACCACCGTGTCAAGAACAACCTCCAGATAATATCGACTCTGCTGATGCTGCAGGCATCCACCACAGGGGATCCCCGCCTGAGGGAACTCTACATGGACAGCCAGCACAGGATAGAGGCAATATCCCTCATACATGAAAAGCTCTACGAGTCAAGGGACCTATCACGGGTCAACCTCAGGGACTACATCAAGACACTTCTCGGTGACCTCCTTGACTCATATGGTGCAGATAGAAGTGAGATAGATGTGAGAATCCGGGTGGATGATCTGATGCTTAACATCGAAACAGCGATCCCATGTGGCCTCATAATAAACGAACTTGTAACCAACAGCATCAAGTATGCATTCCCTGATGATGGAGGCGAGATCACGGTGGAGGTTCACAGGAATGGCGACCGTTACACCCTCATAGTTGCAGATAACGGTGTGGGACTGCCAGAGGACCTTGACCTTGAGAACACAGGCACCCTGGGTCTAAGGATTGTGAGGAATCTTGTGGATCAGATAAATGGTGAACTCAAGATAGAGAGGCCTGCCAGGTTCACTGTGAAATTCAGTGAGGTTGAGTACAGTAAGAGGTTTTAGGTTCAAGATGGCTATCAGATTCCGGTAACAATTCATCCTTCAAATCAGGTACAGTAAGAGGTTTTAGGTTCAAGATGTGTTGCTTTTAGACTGCCACAGGCGGCTTAAAGGTCATATTTCACATCAAATTTTAAGTTCCAGTGATTCCAGAGTGATTGAGGATCATCTGAATTAAAAGGACCTTGGGGAGATTTTATGGCAAGAATTCTTGTTGTTGAGGACGAGGCCATAGTGGCGATGGGTATAAGACACAAACTTGAGACAATGGGCCATGAGGTGGTGGATACCGTCTCAACAGGCAGGGACGCCATAAGGGCAAGTAAGATACATGAACCGGACCTTGTCCTCATGGATATAGTTCTCAAGGGTGAAATGGACGGGATAGAGGCTGCGAGGGAGATAAGGGACCGCTTCAACATCCCCATAATCTACCTCACAGCCTACGCCGATGAGGAGATGCTGGCACGTGCAAAGATAACAGAGCCCTACGGGTACATTGTGAAGCCCTTCAAATCATCTGAACTCAACGCCAACATTGAGATGGCGATATACAGGCACAGGTCGGCCATGAGGGAAATGGAGCTCATGAGGAAAAGGATAATCTCTGACTTCTACAATTTCATCCTCAATGCAATGCCCTCACCCGATGCCGAAAGGGATGAGATAAGGGAATTGCTATCAGGGATATTCAGGGATAGAATCATATCTGAACTTAAACCTGGATTTGAAGCATATATGGAGGAATCCACCTACGAGGACCCACTTGAGGCGTACCTTGCATGGGTTGCAGATGTATTTGAGAACTTCACCGTGAGGGTGGGTTTCCTTGAGGATGATGAGAACGTCTACGTTGAATTCGAGAACTGTCCATGGATTGATGATGCCAGGAAAAACCCTGGATTCTGCCTCAACTGTGAGGCCATTCTCAAGCTGAGCTTTGACTGGAGTGGGCTTCCAGGTGATTTCAGGGCACTTGACCATATTGCAGATGGATCAGAGAGGTGCCTCTTCAGGTTCAGCGTGAAGTAATCGGGTTCAGTGGTCGGGAATGAGAAGAACAGGTATCGCAAACCTCCCTCTCCATGGCGGACATCCTCCTGCCTGGCTCATGAGGAGGATGGTTGAACTCTCAGCTACCATAGCTGAGGTTATAATTGAGGATTACGGGACCTCTGAGTTCATATCAAGGATTTCTGACCCCTTCTGGTTTCAGGCCTTCTCCTGCACCATCGGGTTTGACTGGCACTCCTCGGGGACAACCACCACAACCTGCGGGGCCCTTAAATCAGCCCTTGACCCTGAAAGGCACGGTATAATGGTTGCAGGTGGTAAGGGAAGGGCTTCCCGCAGGACACCAGAAGAACTTGAGGGTGCGGGGAAACTCTTTGACCTTGATTCCTCCCAACTCGTTTATTCCAGCAGAATAGCTGCCAGGGTGGATGGTAACTGTATACAGGACGGTTTCAGCCTCTACCAGCATACATTCCTTGTTGATGCTGATGGTGAGTGGGCTGTTGTACAGCAGGGCCTCAACCCTGATGGGGGATATGCCAGGAGGTACCACTGGCTTGGTTCAGGGGTTGGGGATTATGTTGACTCGCCCCACAGCGGTATATCATCTGATAGGACCATGGGGGAGGTCCTCGATATGACCTCACCCATAAGCCGGGGTGCCCGTGATGTGAGTGTTGATATCGTCTGCGATGGTCCCTCACACATAAGGGGGTACCTGACAGGGCAGAGGACGCTCTTTGACTTTAACGTACTTGACATGCCCCGACACCATGAGGTTCTACCTCTGGA
Organism: Methanothermobacter sp. K4; assembly: GCF_022014235.1. Classification (NCBI taxonomy): domain Archaea; kingdom Methanobacteriati; phylum Methanobacteriota; class Methanobacteria; order Methanobacteriales; family Methanobacteriaceae; genus Methanothermobacter; species Methanothermobacter sp. K4. The sequence goes on from NZ_JAKLTD010000002.1 coordinate 87,965, forward strand.
CCTCACAGAGAGGGACATGGCCGTCCTTGAGAGGGCATATGAGATCCAGCCAGGAAACTATGAAGAGCTTGTCATGATTGAAGGTCTCGGACCAAAAAAGATCAGGGCCCTGGCCCTTGTTGCTGACCTCATATATGGTGAGGAGGTAAGCTGGAGGGATCCTGTTAAGTACAGTTATGCACATGGCGGCAAGGACGGATACCCCTACCCTGTGGACAGGGATACATATGACAGCACAGTGGATTACCTTAAGGGTGCTCTTGAGGAGGCCAGGATTGACAGAAAGGATCGCTTGAGGGCACTTGAGTCCCTTGAGAAATTCTTGAGGGTTTAGTTTTTTCTGTATGGCTTGTTTTTGGTTCATCTTCTCAGTAAGTTTTAAGTTTTCATCCAGAGACATTCTAGTATATGCTTACGAGGTGATGGTTTGGTTCAGGGAGTTCTTGTGATTTCAAATATGTATCCTGGTAAGGAAAATGTGTCCTTTGGGAGTTTCATCAGGGTCCATGTGGATGCATTCAAACTTTACACGGATGTTGAACAGTTCGTTGTTGCAAACACCGATCAGAGGAAGGGTAAGGTCAGGCTGATACGGAAGTACGGTTCCCTTCTAATTAGATCCATATGGGCCTCCATTTCAAAGAGATTCGATGTTATACATGCACATTACGCCTTTCCAACTGGCTTCATAGGACTATTATGTCACTGGCTAACCAGAAAACCCCTTGTAATAACCGTCCACGGCAGTGATATTAACAACCTTGCAAGGAAAAACAGGGTTCTCTTTAAGATTACCTCCTTTGTCCTCAGAAGGGCTGCTGCAGTTATTGCTGTAAGCAGGGACATGAGGGACAAACTCGTGTCAGACTTTGGACTGGATGAGGATAGTGTTCATATAATAAACATGGGGGTCAACACGGAAGTTTTCAAACCACTCAACCAGCATGAGATCCGTGAAAAACTCGGTATAGCTCCTGATAAACGGATGATTCTCTTTGTGGGCAATATCATACCCATCAAGGGGGTTCTTTACCTCATAGAGGCAATGAAGGGTGTTGAGGTTTCTGATGTTCAGTGTCTGGTTATTGGAGCAGGTGTCGATAAAGAATATATGAATGAACTCAGGGCCATTGTTGATTCAGCAGGTGTTGATGTGAGATTCATGGGGCCTGTACCCTACGAGGAGGTTGCCCTCTGGATGAATGCAGCTGATATTTTTGTTTTACCATCACTTGAGGAATCCTTTGGTCTTGCGGCCCTTGAGGCCCTTGCCTGTGGAACCCCAACCATTGCAACAGCGGTTGGAGGTCTCAGGGAATTTGTAAGGGATTCTGAGACAGGCTACAGTGTACCGCCCAGGGATCCTGCTGCAATCGCAGAGAAGATAAACCATATACTTGACCCTGATAACAGAGAGGAGGTTGAGGCAATCCGGGAGAGGGGACTTGCAGTGGCAGATTCATTCAGCACAGAGAAGCAGGTTAGGCGGATACTTGAAGTTTACAGGAAGGTTTCATAGGTTTACCTGAATTTATTTCAGGTTAATTTCTATTTTGAATATTTATCCTGTGTATGGTTGGAGTTTCCTGCTGACATCATTGGAGAGTTAATTTTTATTTTGAATATTCATCCTGCTTATTTTTTAGGGATATTATTTATTGATTTGGTAAATTTTCGTTTTTAACCTGGTTTCTTTGTTTTTATATGATTGTATCCTGAAGGTCTTTCACTGCCAGATTCAGGAGAATTTAAAGAGAAAAATTTTTATTACTTTTCCAGATTTTATATGCTTAAAAGTAATACCTGAATTTTTTTAGTAATTATTAAATACCCTGCTGAGATACATCCACACGGTGATAGATTGGATACAGCATACTTCCCGTTTACAGCGATCACAGGTCAGGAGACGCTGAAGAAGGCCCTAGTCCTCAACGCAGTAAACCCCACAATAGGCGGCGTCCTGATACGGGGTGATAAGGGTACAGGAAAGTCCACTGCAGTAAGAGCCCTGAGTGATATTCTTCCAGAAAGAAACATCGTGGATGGCTGCAGGTTCGGATGTGACCCTGATGGATCTGAACTATGCATGGAGTGCCAGGAAAAACTTAAGATGCAGGGAAAACTTCAGGTGAGGTCCGCGAAAATGGAGGTTGTTGACCTTCCTGTCTCGGCAACAGAGGACATGGTGGTGGGAACCCTCGACATAAGGAGGGCGCTCCATGAGGGGATAAAGGCCCTTGAACCAGGATTACTTGCAAGGGCCAATGGAAACATCCTCTACATCGATGAGGTCAACCTCCTTGATGACCATGTGGTCAACGTGTTGCTTGACGCTGCAGCCATGGGCGTGAACATAGTTGAACGTGAGGGCATATCTGTGAGGCACCCCTCAAGGTTCATACTTGCAGGTACCATGAACCCTGAGGAGGGGGACCTCAGGCCCCAGATAATTGACAGATTCGGTTTAAGTGTGGATGTTGAGGCCCTCACTGACCCCGATGAGAGGATAAAGGTCATAAAGAGGGTACTTGATTTCCAGGAGGACCCTGAGGCATTCCATTCAAGGTTCAGGAGAAGGCAGGATGAACTGAGGAGGAGGATAATGGAGGCCCGCAGACTCCTCAGCAGTGTTGAGATGGATGATGATGCGCTCCTCCAGATAGTTGAAATAGCATCGGCGCTTGCAATCAGGACCCACAGGGCCGATATCATAACAGCAAGGACAGCGAGAACCCTAGCGGCTTTCAACGGCAGGAAGCGGGTGAATGGGGACGACGTTAAGGAGGCGGCACTCCTTGCAATGAAGCACAGACTCAGGCAGCTCCCATTCCAGAGGGAACAGGAACTCTCACAGGAACTCATAGAGGACATCCTGAACGGGGAATTTGAGGATGACTCTGAGATCGACAGGAACAGGAGACTCCGGAAGGACCTTAAGGTCCCTGACCTCAAGGCCTCTCTTCAGGGCCATGCAGGGCCGGCTGTTCAGGGCAGAAGGGGGAAGTACGTCCGTGCAAGGGAGAACCCTGAGCCTTCAAGTGTGGCGGTTGATGCCACACTGCGGAGGGCCGCTGCAGATGGTTCACTGAGGATAGAACCGGAGCACCTCATGGAGAAGATCCGAGTGGGGAAGGCCAGGGCCCTCTACATCATGGTACTTGACACGTCGTCGTCCATGAGGCTGGAGCGTAAGATAAAATTTGCAAAGACAGTTTCATGGCTTCTGCTCAAGGATTCCTATGAAAAGAGGAACAGGATAGCCCTTATAGCTTTCAGGGGTTACGATGCCACGGTTGTGGCTGAACCAACATCCCGTCTGGAGGCTGTTGAGGAGGCACTTGAGGGCCTTAAGGCCGGCGGCAGAACACCCCTTACACCGGCACTGAAACTGGCAGCGGAGGTCTCAAAATCCGCCGATGAGGAGGCATGCACGGCTGTTGTTATCTCGGATGGACGCTGCAACGTGTTCATAAACTCCAACCTTGAGGAGGACCTCAGAATGCTTGAAGGGGAGATTGGTAACATGAAGATTGTATTTGTAAACGCTGAGCCTGAGAAGAGGAGCCTGGGTATACTTGAGGATATGGCCTCCAGGTTCAATTCGGAGATATTCTACCTTGATGATATAATTATCTAGGGAGGTGCTAGCTTGTTTAAGCTTAGGAGTTTCACAACATCTGACCTCACATTTCTGGGTCTCATAATAGCACTCATGTACATCGTGCAGACGGTGACCATCCTTGGTATCTCTGCAATTACACCCGTGGACGCCCTCAAGTCCATTGTATCGGCATTCTTTGTATGCATAGTTATAAGCATAGGACTTGCCGGCGTGGGGAAGGTGGGGACATTCACCATCATAGGCCTTGTGAATGGGATCATATGCGGCTTTATAATGCCTGCCTTCCTCCCGCTTTTGCCTGCGACCTTCCTGGGGGGCCTTGCAGGTGATATTGCTGCTGGAGGTTTCTACGGCGGTTACTCATCCAGGAACTCCCTTCTCCTTGGCTGTGGTGCTGCCAAGTTCACAGAGACCATTGTGATCCTCACCGTGCCATTCCTCTTTGGATTTGCAAATTTCATGCTGGCACCCCTCCTGATCATCGCATCAGCCTTACTGGTGGCTGTTCTAGGAGTGCTCGGGGCACTGGTGGGTTATGGAATCGTAACGGAACTCAGAAAGGCGGGGGCAATGAAGCAGTAATTCAGGCGGGATATGATGGACCTTAACAGGGTTTTCTCTCCATTCACCACCACGGAGACAGGATTTTTCGGTGAGATAAATCCCCTATCAAAAATCATGATCATGCTTCTTGCAGTGGCATTCTCTGTGCTGATATCCAGACTCTGGGTCCTGGTGGTGCTGGGGGCTATTTTCACGGGGCTCCTGGCATCTTCAGGCTCCCTCAGGGCCGCAACCCCATTCCTTTCATTCATCGCATTCTTCTGGGTGCTCTCAGTGGTTGCAGTATTCTTAACGTCAGGTGACATGGAATACGCCATCGGGTTTCTCGGCCCCTTCTTTGCAAGGTTCTTCATCCTGGTGGCCGCCGGCTTATTCTTCGCATTCACAACATCACCACGCAGCCTTGCAGAGGCCCTGAGGTCCCTCCACATTCCTGGGGAGATTGTATTCACGCTCACAGTGGCCCTCAGGTACATCCCGGCCCTCGCAGTTGAGGCTTCATCAATATGGGATTCCCTAAAACTGAGACTCAACGCCTCAGGTCTGTCGCTGGCAAGAAGACCGTCCCTCATCTACCGTGGCCTCATAATACCACTAATCATAAGGGTTGTCAAGATCTCAGATGAGGTTGCTGTTGCAGCCGAGACAAGGGCCTTCAACCCCCGGAGGGTGGCAGGGGGTAAGATGACCTTCAGTTACAGGGATGCTGTGTTCCTTCTGGTCTCTGGAGCCATCTTCACGTTACTTGGATTGATCAGCGGGGGTGGTTCAGCTGTATGCGGTCTCATTTGAGGATGTGAGCTACACCTACCCTAACCAGAAGCAGCATGCCGTCAGGGATGTTGACCTCAGAATTAAGAGGGGGGAGGCTGTGTTCATCACAGGGAGGAGTGGCAGTGGAAAGTCCACCCTTGCACGGGCAATCACGGCTGTGGTGCCCTCCATAATGGGAGGGGACCTTAAGGGGACCGTGATGGTGAATGGCAGGGACACATCTGATCTCCAGGTTAGGGAACTTGCAGCAGATGTGGGATACGTCTTCCAGAACCCTGAATCACAGTTCTTCACCCTTAGCGTCAATGATGAGGTCTCCCTTGGACCCGAGAACCTTGAACTCCCTGACGTTGATGAGAGGGTGGGGGAGGCCCTCAGTATGGTTGGACTGGAACATAAACGGTATGAGAGCGTCTTCAGACTTTCAGATGGGGAGAAACAGAGGGTTGCAATAGCCTCACAGCTTTCAATGTCCCCTGAGATCCTCCTCATGGATGAGCCAACGTCCAGCCTTGACCGTAAGGCAACGGATGACCTCTTTGATGTACTCCAGAGAATGCGGGATAGGACCCTGATACTCATAGACCACAGGACCTACAGGGTTCCTGATGTATTTGACCGTGTAATTGTTATGGATGAGGGCTCTGTGGTGGAGGACACTGACACAGATGCACTCATGGACCCTGATTTCAGGGATAAATACGGCCTGAGATCCCCTGATGTAAGTTTCAGTTTCAGATCCACAGAAAGGAAGGGTAAACCTGTTCTCAGGGTTTCGGATCTCGCCTACACCCATGGTGATGACTTCAGCTTAACCGGTATAAACCTTGAGCTCAGGGAGGGTGAGGTGCTGGGGGTAACTGGACCCAACGGCTCCGGGAAAACAACTCTTGCAAGGCTGATCGCGGGGATCCTGAAACCTGACAGAGGATTCATTGAGGCTGATGGTGGGACCGGTCTTGTCATGCAGGACCCCGACCACCAGCTCTTCATGGACACCGTTGAGGGGGAGCTGACCTTTGGTGTGGATGATTACAGGAGCAGGGACCTTGAGGGTGTCCTGAGGACCATGAACCTCCATCATCTAAGGGAAAGGCACCCCCATTCACTCAGCGGCGGTGAAAAACGGAGGACAGTCATATCAGCGTATATATTCAGAAAACCCGGGGTCCTCGTACTGGATGAGCCGACAACCGGTATGGACCTTGATAACATGAAGAGACTCGCCCGGTGGATAGGTAAACTCAGGGCTGAGGGAATATCCCTCATAGTGATATCACATGACCTTGAGTTCCTTGAAATGGTTGCAGACAATCTGTTCTCAATGGATAATGGCAATGGCCTGAGGTGGTTAAATGAAGAGGATACTTGCAGTTACCACGATAAATAACACAGCCTCACTCAAGGAGGCCCTCATGAAGATAAGGGATAAACATGGGGACATCGTCAGCATAAAGAAGGTATATCTGGAGAGGTACGAGGACCCCTCTGTCCCCCTGGACGAGCTTGAGAGGGACGTTGAAGAGGCAGATGTGGTGCTTGTGGATATAAGGGGAAACGAGAGGATAGGCCGGGAACTTCCAGGTATCCTTGAGGGAAGGGATAAAACCGTCATAACCCTCGTCTGGGGAAGCAACCACATACTCTCCCTCACATCAATGGGGCGTCTGGATCTAGGAAGACTCGTTGAACTGGCCCCTGATAGAATCGACTCAATGGTGAGGTCAAGGGACACCCGGGAGATCCTGAGGATAGGTGGTTCAGATGAGATCAGGGATGACCTTGAGAACTGGTTCAGGATAATGGACTACTATGGGGGTGGCGACCCTGATAACCTCATGAACATGATCCTCTTCATTCTTGACGCATATACTGACCTGGAGGTCCCCCATGATGACCCTGTGGAGATGCCAGCATACGGCCTCTACCTCCCGTTCAGGGGATTCTACACTGACATTGAATCATACCGGAGGGCATCAAAATTTGACCCGGACCTCCCAACGGTGGGAATGCTCTTCTACTCGGGGATGCACTTTGATGATACAAGGCCACTGGTTGAGGAGCTCTATTGGAGGCTGCACGGGGAGGTAAACTGTACCATCGTTTTCTCGGATGTTGAAAACAATCTGAGGGCCCTGGAGGAGTACATGGGTGATGTGGACCTCTTCGTCAACATGCAGTACTTTCAGCTCAACGGGGGGCCCCTGGGAGGCGACCCTGAAGCAACCAGGGAACTCCTCAGGAGGATAAACGCACCATACCTCATCTGTCTGAGGGGCTACGAGACAGACCTTGATGAGTGGGAGGGGGACCTGAACGGCCTGAACCCAATGGAGGTGGTCCTGGGGGTGACACTACCTGAACTGGACGGGGGATTCGAGCCTGTTTTCACTGCAGGTATGAGGACCCTTGATGACCCGGACCTCGGTGAGGTGAGGGTGGTTGAGGTTGTACCTGAGCGGATGGATAAATTTGCAGCACGCATCAGAAACTGGCTGAAGCTCAGAAGCAGAAAAAACCATGATAAAAGGCTGGCCATTATCATCTACGACTACCCTCCAGGAGAGGCGAACCTTGGAAGCGCAGGGTACCTTGATGTCCTTGAAAGCCTCGAGAGGTTCCTCCAGAGACTCCATGAGAATGGTTACAGCGTCAGACTCCCTGAAGAGGCCCTGAAGGACATGATAATGGCTGAGGGTCTCATAAACAGCCCATCATACCTCCAGTGTGGGGGTGTGAGGCTTCCAGCGGACCAGTACATTGAATGGTTCAGGGAACTCCCCGACGAGCTAAAGAGTGAAATATGTGCCACATGGGGAGAACCGCCAGGGGATGTGATGGTTGATGGTGATGACATAATGATCCCTGTGGTTGAACTCGGCTCTGTTTACCTCTGCATACAGCCGTCAAGGGGACTCATGGACGCCAATGGATATCACAGCCGTAACATGCCACCACACCACCAGTACCTGGCATTCTACCTCTACCTCCAGTCCCTTGAACCTGATGCCGTGGTGCACTTCGGGATGCACGGGACACTGGAATTTCTCCCTGGAAAGGAGACGGCACTCGGGGATAAATGCTACCCCGACCTCCTCATCGGGGACCTGCCAAACATATACCTTTACTGGGCTGGAAACACCTCGGAGTCAACCATAGCCAGGAGAAGATCCTATGCACTCCCCATATCCCATGCATCACCACCATTCATGGCCTCTGACCTTTACGGGGAATACCAGAACCTTGAAGAACTCATAGGGGAGTGGCATGAGGTGGGGGGTGAGGAGTTAAGGGAGAGGATAGAGCTGGAGGCATCCAGACTCAACCTCAAAGGTGATATGGGCGAGATTGAATCAGAGATATTCAGGATGAAGAGGCGCCTCATCCCCAGGGGGCTTCATGTCATTGACACAGAGTGGAGCATTGATGATCTGGCAGCCTACCTCATGGGGGTCCTCAGGTTTGAGAGGAAGTACCCATCCATACACTCAATGGTCGCAGAGAGGATGGGGGTTAACTACAGTGAGGTTAAGGACACCGCAGCAGGTTGGAAAGTTGAGGAGAGGGCACTGAAGGTACTGAAGGATATACTCCTTGGGAAGGATGTGGATCTCCCTGCTGATTATGTTGAATGGGTCAGAGGTTTATCAGAAAGGTGCGACTTCACAGGGGAAACAGAATCCCTTCTTGAGGCCCTCTCAGGTAATTATGTCCCACCAGGGAGGGGCGGGGACCCTGTGAGGGACCCTGAGACCTACCCCACAGGGTATGCCATGTATGCCTTCGATCCAGTGAAGATACCCACATCATCTGCAGAGGCCAGGGGGAGGCTGGCTGCAGAGCTGCTCCTCAGGGACCACCTTGAGAGGCATGGAAGGTACCCTGAAACCGTTGCAGTTGTTCTATGGGGATTTGAAACCCTGAAGACCGGCGGTGAGACCATCTCAATGATCCTTGAACTTCTGGGTGTCCGCATAAACAGGAAGTATGGCCCCTGGGCAAAGAACATAGAGGTGATACCCCTGGAGGAGCTTGGAAGGCCAAGGGTGGATGTAATTGTTAACATATGCGGTATATTCAGGGACACCCTGGGAAGCCAGATCGAGCTGCTAAACAGGGCTTTTAAGGCGGTTGCAAACATTGATGAGGACCCTGAGGACAACCACATCCTGAAGCACAACCTTGAGGATGGGCCGGTTAAGGTTCCCGCAAGGATATTTGGACCGGCACCATCAGAGTATGCAAGCACACTACCGGAACTCATCGATGACGGAAGCTGGGGCTCTGAGGATGAACTTGCATCCACCTACATGGGGGAGATGTGTTACGCCCACCTCCCCGGCGGTGTCAGGGAGGCCGGGGATGAGTTCAGAAGGAACCTCCAGAGGGTTGAGGTGGTGGCCCAGGAGAGGGACAACGTGGAGTACGAGGTGACCGACCTCGACCACTACTATGAATTCATGGGTGGCCTTACATCATCCATCAGGAGCCTCGGGGGCTCATGCAGGGTGAGGGTTGTGGACTCAACAGAGGACGAGCTCTACGTTGAGGGCCTCGAAGATGTCATAGGTAGGGCTGTAAGGTGCAGGGTCCTCAACCCGCGCTGGCTTGACGGAATGCTGGCCCATGATTATCACGGGGCGAAGAACATCAAGGACCGGGTGGAGCACCTCCTGGGCTTCTCAGCCACGACCGGGGCCGTGGAGAACTGGGTATATGATGATGTTGCAGAAACACTGATACTTGACGATGAGATGAGGAGAAGGATCACAGAGAACAACCCCTTTGCAGCGGTCCGGATGGGTGAGATACTCCTTGAAACGGCTGAGAGGGGCTACTGGGACGCATCGGATGATGTGATTGAGAGGATAAGGGAGATGGTTCTCAACATTGAATATGAACTTGAGTAGCGGCTTCGTAAACAGCTTCATTATTATCTGGAGGGGAGTCAGAAGTTCATTAATGTATCTTCTCATTTTTGTTTAACATAAAAGGTTTAATATACCAAGAAATGCAATACATATATACATGCCATCTGCCCTTGTCGTTGAGGATGAGGCAGTAACCGCACTTGAACTTGTAAGGCTTCTTGAAGCATGGGGCTATGATGCGGTTTCTGTGAGTAGCGGGGAGGAAGCCATTGAAACCGCTCTCAGGATGAAACCCGATATCATCCTCATGGACATAGTCCTCCAGTCGGAGGTTGATGGAGTCAGGGCAGCAAGCGCCATAAAAAGGGTTCTTGATGTCCCAGTGGTGTTCCTCACAGCATATTCAAGCCGGAAGACATTTGAGAGGGCATCCGAGGTTGAGCCGGACGCCTATCTCCTGAAACCCTTCAATTCAAGGGAGCTTGCATACGCCCTTGAACTCGCCATCTACAAGAACAAGATGCAGAAGCTCCTCTCCCATGCCAACAGAAGGTACCAGCAGATACTGGATACAACAGGTGAGGGAGTCTGTATATTCAGCTCAGACGGAATCATACAGTACTGCAATAAGAGGATGGCTGACCTTTTATCATGCAGACGCGGGGATATTACAGGAAAAAGTATATTTGATTTTATACACCCTGGGGACAGGAAAACAATGGAGCGTATCTTTGATTCCTGCCGTAAGGGCGTATCAGGGGAGCATGAGATCCGCTTCAGGGTAACTGATGGTACCACGAAATGGATGATCCTCTCAGGTCACCCCATAATTGAGTCATCCCAGTTCAGGGGTGGCTTCTGCATGTTCCGTGATGTGACAGGGCAGAAGATGGTTGAGAGGCGTCTTAGAAAGACAAACAGATGTCTGGAGCTTCTAAGCAGAATTAACCTTAAGGCGGCGGTTTCAACCGATCCGTCTGAACTCATGGAAGGCATATGCAAACTCCTGGTTGATGGGGGATACTCACATGCATCATTCAGGACACCTGACGGTGTTACTGAAGGTGAGGGTCCAGTGCCAGATGTCACTCTGAGAGAAGGCATCCACACCGGGAAGAAGGGATCAACCGCGGTCATCCAGCTGGAGAACTGCAAAAACCCACTCTACCTGGTGGTTTCAGCGAGGAGGAAAATTGATGATGCGGAGATGAAATTCCTTAGGGAAATTGCCTCAAGCACATCAGAGACCCTCAGGAGAATCAGCTCAGAAAGTAAACTTGATTCCATCTCATCAAGGTACCGTGAAATCTTCGAGAATGCCGGGGACGCCATATTCCTTGTGAAGGGCGAGAAAATAATTGAATGTAACAGAACCGCCCTGGAACTCTTCAGGGGAGAGACGGACGACATAAAGGGTAAAACCCCCTGGGAACTCTCACCTGAGTACCAGAATGATGGAAAGTCCTCAGAATTGGCCCGGGCCATTATTGAAAGGGTAATGTCAGGTGAAAGGTGTGAATTCGACTGGCTCCACAGGAAAATCACAGGTGAGGTTTTCCCCACAAGGGTGACCCTCAGCAGGTCAGGGGACCTTGTGATGGGCATAGTCAGGGACATGACAGCCCTCTACAGGGCTCATAAAAAGCTTAGAACTGAGCACAGAAAATTCAGGGACCTCCTTGAGTCAATACCAGACCCCACATTCGCAATTGACACCGATGGAAGGGTTATAGCCTGGAACAGGGAGATGGAAAAGCTCACAGGTGTAAGGAAGGACGAGATAATGGGTGAGGGTGACAGGGCATACGCAATTCCATTTTACGGTAAAAGAACCCCGGGACTTCTTGAATTCATTTTAAAACCCGAGGATCTCCCTGAAAGGTACAGGAACATCAGAAGGGATGGAAATTCAATCTACGCCGAGGTCTATGTGGGGCACATGGGAAGACACTTCCAGATCAAGGCATCCCCAATATACGATGAACATGAGGAGGTCATGGGTGCTGTGGAGATACTGCGGGATGTTACAGATTACATTGAGACCAAGAAGAAACTTGAGAAATCACGGGAAAGTTACAGGACGATATTCGAAAACAGGGCCACACCTACCGCAGTTACAGACAGGGAATTCAATATTCTGAGGACAAACAGGGTTTTCACAGAGATCTTCGGGAAATCAGAGGGAATCAACATGGCCGATATCATCCAGGAGGAGGACCTTGAGAAACTCCACGGAATCCAGGATAAATGCAGGGCACTCCTCAGGATGAAAGCTGGTGATAGGATTCTCCAGATGATAGTCCACAGGGGTGATATTCCAGGTTCAGACGAGGTGGTGCTGAGCTTCAATGACATAACAAAACTCAAAATGTCCCAGCACAAGCTGAGGGATGAACTCAGGGTCAGGATGGTTCTAAGTGAGATATACCCCCATGCGGTTTCCGCTGAGAGCATAGGGGAATTCACAGAGTACATCCTTGATGCGGCATGCCAGGTTACAGGTGCAGAGAAGGGCGCCATAAGGCTTAAAAACAGAAGAGAACTTCTTGTATCAGGGGGGCTCAGTAATGAGGAAATTGAGGCGATTTCAGATGATGGAATCTCAGCATCAGGGGACACCATACGTTTCAGTGCATCATCCGGGGACATGAAATCTGAGATCATCCTCATGGGTGAGAATTTCCATAAATCAGACCTGAGGGCGGTTAAACACCTATCACAGTATTATCTCCTGGCAGTGAGGCAGCTGGCCTACAGGAAGAGAATGATGGAACATCAGAATCATCTGAGGCTAATAAATATTATACTTAAATCTGCAGAGACAGATGCCCCGGGTATCTTCATGGAACGGGTTCTTGATGCCATCATACGCTGCCCAGAATTCAGGTCAGCTGCAGCCTACATTGAACCCGACCTGCGCATAGAGAGGGGAATGGATGCCCCTGAAGACCTTCCTGATTCCCGTGAACCTCAACTGGATGAAAATTCAGCTGAAATACCCATAATAATCGATGCTGAGGTTAAGGGAATCCTTAAACTGGGTTTAGAGGCAGATAAAATCCAGGAAAAAACTGAATTCCTTGAGGTACTTGGAGCTGAGATCTCTGATGGAATTCAGAGGATAATGATGCACAGGCAGATCATAGAGTCCCTCTATGAAAAGGAGGTGCTTCTGCGGGAGATACACCACCGTGTCAAGAACAACCTACAGATAGTTGCAAGCCTCCTCTCACTTCAGTCAGCCTACACAGATAACCCTGAAATCCTGGATATCCTCAGGGAGAGCCAGCTGCGGGTGAGGACGATGGCGGTCGCCCATGAAAAGATATACCAGTCAAAGGCCATATCCAGCATAAACCTTGGGGAATACCTCAAAACACTTGCAGATGAGATGGTCACACTCCAGTCAAACGAAAGAATATTCATAGAACTCGAATTTGAATACGATGATATAATGGTGGAGATGGAAAGATGCATCCCCATTGGCCTCATAACAAATGAGATAATCTCAAATTCAGTGAAACATGCATTCACAGGGGATAGGGGTAAAATAAGTGTATCAGTCAGAAAAACCGGTGATAGCTGTTTCCTTGAGATATCTGATAATGGCAGGGGCCTTCCAGCGGACTTCAACATAGAGGAACTCAAATCCCTTGGAATGCAGCTTGTGGCAAACCTCGTAAGGCAGATCGATGGCGAACTAGAATACGGAAACCGTGATGGGGCCTGCTTCAGGATAACCTTCCCACTTATTGATCGCGGCTCATAATCACATGCTTTTGCTGAGTATTAGCACTTTAACTGTTTCTTCCCATGCCTCTCAGTATCAGTGAGTCCTCCACCTTTGCAATGAATGACCTCATCCTGAGGACCTTATCAGGGCTTGTTGATACAGCATCGACACCCATCTCAACGAGTTTCCTCACCAGAACATAATTTGTTGCAGCGTATCCAGCAGCATAGACCTCCACACCCCTTTCATGGCACGCACCAACCACCTCCTCAACCATTCCCAGGACTGCAGGGTGTGATAGATTGAAGATACCTGCAACACGGGTGCTCCTCCTGTCAGCTGCAAGGCTGCACATGGTGAGGTCACTGAGGCCGAGTGAGACAAAATCCACGCCTTCATCAAGGAGTTCATCTATCTGTAGAGCAATGGATGGTGTTTCAATGGACGCGCCCACCCTGAGGTCCCTGTGGGGTCTTATGCCTGATTCATCGAGGATTTCAACTGCCTGGACATATTCAGGGATGTCCCTTATGAAGGGGAACTTCAGCTCAAGGTTACTGTATCCAGAATCCAGGAGATTCCTCAATGCCTCAAATTCTGCTTTCAAAACCTCAGTATCCCTGAGATCCCTTTTTATAGCCCTCATACCCAGGAAGGGGTTCCTCTCATGGGGTTCCATGGATCCGCGGAGGTGTGTGAGTTCATCTGTCGGAATGTCAAATGTCCTGAAGCATACAGGTTTCGGGTGGAATGCTTCAAGTATCTCCTCAAGACCCCTTTCAAGAACCCTGGAGAGTTTACCTTCCTTCAAAAGCAGGTAGGGGTGTTTTCCTGTCTCTATGACCATGTTCTCTATCCTTACAGAGCCAACACCATCCGCAAAGTCAGCGACCCTTGCTGCGAGCCAGGGGAAATTCAGGTTCACCATGACCCTTGTGGCTGTCTCATGGACGCCAATCACATCATCCCTGGACGCCCAGTCCATGACGCCCCTGTAGATGTTCCCGGTTTTACCATCCACCGTGACTACCATGCCCTCCCTGAGAACTCTTGTGGCTGCCTCTGTTCCAAGTACGCAGGGTATTCCAAGTTCCCTGAGTGTTATTGCGGCGTGGCTCGTGAGTCCACCGTAATCTGCTATAACAGCGGCGGCCCTTTTGATTTCAGGCAGCATATCCCTGGCTATCTTTTTGAAGACAGCCACCTCTCCCCATTCAAGGCTGCACGCATCCTCAAGGTTCCTTATTATACGCACCCTGCCGCTTCGCCTTCCGGCACCGGCACCCACACCCCTCAGGATCTGCATGTGATCTATATATGTTTAATCATGTTAAAAATAGTATGCTCAATCTGCACCATAACTCCGTCCAGTTTAAACATTCCAGTAAAAGGAAATAAATTTTGCTATTCCTTGATCAGGATAAAAGAAAAATTAAATTTCAGTAGTCTATGTAGTCGAATCTGCTCTCAAGTATCATGACAAGGGCAAATCCGATTATACCAATCACCAGGGATATTATGATGGATGTGGTATCCACCATGGCTATCTTGTTGTAGGGGAGCCTCAGTGTTCCTATCATGAGGCCCACAAGAAAGGACATGGTAACTGCCTCATGGTTCCTCAGCAGATAATCCAGAACCCTTGAGAAGCTCATTATACCAATAGCCGCCCCTGCAAGGAATGTGAATATCTCAACGATGGCCAGACGGTTCAGGACCCCCAGCATGTACTCATACTGGTTCAGCAGGAGAAGGAGAAATGCGCCTGAGATACCCGGGAGTATCATTGCACATATGGCCACGAACCCGGATATGAAGACAACAGGGAGTGTGTGATTTGCCTGTATCGGGTTGAGGCCCACGAAGAGGTAGGCGAATATGAGGCCAAGAGCACCTGATGCCAGGTTTTTGAGTGAAAAACCATCTATCTTCTGGTAGACCACATATGCAGAGGCGAGTATGAGGCCTGAGAAGAATGCGTAGGTGAATGCCACGTAGGTGGTTATGAAGAAGAGTATAACCTTTGATAGTGTGAGAATCGCACAGGCTATACCTGCAAGGAGGGGTACGAAGAGTTCAAAGTCAACCTCGTCCCTCAGGGACTTCCGGGCACCATCAAGGTCTCCCATGAGGAGGGGCTTTATGAATCCGAACCTTATCTTACTTATCGCATGAACTAGCCTCTCGTAGATACCTGTTATGAGTGCGATTGTCCCGCCCGAAACACCGGGCATCACATCTGCGCTTCCCATGAAGAGTCCCCTGAGGAATATTGCCAGGAACCCCCTGAGTCTGTCATAGTAACCCATTTGAATCCTCCATGATAATGAATTGAAGAAGATATTTATAACCAGCCACCTTATAAATGTACCTTAACAGACCTGCATTGGTGGAGAATTGATGCGAATTCTAATTACCCTCATAAATGTACCTACCAGACCTCTGAGGCATGTTTTCTCAGGGCATCCACTATTCTTTTCACCTTGCTCTCACCCAGCATGAGGCGACTCCCCATTATATGCTCCGGGACCTGGCAGGGCTTCAGGATCCTGCAGTGCTCATCCTCCTCCATGATGGTGCAGGATTCGCTGAGGAATGCAACCACCGCATTAACCCATGAGACATAGATATCCCTGGATTCAAGGAATTCCTTGAGGGCTGCGGCATTCCCCTTTGCCTGGATGGACGGTGACTGGACCTCCTCCTTTCTGAGTTCATCGTTAAGGAACCACCGGTCACCCTTCACGATGTAGTTCCCTGAATAGGACTTTGTCTCTATCATGTAGACCCCGGTTGGCCCCACAACCACGTGGTCCATGTTCCCGTATGCCCCCGGGAGCTGGATGTCGTTCAGGATGTGGTAACCTTCAGGGAGGCGTCTGAGGCAGTTCGTTATTATGAGTTCACCCTCATGTCCCTTTCTCCAGTCTATACCCCTCCCTTCCCTGGCCCTGGTCAGTGGTACCGAGAGGACCATGAGGATGATTCCCAGAAGTACGATTGTGATGCCCCATGCCATGCTTGTGACTGTAAGTAATATTCCCGCAGCGGTCATCAGTGCCCCCGCAGTGAAGATCAGGCGCCCGCCCCTCCAGAACCTCCAGTAGTTATCGGACTTCCTGTAGGTTTGGGAGTTAACGCTGGATTCAGGGACATTTTTGGTGATTTTACGGTATTCATTGAAGTCTTTAACGTAGAGGAGTGGTAAACCGCACTCTTCACATATGTGGAATGCCCAGAATTCCTCCTCCCTCTTGATCTGCCAGTAGTGGTTACATTTCTCGCATATGAGATAGGCCATGATATCACTTGAAAGAGATTTCCCTTTCCTAGTTATAGGGGGGAGGTGATTATATTCTTTTCCATGTGTGCTGTTTTGTGTGCTTATGACAATACTGTCAGTGCATGATAAACAGTGTGGCAATCAATACCCTTCAAGATTGATGTGATCATCTAACAAGCTGTGAGGTGGAATCAATTAAAACCAGTTCATTTTTGCCCATTATCTGAATTCATCGGAGTATTTATCCTTAAGGAACCTTAAAATGGATTCGGAATAGAATTCAAAGTCATGAAGTCTTTTATTGAGGACCTCGGCTATGATTGACGGGTCAACATCTGTGTACATGTGGACGAGGATGTCTCTAAGACCCGCAGCTTCAGAGAACCTTTCTGCAAAATCAGAGGGGAGTATGTCATGTTTTTCAAGGATTTCTATAACGTCCCTGTAGGTTTCTGGCTTCTCAAGGTCCTCCATTGAGATCACCATCTCTCCAATATCAAGGGCTGATTCGATTGCAAGCTGGAGATTTCTTTCTATGGCGGATCGCAGGATATAATCATCCAGGAGTTCCCTCTCTGATACCCTGTGCTCCTGGAGGAAATCAACATAGGATGTCATGGTTTTTATCCGCTCAATTATTCTCTCAGTTTCATTCATTTTTCAATCTTCTCCTTTTCAGGTAATTCCTGAGCCATCTCCTGTCGTAGTATCTCCTGTCAAGGTAATCTGAGAGTATCCTCTGCTCGAAGTCCACCTTCAGTGCAGGGTTTTCAGTGAGTGGTTTTCGTGCCTTTATTATCTCGTAGTTCAGTTGGGGTGATGCGTCGTTCATTATCACAAGGTCTATCCTGTCGGAGCCTAGAATGGATGTGAGTTCTGATATCATCCTGAGTTTCAGTCTCGCCCTTGCTGTCCTGTCAAGTTTATCGTCAAGCAGCACCCCTATGTCTATGTCACTGAGGGGCCCCTCTTTCTCATCTGCAACCGAACCAAAGAGGTATGCCAGCCTGACCTCATCCTTATCCTTAAAATAATTTCCAAGCTTTTTCTGGAGTTCTCTCATGACGCTTCATATTATGTCATATTTCATTTAATAATGTTTCAGGTGGGTACAGATTCAGTGCGAAATGCAGGTATGTGTATCGTCTGAGGTATATGTGGCGATGAATCTGGGGGTTTTGAGGGGCATTTTGTTTTCATCACATAGCACATTAAGATGGATCTGGAGTTCAAGGGGATTTCATCATCACAATTTATCTTCGTTAAACGTCACTATTACGAACGTATGGTTAAGCCTATTTATCCACGTTCCTGAAAACAATACTGAACTTCGTGCCACCATCCACATCCAGTGTCATCTTACCGTTCAGCTGTTTGGTGAGGAGACTCACAAGTTTAAGTCCAAGTGTATCGGTACTTGAGGGGTCAGTATCCTCCGGCAGACCCACCCCATCATCTGCCACCACCAGTTCTATTGAACCGTCGGCCTTCCTCATTCCTATGGTTATGGTGCCCCGTCCATCAGGGAATGCATACTTGATGCTGTTGGTTACAAGTTCATTTATTATGAGCCCGAGTGGTATGGCAGTGTCCAGGTCAAGTTCCATGTCCTCAATCTCAAGGTTTTTCCTGACACTTCCCCCATGGGATATGATTATGTCCCCAACCAGTTTCTCCACGTATTCCCTGAAATTGACCCTCTCCATTGACTCTGACCGGTAAAGGTGTTCATGTATCATGGCCATGGCCTTTATCCGCCCCTGACTCTCCCTGACCATTTTCCTGATTTCTTCATCCCCTAACCTTGAAAGCTGAAGGTTCAGGAGGCTTGATATTATCTGAAGGTTGTTCTTGACCCGGTGGTGTATCTCCCGCAGAAGCACCTCCTTCTCCCTGAGGGACCTGAGGATCTCCTCTTCAGCCTCCCGGATATCCGTGACATCAACGAGTGAAGCCACAATCATGGTGGTTCCGGGGATAGGATCCGCAGTCATCCTTATGTACCTTACATTACCATGGCGGTCACGGAACCTGAAATTATAACTTCTCGGTACAAGTTCAGGGTCCTTCATCCAGAGATTGTGATAGCCTTCCATTCTTTTGAGATCCTCATCAGCTAAAAATTCCCTCCAGCTCTTCTTACCCTCTATTTCCTCCCTGGAGTAGCCGCTGAGCCTCTCAAATTCCCTGTTAACCATCAATATGGTGGTGTCCTCATCAACTATGGTTGTCGCAGAACCCGTATTCTCGAATATGCTCCTGTATAAACGCTCCTTCTCCTTAAGCTCATCCTCAAGCTTCTTACGTTCTGTCAGGTCCCTGTAAACCGCCACCACCTCACCTGATGGCAGACGGTATACAAAGTTCTCCCTCCAGCCACTTATCCTTTCATCAGTGTAAAAGCCGAGGGGGAAGTGTTCTGCCCTCCCGGTCCTGTATACTCTCCTTAGAACCTCAAGAAGCCCGAAATCATCCACTCCCGGAAAGACATCAGTCACCCTCCTTCCCAGTATATCCTCCCTCTTCACACCCTCAACACGTTCAGCTGCACGGTTGAAATCCCTGATTACGAAATCCCCACCATCATCCACCGCCTCATAGACAGCCACACAGCTATCGATGTACTCGAAGAGTTTCCTGTAGCGCTCCTCCTCAAGGATGATCCTCTTCAGGACAAAATCAATGCAGCTTTTAAGGTCATCATCATCCACAGGCTTCTCAATGCAGCCATATGGACAGGTTAACACAAGATTCCCTTCCTCTTCAAAGTCTATGAGGTACATTAGGGGGATCCCCATGTTTCCAGGACCCCAATCACCCACCCTCTGGGGGGTTGTATATATGAGGACCAGGTCGGGCTCAGTTTTCCTGGCATCTTTAAGACTTTTGGCCACATCCACCCTGAAACCCTTGCTCCTCAGTTTTTCCTCTAAGTCAGGGGCACCATCTCCATCCTTCACGAGAAGAATCCTGAACATTCACCTCAGCCCTTGAGTAGTAATTTATGTTTCATCATCACCCCTGAATAGCTTTTTGGTCCTCATCTCCTCAAGGTTCGAGACGATGCGCTGCAGGTCACCTCCAGGGATGCTCACCATGACATCATCATCCCCAAGGCCCATGCACCTCCTTGAGCCCACATCACCGAACCCATAGGTCACCTTCCCTGTGAGGTATGGGAGTGCTGCCATTGAACTGCATATGGGTCCTGAGTCGGCCCCGAGGCCATGTGAACCTGAGTCATAGGCGTTGGCATGGAGGACCTCCATTGCCTGCCTGGCATTGCAGAGGATGAATATGACGTCTGGCTCATATTCAGCAAGTTTAAGGGGGGCGAAGATAATGGAGCTGAAGACCCCAGGTTCAATGTTCAGGTTACCCCTCCATGAGCGCTGCACAGCCTGTATGTTCCTGTAGACCCCCATGGGCACAAGGAAAGCGCCGCTTCGCATGTTAGCAGGAAACTCCGATGGATCCCTCAGACCAGTGTACCTAGCACCCCCCATGCACTCCTCCTCATCCCTGGTCGCATAGAAGACCTCCCCATTCATGGCCTTCACGAGTTTTTCACAGAACCTTGATTTACCCTTCTCCCTTTCAATGTCTGCTGGCTCCCTGACGGACCATTTTATGGCCACAGGTTCATATTCAAGTTTTAAGAGTTCCTTCAGTTTCTCCCCCAGTTCAATGTGATTCATGATAACACCACATTTATCTATATCATGACTGTTTTTATTAGTTTTACCAAAAAATTACAAGTCAAATCAAATTCAGACCTTTTAAAGTTTTTGAATGGATATCAAATATAAAAACTTAAATGTCACTATTTGATTTATAATTTTAGATAAATCATTATCCTAGACCTTCAGTTACATGTTTAATGTGAAATAAACATCAGTAATTAACTAGGGGTAATATGGCATTAAAGAAAATTTCCCGGATAAATTTTGGTCTCATGTCCCCTGAGGATATAAGGAAGATGTCCGTTACCCAGGTGGTGACACCGGACACCTATGATGAGGACGGGTACCCCATCGAGAACGGACTCATGGACCCGAGGCTTGGTGTCATAGACCCCAGCCTCAGGTGCAGGACATGCGGGGCCAAGGGTGGTGAGTGCCCCGGACACTTTGGAAGCATAAACCTGGCAAGACCCGTTATACACGTGGGATTCGCGGATACAATACACAAGATCCTCAGGTCAATCTGCTGGAAATGCGGCAGGGTCCTGCTCACAGAGGTGGAGATTGAAGAGTACAGACAGCGAATACTCGAGGCGATGGAGAAGGAGGAGAGCCTCACACCCATAATAAAGGAGATATACGCAGAGGCCAGACGTGAGGAGTGCCCCCATTGTGAAGAGGAACAAGGCGATATAAAACTCGATAAACCAGTCTCCATCGTTGAGGGTGACTACAAGTTAACACCCAGCGAGGTTAGGGAAAGGCTTGAGAGGATAACCGACGACGACGCCCTCATCCTTGGAGTCAACCCTGAGGTTGCAAGGCCTGAATGGATGGTCCTCACAGTCCTCCCTGTTCCACCTGTAACTGTGAGGCCATCAATAACACTTGAAACCGGTGAAAGATCAGAGGACGACCTGACCCACAAACTCGTGGACATCCTCAGGATAAACCAGCGCCTCAAGGAGAACATGGAGGCAGGGGCCCCCCAACTGATCTTAGAGGACCTCTGGGAACTCCTACAGTACCACGTGACAACCTACTTCGACAACGAGGCCTCCGGTGTCCCACCTGCACCACACCGCTCCGGCAGACCCCTTAAGACACTTGCCCAGAGGCTCAAGGGTAAGGAGGGGCGGTTCAGGAGCAACCTCTCAGGTAAGAGGGTTAACTTCTCTGCCCGTACCGTCATCTCACCGGACCCCAACATAAGCATAAACGAGGTGGGAGTCCCTGAGATCATAGCCAGAGAGGTCACAGTACCAGTCTACGTTACAGAATGGAACATAGACCGCATAAGGGAGTACATAGAAAATGGGCCCGACGTACACCCAGGAGCCAACTACGTCATAAGGCCAGACGGCCGCAAGATAAGGATCTCCACCAAGAACAGAAAAATTATTACTGGGAACCTGAAACCAGGTTACATTGTTGAAAGGCACCTCAAGGATGGTGACATAGTCCTGTTCAACCGTCAGCCATCACTCCACAGGATGTCCATGATGGCTCATGAGGTCCGCGTCCTCCCCTACAAGACCTTCCGTCTGAACCCGTGCGTCTGCCCCCCATACAACGCAGACTTCGACGGGGACGAGATGAACATGCATGTACTCCAAACTCAAGAATCAATAGGAGATGCCAGGACACTCATGATCGTCCAGGAGCATTTTCTGTCACCAAGGTTTGGCGGCCCTATCATAGGTTCTATAAATGATCATACTTCAGGTTTATATCTGCTGACAAAAAATGCGGAATTTGATGAAGAGGATGCACTCCAGCTACTAAAAAGGGCTGGAATACCATTACCATCCAGAGAGGGTAGGAAATGGACTGGGAAAGAAATATTCAGCCTTATACTTCCCAATGACCTTAACATGACCTTCAAGGTAGACTCATGCAAAAAATGCAAGGAATGTCTTGAAGAGGAATGTGAATATGATGCTTATGTTATAATAAGAAATGGAGAGCTTAAGGCTGGAGTAATTGATAAAGACGCTTGCGGTGCATTTTCAGGTAAATTGCTTAATAAGATAATAAGAGAATACGGTGCAAAAAAGGCAGGAGAATTTTTGGAATCCTCAATGAGGGTGGCACTAACATTCCTGATGAAAACAGGATTCACAGTAAGCATCAGGGATTTTGAGATTGCAGAGAATGCTGAAGATATGATAACTGAAGAGCTCAGAATAGCAGAGTCAAGAATTGACCAGATCGTTGATGCATATGAAAACGGAACGCTTGAACTTCTGCCTGATAAAAGCCCTGAGGCGACCTTGGAGATAGAGATAATGGACATCCTTTGGAATGCAAGGGAAACCTCCGAAAAAATAGTGGAAAACTGCCTGGCAATGGACTGGAATCATGCATTCATAATGACCAGAACCGGTATTAAGTGCTCCATGATCAACCTCACACAGATATCAGCCTTTCTGGGGCAGCAGTCAGTGAGGGGTGGCCGAATAAGCAGAGGATACAATAAGAGAACACTTCCACACTTTAGGAAGGGAGAAATCAGTGCAAAGTCCCGTGGATTCATACACTCAAGCTACATGAAAGGCCTCGACCCCATAGAATTCTTCTTCCACGCTATAGGTGGAAGGGAAGGCCTTGTTAATAAAGAAATCCGCTCTTCCCATAGTGGTTACATGCAGAGGCGTCTTGTAAACGCCCTCCAGGACCTCAGAGTCAACGAGGACGGAAAGGTCGTTGACAACAGGGGATTTATAATACAGACAAGATTCGGTGAGGACGGCGTTGACCCTGCCAAGAGCGACTACGGAAAGATCGTGGACCTTGACAGCTTAGTAGAGGAAATAAGAATCTCTTCTAAATCGAAGTTTAGTTAGATGATTCCTCAGTCATTAAAAGAAAGTGGGCAAAAAGATGTTTTTTACTGAGGACCTCAAGTAAGATTGAAATATGAAACTTTTATGGATGACCATAATCATATTTTCAGGTATTCCTCCTTCTAAGGGCCCCGTACACCCCAATTATGAGCACTGATACCAGGAGAGACACCGCAAGCCATGTGTAATCATATCCTCCCATCACACCTGTGGGTGTCACGTTAACCATTTCAGCGGGTGGCACCACAGCCCTGGAGGGTACCTCACTCACAGCACCTGAAACAGTGTACGCCTCTGTTACCGCTGCAGTCTCCCTGGCACCGCCTTGTTCACCCTCCCCGGGTGGCTTCACCGGTGAAACTCCCTGTATCATGAAGATCACTGTACTGTAGACCACGTTCACTCCATCGGTGGCCCTCACAACCAGTGTGTAAACACCGGGTGAACTCACCGGTCCACCGCTGTAGAGTTTGCCGTTAAGTGTTGCGAACCACCCCTCAAGGTTGTCATCAGCCACTGATATGAGGGGTTTAACCGTACCTGTGTACCTTCCACCACCTGATACACCTGTAACCCTGATAACCGGTGCCCTGCTATCATATTTAAAGGTTGAACCGTACTGGTCTATGAGGATGCTGAAGAATTTATATACACCAGGGGTGATGTTACCGGTCCACTCTGAACCTGAAATGGGGTTTCCATCCTCATCGAGGACCTCAACGGTTATCCTGTAACTGTCCGTGTCAACCCCGAAGGCCTGTATCCTGAGCTCCCCTATACCCGCGGGTATGACCATAACCTGCGGTTCACTGTACGGGCTGTTGTAGAATGCACCGGCACCGAAGTCGTTGACTATCCTCTGACCCTCAGGACGTGTAGGATCATATCCTATCCTGCGACCATCAGGCGCTGTTACAAGAAGTGCCACCGGTGAATAGGCTGCCAGGTATATCCTTGAGGGTTTACCCTGCGTGCCCCCCTTTATGAGGGTGAGGAGACTCATTATATCGGTGTTTGATGATAGCACCTCGGGTATGAAGCTGCCACTCCTTTTAAGGTACTCTGAGGCGTATCTCTCATATACAGGTATTACAGCGTCCCATGAACTCCTATCGGATGTTGGCCAGTTCCTCATGATCCTGGCTATCTTGAGCATGGTATCATAGAAGTATCCCCCTGCACCGTACCAGAGCCTTCCAGCAACCGGTGGGTAGGTGACGTCATTAACTGTAATTCTGTCCTGTGATACGAGCTTGAAGGTACTGACCAGTGCCTCCCGGGCATTGTGGAAGCTGTACTCTGCGTCGGAGTATGCTACTGCAACATTTGATGATGCATGGACATCATCCCACCTTGTGAAGCTTGCTATCTTGAAGAAGACCTTCAGTGTCGTCACCACAATCTTACCGTAGGGGTTTTTGCTGACGGTCTCAATAATAGCGTCTTTAATGAGGCTGACAGTGGTTTTACCGATGTGCTCAGCCACCTTTATGGCTACATCCCTTTTCACCGTGTTTATACTTGCTGATAGGAATTCACTGATGGCCTCCTGTGTACCTCCAGAGGTATACGGGAGGATGGCTGTTAACTGTGGCCGGTAGTTCTCTGCAACCCTCAGCTGCCACATGCACTTGAAGACGTACTCCCAGAGCTCCCGCTGGAAGTCAAGTTCTCCCTTAACAAATTCTGCTATCTCAAGGACATCACCCACGACACTCTCCTCAAACTTGTTACCTGCCTTCTTGGCCTTCATCTCCCTCAGTTTTTCCACAGCATCGTTTATTTTACTTGCACCTGTGAGTCCCGTTGAGAACCAGGATAGTGCCTGTTCAACCCCTGTAAGTGTGGCTGGTGTTGAGCCATCACCCAGTATGAGGGCTATCATGTCCTTTATAACCTCATCATCGTCAGGTATCGGGGCCGGGTCTGAGACCAGCCATGCGAGTCCCCAGAGTGCCCAGGCGCTCCAGCTTCCTGCAC
Source organism: Methanothermobacter sp. K4 (assembly GCF_022014235.1). Lineage (NCBI taxonomy): Archaea > Methanobacteriati > Methanobacteriota > Methanobacteria > Methanobacteriales > Methanobacteriaceae > Methanothermobacter > Methanothermobacter sp. K4. The sequence continues at coordinate 113,321 of NZ_JAKLTD010000002.1, forward strand.
GGTCCTCAATCCAGTCCCTGGTTGACTGGGATATGAGTTCAGGGGATGTGACATTGAAGGTAGTGTAGAAGGCCTTTCTCTGGGCTGCCTGGAATATCATGCGTTTGAGGTCCATGTCCCCTATCTCATAGTAGTTGCTTCCAACCCTTTTGAGAACCTGTATCTCAAGGAGTGTTCCATAGGTTGATACAAGTTCATTTCCTGAGTAAAGGTAGCCTGGTTTTCCTCCAGCGTAGTCTGGTCCCCAAACAAGGTATATGCAGTATTCCTCTCCATTATACATGATAGTCTGCCATAGAGATGGATGTCCACGGGCTGTTGTGAATTTCCATGTGTATGGTCCGATCTTTGGGAGTACAACACCATAAATCGTCCTTATATCCTGGCTAACGTATCCCGTAAAGGTTTTGAGGCCTCCAAGTTCACTGAAGGGTGTGAAGTAGGCCCTCTGCAGTGTTTGATCGTAGCTGGCTGTTCCGTTTATGATTCCACCCGCAGAGTTCCTGAGGTGGAATACCTCTGAACTGAACCTTGCAGTATCAAGGGGAACCTTGAACTGGGCCCATATTGTTGGTTTGAGTTTAACGTCCTCCTCACCAAAGTCAGGGTAGACGCGGTCCACTATGGACTTAACGAATTCAACATGGTCTATCTTTGATGAGACAGAGACGGTCATGCCCACCCTGTCCTGGAACCAGTTTACGGTCTCCCATACAAATATTAACCTCAGGTTGGCTGTGTTAAGGCCCTCAGGTATCTTCAAGATGTAGTTCTTCCATATCCTTCCATCAGCCCCCCTTCTGGATGCGACGCTGTTATCCACAACACCGGCCCAGTTCACCCATGGGGCTTCATGCCTGACGTAGAGTATTGCAGGGGGGTTCAGTGTGCTTAGGAGGTCAAAACCAGGGATACCGGTGGTGTTATTCACCAGGAGGTTGTATCCGCGTCCATCATCGAAGTAGACCAGTATGCCTCCACCCCATCCCCAGTACACATTGTTGATGACCTCTATATCTGTCATCCATAGTGAGAGGAATTCTGCATCAGCTGCATTCATATAGGGGGTCTCTGCTATGGTGAACGCCAGCTGCCCCCCCATCGGGAGGATCATGTTGCTTGATCTTTCTGAGTATCTCCTGAGGAGATCCCTGCTGGGCCCATCCATGGAACAGTAACCGTGAAGGGCGCTGCTGCCATGTTTGAAGTAGTATGAACTGTTGGTTTTAAGGTCATGGGTGTGGTTTCCTGAGTATACACTGATGTCAGGGATGTACATGTATCTTGCATTGAAGTTCTGCAGGCTTACAGGTGTCCTTTCAAGGTGATAGAATCCTGTGTCCAGTGTGCCTGAGAATCCCCTGCCATCGGTAACTGTAAGGCTCACTGTATGTGGGCCCTCTGCAAAGTTTCCTGTAACCTCATATCTCACATTACACATGTAGGGAAGGAGGCCAGGGGTTATGAGGGGCTGTGCCGCTACCGTGGAGCCATCCACATTAAGCATGAATTTATCGAATCCACCATCTGAGTTCTCCTGCACATCAAATATGAGGATCAGTGTTTCATTCTCCTCTGAGATCATATCAATACTCTTTTCTATGATTTCAGGGTTTCCTGTAAAGCTTGAGAAGTGCAGTTCAGAGGTTTCCTCATTACCCGCCCGGTCCTTTACCGTGACCTGGAGTGTGTGCTGGCCATCGTTGAGGAATCCATATAATCTGGGATTGTATGTTACCTCAATGGATTCAAGGGATGCCGTGTAGCAGTATCCATAGGTGCTTGAACTTACAGGATCAGAATATGTCCTCCTGCCGTACTCCAGCCTGCCTGTTATGTCATTGCCGTCAAGGAGAACCCTGATGTCCTGCGGGACAGGATCAGGTCTCCTGGTGGAGGAGTACATGAGGTAGCCCCTCCAGAGTCCTGAGGGTCCATCTGATACCCTGAAGCTCAGTAGAGTGCCTGGTCTCACGGTGCTATTCTCTCCTGGAGCTGTGAACTGGACAAGGGGATTTGAGGTGTCTATAAGGACCCTGTAGACCACTCTGCGGAAGTTTCCAAGGATATCCGTGGCGTTCATCACTATCTCATGGTAGCCGTCAGAGGGGGCTGAAATTTCCACTTTGAATGTGGTTGCCGTGAAGCCAGGTGTCACGGTGCAGGTTTTTGATGTTGCATTGAAACTGAAGATCCCTGTGAGGTCATTCAGGAGACCATTTATGGTGGTATTTCTTGATTTAAGCACATCTGGATCTGTTAATATAATTTCAGGTCCTGTTGTATCGATGATTGTTGAACCACCCAGTGTGTTTGAGAATGCCCCGTCCATTCCCACGGCCATGATGGTGAAGTGTATCTCCCCATCCGGTGGGATGAATGACCTCTGCCAGTCCCTCAGCCATCCGCTCCAGTACCCATCTATTCTATCCTCAAATCCTCCAAGTTCAACACTGTTGGAGGGTATCTCAAAGAGCAGAGAGACTGACCTTACGGGTTCGCTTAAATCTGCGGTTATATGCATGCTTCCCCTTCCAGGTGAAAATGCAGGGGTGACCCGCAGATTGCTTATGATGGGACCTGAACTATGTGATACAAATATCCTCCAGTTCAGTGATGCGCCGAGGCCCTGGGGATCAATTGCAATTGCGGTTAGCGTGTGCCATCCGGCTGAGAGGCCTGAAAGCGTCGCTGACATTGTCCAGATTCCTGTGAGGTTATCCCCTGTTATCTGGGCTTCAACCGGCACGTTATCCAGGAGGATCCCTGAGTCAGCCAATGATAATCCATTTCCAGGGTCGTTTCTCACAGCCACTGTAACAGGTACTGTTGAGGGTTTCCTGAGGAATGAGCCATCCTGGGGGCTAAAAGATGTGATAACTGGCGGATTACTCGTTGGTGGCAGGTACTGGAATGTCCAGGTAGCTGTCACCTCACCCGGCACCTCAACCCGGGCTGTGCAGGGACCCCTGGGGGGCATTGAGGAGGGCGTGAATATGAGCCAGTCCCCAGTCCATGAGAGCACCCCTGGGAGCGGTGTCCCTGTGGCGGCTGTTCCAGGATACAGGTTCAATGTGGCCACAGCACCCTCCCTTCCACCAAAGAGCCTCACACCAACACTCTGAAGCTCCCTGAGGACCTCCCCCGGTGAGGGGTACCTGTCAATCACAAAGGTCCTGAAGACAACATCCTGGTGGAGGTGCTCCCCATTTCCAAGTAAGAAGTAGACGGACTCTGCCCAGCCACCTACATAGGCTGTAAGTACATGGTAGCCGGGTATGAGATCAGTGAACTCGAATCTGCCATCAGGGCCTGTTATCATACTGATGGCACCATCAAGGACCACCTCACCCTGAAGTGGCCCGGCCCAGCAGAGTATCTGGCCCTCAACCAACGTTGAGATGAGAGGCTGAAGCGGCTGGTTGTGTTCAACATCCTCACCAGTATCCGGGAAGAACCAGAGGTCCCTCACAGGGACATATCCAGGCTTTTCAAAGTCCAGGGTGTAGTCTCTCCATGGGTACAGTGACTGGAAACTGTATGATCCATCCGAACCTGTGATCACCTCAATTTCAAGGTCAACAAATTCACCGATGTAACGTCTGAGGGTAACGGTGACACCCCCCAGGGGAAGGCCGGTTACAGCATCTGTTACCGTACCATGGAAGCCTGAGTACGGACCAGGACGCAGTACAATCTCCCTCAAGAGAGCAGATGTTTCCTGGAGGTTAACTGTTTCTGATATAGACTCATATGGGTGTAGCGCGACTGTAAGGTTATATGATCCTGATATGGGGGCGGCTATCTCATATCTCCCCTCAGAGTCAGTAAGGGTGGATGCCACTGATGCACCATCCCTTACAAGTTCCACCAGCGCCCCATCTACAGGTGAAGGGGCACTGTTAAAGTTCTCATGCAGCACCCGACCATAAACAGAGTTTCTAAGGTGCAATTCAAAATCCACAGGGATTATAAGGTTGGGCGCAACCGTTGTGGCCTTACTCACAGTTATATGGCTGGGGCTGGAGGCTGTGAAGAGGTAGTTCCCGGCTGGAAGATCGAAGCTGTAGAAGCCGCTGGAATCTGTAATGTTTGAGATGCTGGGGTAACCCACCCTTGATGCCGTGACGGTCACTCCTGAAAGCGGCCCGCCCATGAAGTTCCTCACATAACCCTGAACCCTCCCTGTTTCCACCACATCAAGTTGGAGGGTGAATGTGCGGTTCACGGGGAGTTCCCAGGGCATTATATCCACAGTGAGGTTCCTGTAACCATCCTTCGAGAACACAAGTCTCATGATGTTGGCGGTGGTGTCATAGAGCGAGCATGAGAATCTGCCCCGTGCATCTGTTTTAGTGTTTGGTGTATTACCCCACCTCTCAGGTTTCAGTGCATTTATGTAGTAGAGGTCCACGTTAACATTGTAGATTGGAACACCCACATCATCAACGACGGTTCCACCTATCCTGCAGGGTATGGTTCTTGGGACAAGTATTGCATTGACTGTGAGGTTCTGGTTTTCCTCAAGGGTGTACCAGTACCCGTCCCATGCATAATAATTATCATGATAAACTGCAATATCCCACTCCTCTGATGGCGGGGAGCTCTCAAACACAGCGAGTCCATCAGGACCTGTGACGCCATTGTACCGGTCCGGACCCCAGAGGTAAAGGTAAGCACCGGATACCGGGTTGCCGTATATGTCGGTGACATTCACGGTTATATTTGACTGCCAGCGTTCAAGGTATATGTCCAGGGTTATGGTGCCCTCACCTATCAGCATGGGGATTACAGCATCCCTGTAGTGTGAAAGGTATGTTTCAAGGGTCCCTGCAAGACCTGATACAAGCTGGGGGTAACTCTGGGTGCTGAAGGTGTAGAATCCACTGGAATCCGTGGTCCCTGAGATTGATGTGTATCCAGGATTTGGGTCGGGCCAGAATACTAATCTCACACCCCGCAGGGGGTGTCCCCCGGTGTCATATACATGCCCCTGGAGTGTCACAGGAAGGCCCTTCCTTATGAGCCTCACAGTCACAGATTCCTGGCTCCCGCCGCTCAACGTTATGTTTCCGGTGACCGGGACGTAACCATAATGGTCAATGCTGTAGACCCACTGGCCATCAGGGAGGTGGGTGAAGGGGACAGTACCATCGGATCCGCTGAGCCCGTACAGATAACCAGGCCCCCTGAGCTGAACCCCCACACCCTGCACTGGGTCCCCTGTCCAGTTCAGTACCGTGAAGGTTACTGAACCATCATAGTACCCCATCACGATATCATGGGTATTCTCCTCAGAGGAGTTAAGGGTTATCAGCGCATGATAGGGTCTGTAGAGGGGGTGTTCGGCGTGGAGGTCATAGTTACCGGTGTCTGATGACTCCACACCATAGAAGAGGTAGTATCCGTCCTCATCAACATGAGATGTTAACTGGATGATTTCACCATTATGTGGGTAGCTGAGGTTTACAGCCGCATAAACCACTCCACCATCAGGGTTTCTCACAGTCCCTGATAGCACGGTTTCATGTTCAAGGTGTATGAGCCTCTCAAAGCCTGATTCAGGAATCCTCAGGGTTTCCTGGTGGAGGCGGTACATCCACCTTCGTGCTGTGAGTTTCACCTGGATCCCTGATATCAACCCGGGGCTGGAGGCTGTGAAGAGGTAGTTACCATCAACGTCGGTGTAGGTGTTTAGGTACACTGAAGGCCCGCTGACCACAACCTCAACCCCCTCAAGTGGCTCCAGTGTAGCCGCATCAAGCACTCTGCCCCAAACCTCCACAGGTAGACCCATTCTGACAAGTTCAATGCTGAGGGTGTTTTCACCCTCATCAACCTGAATTGTTCTGCTTTCTGGGGCGTAGAGGGGATGTGAAACAGTTACGGTTATCTCACCATCCTCAACCGCGAATTTCACCAGACCGTCCTCCCCGGTATAACCGATCCTTCCAGGTACTGAGACGAGGGCGTGCTCAACAGGGTATCCTGATGAGTTAGTAACATTGACCGTAAGGGATGACCTCTCAGTGAGTATGATGTTGAGTATAATGGAATCCCCAACCCCAACACTCAGATCCTGAATGTAGGGCTCATACCCGTAGGCTTCCACCCGGATCCCCCTCACAAGGAGGGCATCGTCCCCTGCAAGTTCAAAGTGGAAGTTTCCATAGGCATCGGTGTATCCGTTCAGGGCACCACCATCAAGGATAAGGGTGACCGGCACACTGCCCGGGGATGTTCCGGCTCCCCTTACAGTACCTGCAATGGATGTGAGGTGTTCAAGTTCAAGGTCCACCCTGTGGGATTCACCCGGGACCACAATCCTGGTTTCTTGACCGGTGAATAGATCACCCCTGAAGGCCATGAGGGTGAGCTGGGCGCTGGTTGCGCCGGGATGGTCAAGGAAGTACCTTCCATAATTTACAAGGTACCTTCCATCGGGACCGGTGTACCCATCAGCCACTGTTATACCATTGGATTCCCGGACCTCAACGATGACACCTTCAAGTGGGACCCCCCTAGGGTCCGTGATGATACCATAGAATGAGTTGAGCTCTGCAAGCTCAAAGTCGACCTGGATGGGTTCGGTTACATCCACGGTGACTGATGATTGTGTGTGGCCACTGGCCGATGCCATGAGTTCATATTCCCCTGGGGGTAGAATCAGATTGTAAGCCCCCAGGGCGTTGGTGGTATTCTCAGCGACCTCCACGCCCCCCTGAAGGGCTTTTACAGTTGCATTCTCAATCGGTGTGCCAGTCCATGACCTGACGGTCCCTGAGGGATCAGTATCAGGGGGTGGTATGGTTGGATCACTGATTTCATCAGCATATGAGATACCATTCAGTGCAAAAATAATCATTGATGTGATGAGAACCAGAAGCCCCATCCTGGATGACCACCAGGTGGATGGATCAGAATTGAAGGCATGCAAATTTAACCCCCCCGTATTTATAACCCCCAGTTGCTAACTGTATATATGTTCAACTCCATTATTTAAATTTTCCAATGTTCAACTCCATTATTTAAATTTTCCAGATATCATCAGGCTTTAATTACATTACGGGCCATAAGCCAATATCACATGGCTTTAGAGAAAACAGTATATCATCAGGGCTTTAATTACATTACTGGCCATTATTATGTCATATCCTGAAAATATCATGGGATCAATCCCGAGAAAAAAGTGGTCATCTGAAACCAGCATATGAAAGAACCTCGATTGTCCTATCACCCAGTATCTCAGAGGTCCTTTGGATGCATTCCTCAATCACATATTCAAGGTCCTCATCACCAGCCCAGTAATCCTCAAGGAAACCGTATCCGTGCCTGGATGCGATCTCATCCACCACCACAGCGCAGAGGTACACGTCGTCAATGTATCCATGGGGCCCGTAGATCTCCTCGGGTATCACATCGTAAGGGGCCACCAGGTAACCCATGGCGGCGGATATCCTCAGCCTCTCATCACCCCCCAGCTCATCACTCCTCAGCACATCAGCCAGCAGCCGGAAGAGATCCGGGGCGTAGTCCACTATCCTCTCATATTCTCCACGGTAACTGTTAATATTCTCCCGTAAAACATCATAGAAATGCGTGAAATCCATCAGAAACACCTCAATCACCCACATCACAGAAGTTCCTGAATACACACCTTGAGCAGAACTGATTCCTGCGGGGCTCGAAACACTCCCTCCTTATCCTTTCAACTGTCTTCTCTATTCTCTCCCTCACAGTGAACTTGTGGTCAGAATCAAATGACATCCTCATGGAGTCCCTTATGGCATATGCAGAGAGCCTGTCGAAATGGTATCTATCCCTCAGCGCGTACTCATAGGTCCTGAGCTGGTATTCGAGTCCCATCCTCTCGATCCCCCCATGTTCCCTGGCCTTGAAGTCCACAAGCTCCAGTTCACCCTCAGAGTTCCTGATGATGAGGTCGGTTCTGCCCTCTATTATTATATCGTCATCGGGTATGGAGAAGGGCTCCTCCACCGATACAACCTCCTCTATATGGTCCCTGCTGTCATGGTAGTAATTTAGGAGTTCCCTTTCAAGGCGCCTCTTTTTCACCTCATCATCTCTTCCCATTGGTATCCAGCACCTCTCAACGAGTTCCCTTATGAATGCCCCATTTATGTCTTCTGAATTCTTTATTGCAAGGTGTAGCTCCTCGAGGCACCTGTGGAGTATGATACCGTAGCGCTGCATGAAGGTTTCAGGGTATACAAAGCCGTAATGGTAGATGAGCATGTACCTGAAGGGGCACTCCTCGTAGGTGAAGAGGGCCGAGAAGTTGATCCTGAGGGTCTCCTCTGGCCATTCCCTCTCAAGGCACCCCTCGATGGATGTGCATTCACACTCGTATATCCCGCACTTCTCCCTTAACTCGGTGATGTATGGTGAGATCCCCACCCTCATCGTGTTGATTCGGGGTGCGGTGGAGATTATTAGCGCGTCCTGCGCCCTCGTCATTGCAACGTAGAATAGGCGCCGATCCTCGTCCTCTGGCTCCTCGGAGGAGAGAAGCAGCTCCCGGGGGATGGGCACAAGTTCCTTCCTCTTCTTTTTTCTGCCAGGGAACCTCCCCTTTATGACAGAGCAGATGAACACAACCGGGAACTCAAGGCCCTTTGCCTGGTGGACTGTCATCACCTTCACCGATGCAGGGTCCTCAAGGACGGCCTCGTCATGGTGGAGGTGCTGGGGGAGGAGGTAGAGGTACCAGAGGATGTCCTGTATCCTTGCTCCCGGTTTTATTGTCTCATACTTGTCTATGAGTGAACTGAGCTTTGCGAGGTTGAATATCCTTGCCCTGGCTGTGTCAGTACCATCAAGGAGGAGTCTTCTGAGGTAACCCGTCACCTCCAGTATCCTGTAGAAGGTCTGGAGGACACTCAGTGAGCCGTCTTCAATTTCCTTCCGGATCCTGTTGAGGCCGAGTATCTTCTCTGCATCCTCTCCCCTGATACCCACATCTTCGAGTTCCTTAATTGATGTGAAGTCTGAGAGTTTCACATTCCTTTCAAGGGATTCGAGGGCTTCCAGTGTTTCATTACTCAGGTTAAGGAAGTCTCCGCGGAACATGGAGATGTTCCACCAGCCGCCCCATCTTCCCCTGAATTTATCATCGTAATCAGGGGGGTCCACGTAGGCCAGGAAGTAGAGCATACTCCTCACCTCGTACCTTTTGAGGAATGATCCGTCACCGCGGACTATGTAGGGTATACCCTCCCTCCTGAGCTCCCTGAGTACCTTATCTGCATGGTAGCGCACGCTCCTGAATAGAAGTGCAACGTATCCGTAGTCAGGGATTTTGCCTGTGGATTTGAGTTTCTTTATGAGGGATGCTATGTTCCGGGCCTCAGAGTTAACGTCGCGGCTCTTCAGTATCACCACATCTGTTCCGCCACCCCTCACAGGCTTTATGGTTTTCCTGTAGTGCCTCTCCCCCCTCATGAACCTGTCGGCTGTGAGAACTATCCCGGCCCTGGACCTGAAGTTGTCCTCCAGGAACACCACCTCTGCATCGTATTCATCCCTGAACCTTATGAAGTTCTCGGGGGTTGCGCCCCTGAACCCGTAGATGCTCTGGTCCTCATCCCCGACAACGCATATGCTTGATCCGGGTCCTGCTATTGTCCTGAATATCCTCTCCTGGATGGGACTTGTGTCCTGGTACTCGTCGATCATTATGTACCTGTATTTATTTCTGACAGATTCAAGAACATCCTCATTTGATTTAAGGAGGAGGTAAACCTCCTTTTCAAGTCCAGGGAAGTCTATCTTTTTCTCTTCCCTGAGCGCCTGGAGGTAGCGGGCGTAGCAGGCTGCCATGCCATGGTATCTCCTCTTATCAGGGTAACGTCTTTTGAGGGCCTCCATGAGTTCGTCAGGGTCCACACAGTTCTCGGTGCACCTGTTGAAGAATTCGATTGCCTCATGGACCTCACCCATCCTCATGAAGCTGTTCAGTCCGATCCTGTAGAATACTGACCTGAGGAACATCAGCTGGGACTCCTCATCCAGGATCTCAAATCCGGCTCCAAGGTCATGTTCCTCAGGGTGCTCCCTAAGTATGGTACTGCAGAATGAGTGTATGGTTGATATCTGCATGAGTTCGGCGTCCAGTCCAACGCAGTTTATGAGCCTTGACTTCAGCTCATCTGCAGCCTTCTCTGTGAAGGTTATAACGAGGATATTCTCAGGGCTAACCCCCTTTCTTTTAACAAGGTAAGCTGTCCTCTCAACAAGAACCCTTGTTTTCCCGGCCCCGGGTCCTGCCACAATTACAAGTGGCCCGTCGGTCTTCTTAACGGCCCTCTTCTGGTTCTCTGTACACGCCTCCCCTTTCCTGCAGAGTGATCCTGTCATCGTGACTGTTTCATAGATTGGCTGGGGAATATATTAATGTTTTCCCCCGGTAAAAGTGCAGCAATCCCGGTGGTGATATTCTAGTCACCGATTTCTCAAGATGTGTTTTCCTGTGTAACTTTATTAGGTTACCACAGACATACAATCTACAATGAACCCTGCAGACCCCATCCTCAACGCATTCCTTGCAACCGTCTTCACCTGGCTCATGACACTTGCAGGTGCTGCCCTGGTTTTTCTGCCTGTAAGGGCTGAGAGGAAACTCCTTGACTCCTCACTTGGCTTTGCAGCGGGTATCATGATTGCTGCAAGTTTCTGGTCGCTCCTGGTTCCTGCAATTGAATTATCAGCCCTCAACGGGTATGCTGAGTGGTTACCGCCGGCCCTTGGTTTCCTTGCAGGGGGACTCTTCCTTTCAGGTGTGGACAAGATCATACCCCACCTTCACCCTGGATGCGATCCTGAGGATGCAGAGGGGCCCCCCACGACCTGGAGGAGGAACAGGCTCCTTCTCCTGGCTGTTGCCATACACAACATTCCTGAGGGGCTTGCGGTTGGTGTTGCCTTCGGGGCCGCTGCAGCCACAGGCGAACTTGCAGCCCCAATCACCCTGACCCTGGGTATAGGCATACAGAACCTCCCTGAGGGGGCAGCGGTCTCCCTGCCCCTCCGGGGTGAGGGCCTATCCAGGTGGAGGAGTTTCACCTATGGCCAGGTATCGGGTCTCGTTGAGATCCTCGGGGGTGTTGCCGGCGCTATTCTGGTTTACTCATTCTCGTGGGTCATGCCATATGCCCTTGGCTTTGCTGCGGGTGCCATGATATTCGTTGTTATAGAGGACATCATCCCTGAGTGTCAGAGCGGGGGTAACACGGACCTTGCCACGGTATCCGCCCTTTTGGGCTTTGTTCTCATGATGATACTTGACCTGGCTCTTTCCTGAAATTTTTTCAGAAATTGATCTGGAAGGGTATTCACTATCACATTTTATTAGGGATGTTCTACATAATATTCAGAGGTGATAGTATGGCCAGGGTTACCCGTGAGATGGTTGAAAATTCAGGTATAGATGTGGATGAACTCGTTGAACTCCTTGTGAAGAACGCCGCGGCGGAACTCACAACCTTCTACTACTACACGATCCTCAGGGCCAACCTGATAGGCCTTGATGGTGAGGGGATAAAGGAGATCGCGGAATCTGCAAGGATAGAGGATCGGAACCACTTTGAGGCACTTGTCCCAAGGATATACGAGCTTGGAGGTGAACTCCCACAGGACATGAAGGAATTCCATGATATCTCAGGCTGCCCCCCAGCGTACCTCCCCGAGAAGACCACTGACACCATGAAGATACTTGAGGTCCTTGTGGCCGCAGAGAGGTGCGCTGTGAGGCAGTACACCCACATATGCAATATAACAGCCGGTAAGGACCACAGGACCTATGACCTTGCACTCTCAATACTCCATGAGGAGATACAGCATGAGTCATGGTTCTCAGAGTTCCTGGGTGAGGGTCCCTCAGGACACTTCATGAGGCGCGGTGAAACCTCACCCTTTGTGAGGAAATTCCTTGAATAGTCTCTCCCCGTTGGGGTGAGGGAGTTCACCATGAGTATCATAAAGAAACCGGGGCAGACGTGTAGCGGCTGGGTGCTGGAATGAGGGAATTCACCCCCGAGGAGCTCAGAAAATTTGATGGGATTTCAGGTCCCGCATACGTTGCCTGTGACGGCAGGGTCTACGATGTATCAGAGAGCTTTCTCTGGAGGGATGGGCGCCACCAGGTCATCCACAGGGCAGGAGGGGATCTCACCCATGAACTGGAGGACGCCCCCCATGGGAGGGAACTCCTTGAAAGGTTCCCTGTGGTTGGTACCCTGAAGGTGAAGTGAGGGCTTCAAATGGCAGATTTCAGGTGCACGGTATGCAATTACATCTTCCATGAGGAACATGAGGGTGAATTCGACTCCCTACCAGGGGAATGGCGCTGCCCTGTGTGTAACGCACCAAAGGATGCGTTTGTGAGGCTTGGGTCCAGATCCGGGGGGACCGGGAGGACGGTCTCGGATGTCTTTATAGCACAGCTTGCAGCCTGGGGCGTCAGGTACGTCTTCGGGATCCCGGGCACCTCAACACTGGGACTTGTTGATGCCATACGAAGGAACCGTGAGGTGAGGTACATACAGGTGCGCCATGAGGCAGCGGCGGCATTCATGGCATCGGCTTATGGTAAGCTCACAGGACACCCTGCGGTCTGCATGGCCGTGGCTGGTCCAGGGGCATCGAACCTCATAACAGGTCTCCTGGACGCTGCCCTTGACAGGGCGCCAGTGATAGCTGTGACCGGACAGGTTGAAACCTACAGGATAGGAACAGGTGCAAGTCAGGAGATAGACCAGCACAGCCTCTTCGAGTCCCTGACAGTGTACAACATGACCCTCATAAGCCCTGATGAAACCTCAGAGATTGTGAGGGAGGCCATGAAGCATGCCATCCTTGAGAAGGGTGTTTCCCATATTGATGTCCCCCGGGACGTCCAGACGATGGAGTGCAGTGCCGGTGTGAGGCCACTGGCCGGCTCAATTGCCCCTGTATCTGTGACCGTCCCCAGGCGCCAGCTGAAGGATGCGGCGAGCCTCATTGATTCTGCAGAGCGCCCCATAATAATCGCTGGCTTCGGGGCGCTTGAAGCCTCGGAGGGTGTTGTTGAACTTGCAGAGAGGATAGGTGCCGGGATTGTAACCACATTCAGGGGAAAGGGGATTGTTGATAACGACCACCCCCTTTACCTGGGCTGTCATGGGAGTCTTGGGTCAACTGCAGCGGCCGAGGCTATCAGGAAATCGGATCTCCTCATTGTCATCGGGTCGTCCTTCTCTGACCTCACACAGCTACCCCCTGGGAGGATCCTGCAGATTGACACCGACCCCCTCATGATCGCAAGGCGCCACCCTGTGGAGATGGGCCTTGAGGGCAGATCATCACTCATAGTACCCGGCCTTCTCTCCATGACCCGTGAGAGGAGGAGGGAGTCCTACAGGGCAGAGCTCAGGGAACTCAGGGAGAGGTGGCTGGAGCTTCTTGAATCTGAGATTGACCCATCCTCAAGGCCCATAAGGCCACAGTACATAATGTCGGTCCTCAATGACCTCCTTGATGAGGGGGCCATCATATCCCTTGACGTTGGTGAGAATGGCTGGTGGTTTGGAAGGAACTTCCAGATGAAGGGCACCCAGAGACTCCTCTTTTCAGGATACCTTGGTTCAATGGGATTCGGGCTTCCAGCCTCAATTGCGGCGCAGCTGGAGTTTCCTGATAGGGAGGTGGTATGTATAACCGGGGATGGGGGTTTTTCCATGGTTATGGCTGAATTTCTCACCGCGGTGAAGTACCATCTCCCTGTGAGGGTCTTCCTGCTCAACAACAGGAGCCTCGGGATGATAATGCAGGAGCAGAGGGTTGAGGGTTTCCCCACCTGGCAGACTGAACTTCAGAACTGTGACTTCGCAGGCTTCGCTGAAAACTGTGGTGGTCGTGGAATCCGGGTCACTGAACCGGGTGAACTGGAGGGGGCTGTTTCAGATGCCCTCAGAACAGATGGACCTGTGGTCGTGGACATTGAAACCGACCCGAGGCGTTTCATCTGATTACATGGACCGCTGAGGCCTTGAATTCAAGCCAGACCTCTGAGCCTGTGGTGATTCCCATATCATGTAGTGACCTTGCTGTCACGTGGACAGTGAACATCTCACCACCACACCTCACCTCAAGTTCCTGGAGGGTGCCTGAATCTCGTATCGCTTTCACGGTACCCTGGAGCTGGTTCAGTGCACTTGATTCCACCCTCCTCCAGGAGACGGTTATATCCTCAGGCCTCACAGTGGCTGAAACCACACCCTCGGCCTTCTCCGACGAGTAGATACTCACACCGTCACATTCTATGATGGTTACACCGTCAGGGGTTACCCCTGCCCTCCCCCTGAGGATGTTCTCTGCACCGACGAACTCTGCAACGAACCGGCTTGCGGGCCTCCTGAATACCTCCTCGGGTTCACCCACCTGGAGTATCCTCCTGTTGAGTATGGCGATCCTGTCAGAGAGCTTCTGCCCCTGAATGAGGTCATGGGTTGTGAGTACCACCGTAACGTCAAGTTCACCTATGACCTCCTCCATCCTCCTCGTGGATACCGGGTCAAGGCTCGCTGTTGCCTCATCCAGGAGTACAAGTTCAGGATGGTTTATGAGCACCTGGGCAAGGGCCAGGCGCTGCCTCTCACCACCTGATAGTTCGGTTGTTTTCCTTGAGGCGTCCTCAAGGCCCACCAGTTCAAGGACCTCCCTGACCTCCCGGGCCTCTGGTTTTATTCCCCTCACATGGGGGCCGTAGAGGATGCTCTCCCTCACGGTACCTCTGAATGTTGGGGTGTTCTGGAATACCATCCCCATCCTTCTTCTGACATCCACCTCCCTCTTTTCAGCCACATTTTCGCCCTGAAATATTATCTCACCAGTGTCAGGCCTTTCAAGGAGGTTTATTATACGTAGCAGTGTGGATTTACCTGCCCCTGTGGGCCCTATGATCCCCAGGGTCTCACCGTCCCTCACCTCAAGATTAACATCATCCAGGACCCTCAAATCCCTGTAGGTCTTTGTTATCCCGTGGAGTTCAAGCACTTTCATGACTATTTCTCCTGGAAGTGGTTCAGTACTGTGTTAACAGCCAGTGATATGACGAGGAGTATTATCCCGAGGGCTATTGAGAGTTCAAGGTTCCCCCTTGAGGTTTCAAGTGATATTGCGGTTGTTATGACCCTTGTGAAGCCCCTTATGTTCCCCCCGAGCATTATTGCGGCGCCGACCTCTGAGATTGCCCTCCCGAATCCCAGGATGATGGCTGCCATTACAGCGTACCTTGCCTCCTCCAGGACCCTCAGCATAACCTGGGACTCGGTGGCGCCCAGGGATCTTGCAAGGTCCCTGAGCTCCGGTTTAACACTTCTGAGGGCTGTGAGGCTGAAGCCTGTGATCAATGGGAGGATGAGTATGGTCTGGCCGAGTATCATACCCGCAGGTGTGAAGAGGAGGTTGAGTGGACCCAGGGGCCCTGAGCGTGAGATGAGGAGGAATACGAAGAGACCCACAAGTACAGTGGGGATGCTGTAGAGGGTCTGTATAACATTCAGGAGGACCCTTTTTCCTGTGAATTCCTTCAGGTCAATCATTGCCGCCGCTGGAACTGCAATTAGTGATGCCAGGGCTGTGGATGAGACTGAAACCATGAGGGTCCTTGCTGTTATGTCAATGAGTTCAGGGTCAAGTGATGCCATGAGCTCGATGGCCCTTAGGAATCCTGTTACTATTTCGTTCAATCCTCAACCTCTCCTGGAAGACTTGAAAATCAGTTAAATGAAAATATTCTGTATCCATATTTAGCTTTTTGGTTCTTCTCTTCCATATAGGGCTGTGAAGAGTGGCTGGCCGTATTTATCCTTTCCGTACTCTGATATGAGTTTCTGGCATTCATCGCTAAGGAGGAATTCAACGAATTTCTCTGCAGCCGCAGTGTTCACACCCCTTACCTTCTCTGGGTTGACGGGTATTGCTGCATAGACATTCAGCAGTGCCTTATCCTGTGTTAGGTATGTTACGAGTGTGATGTTGCTTCTGTAGGCGAGGTAGGTGCCTGAATCTGTGAGTGTGTAGGCGCCCTTCTGGTCTGCAACCCTGAGTGTGTCTCCCATACCACTTCCTGTTTCGATGTACCATGCTGAGCCATTGACTGTTGTGTTGTAGTCTGTTATGTTCTTCCAGATTTTTATCTCCCTTGAGTTCGTGCCGGAGTTATCCCCCCTTGACACGAATTTAACGGAGGGGTTCTTCTCTGCGGCTTCAAGGATTCTTCTGAATGCGTCCTCTGCAGATTTAGCTTCCCTGATATTCGCCGGGTCATCCCCGGGTCCCACGATGTAGAAGTAGTTGTAGGCGAAGGGGTATCTTCCTGTACCGTAGCCATCATTTATGAATTCCTTCTCTCTACCCCTGTCGTGCACTATGACAAGGTCGGCGTCACCCCTTTTTCCGCGTTCAAGGGCTATACCGGTACCACCTGAAACTATCTGCACATCGATACCAGGGTACCTCTTCTCGAATGCCGCCTCCACGCTCTCAAGGAGCCCTGTATCCTCAAGGCTTGTTGTTGTGGATATTCTGAGTATCTGCCTGTTTTCATTGTTTGATATTCCATAAATGGCTGCCCCTATAATCACTGCAATAAGGGCCGCCATAGCAACGTATTTTTTCTCCATACATGGAACCTCCATTACCACCGACATACTATATCGACATGCAATATATATACATATCGATATCGTGGCGGAGGAATGGACCACGTCACCTATATAAATAAAAAGGAGTGGTGATCCTCAAATCTTAAAATGCTCCTACCCTTTCCCAGATAAATAAATGGGGCTGATTATTCAGAGGCCCTAACCCTTATACTTCTTCTCAAATCTCCTCCAGGACCTTGCAATGTAGGGCTCACATTTATCAAGCTCAGTTAAAAGGCACATCCTTATGGTATCAGTTTTGATTTCCTTCTCATCCTCTATCTTCTCGGTAACGGTCTGGTAGACCTTCTCAATGATTTCCCTCTTCTCCTCAGGACTGTAACCTGCATCAATGGCAGCCTTCTCAAGTGAGGCCCTTATCTTGGATGGATCATAGGCTTCCCTTGAACCCCTCCTCTTTATCACATTCATAACCATCACCTGTGATATTATGTTCATCTTTCAATAAATTTTTTTCCAGTTAAAAAAGGGAGGGTCTGATAAAGCTTATTCAGAACAGATTACATAAAAATAAAGGTATTCAAAACATATGGTGCTGGAATGACTCCCTGGAAGAGAATATCTGAAATGGATGTGACCGGGGCACTTGATGAACTTGGAACATCGCCCGATGGCCTCGAAGAGGCGGATGCCGCAGAGAGGCTTGAGTTCCATGGCCCCAATGAGATCGAATTCAGAAAACCCCACCCCATCTTCCGGTTTCTGAAACAGTTCCAGAGCCTCCTGGTATATGTACTCCTCACCGTCGCCATATTCACAGCCCTCATAGGTGAATGGATTGACACCGCTGTAATCACAGGGGTTGTGGTTCTGAACTCCATCATAGGCTTCATACAGGAGGGAAAGGCCTCTGAGGCCATCGAATCACTTCAAAAGTTCACAGAATCATACTCCACCGTAATCAGGGGAGGAAAGGAAATGAGGATCCCCTCAGGGCTCCTCGTCCCCGGCGACATAACCCTCCTGGGTGCCGGTGAAAGGGTCCCCGCAGATATAAGGGTAATCGAATCAAAGAACCTCCTAGTGGATGAATCAGCCCTCACAGGGGAATCCGTCCCAGCTGAAAAGGACCCAGCCCCGCTCAAAGAGGAGGATATCCTCCAGGGCGAATTCAGGAATATCCTCTTCAGCGGGACACTGATAACAGAGGGGAGGGCCATGGGGGCTGTGATTTCAACCGGGAGGGAAACAGAGATCGGCAGAATAGCAGAGAGGGTGAAGGCGGTTGACGTTAAAACACCACTCCTTGAGAAGATTGATGAATTCTCACAGAGAATAGCGCTGGCTGTTGTATCCCTCGCGGCCTTCAATTTCATAGCGGCACTCCTGTTTGGATACGAAGTGGTACTATCATTCCTTGCATCAACGTCCCTGGCTGTGGCTGCAATCCCTGAGGGTCTTCCAGCTGTCCTCACCGTGACCCTTGCACTTGCAGTGAGGGCCATGGCAGAGAGGAACGCCATAATACGGAATCTCCCATCGGTGGAAACACTTGGAAGCGTCACTGTGATATGTTCCGATAAGACAGGGACACTCACAAAGAACGAGATGACGGTAAAATCCATATACGCCGGCGGAGCCCTCTACAGGGTTGAGGGTGCAGGTTACAGTGAGGAGGGTGATATAACCCTTGGTGGCTCCAGGGTCACAGACCTGCCTGAACCCCTCAGGCGCATCCTCATATGCGGCCTGAGATGCAACAACGCATCAGTTGCCGACGGAAAAGTCCATGGTGACCCCACAGAGGCGGCGCTCATCGTGGCGGCCCATAAGGGAGGGATAAGGGAGAGAACAGAAAGGGTCGATGAGGTGCCCTTCGACTCCACAAGAAAGTACATGGCGGTCCTCACAGAGGATGGTTTAATACACGTAAAGGGGTCCCCTGAGAGGATAATAGATATGTGCAGCCATGAAATAACAGAGAATGGATTGAAACCCATTGAAAAAGATGAACTGATGGATAAGATACATGAAATGGCATCAGAGGGTATGAGGGTCCTTGCATTTGCAGAGAAAATGCATTCAGGTACTGAGATCCAGGATGACGACCTCACCGACATGATCCTCCTGGGATTCCAGGGAATGATTGACCCCCCAAGACCCGAAGCCGTTGAGGCTGTTGGGAAATGTAAATCCGCAGGTATAAGGATCATCATGATAACAGGGGACCATGCTGCCACTGCAGGGGCCGTTGCAGCTGAACTTGGAATAGAAACCAGCAGGGTACTCACGGGACCCCAGTTATCATCAATGGATGATGATGAGATCAGAGAATCCCTGGAGGACTGCAACGTATTTGCAAGGGTAACCCCTGATCACAAGTACGCCCTAACAGGTATACTCAGGGAGAACGGTGAGATCGTTGCAATGACAGGCGATGGAGTGAATGATGCCCCGGCACTTAAAATGGCGGATATCGGCGTTGCAATGGGCAGCGGAACAGATGTTGCAAGGGAATCAGCTGATATGGTCCTTGCAGATGATAACTTCGCCACAATCGTTACGGCCGTAAATGAGGGAAGGAACGTCTATGAAAGGATAAGAAGGATAATATACTATGTCCTTCCAACAAGCGGGGGCCAGGCACTCATAATACTCCTATCATTTCTCCTTGCACCTGTAAGCCCCACCTTCAGCTCCAACCTCCCCCTACTTCCACTGCAGATTCTCTGGATAAACATGTTTGATGGTGTCCTCCTCGCCCTCCCCCTCGTTGCAGAGGCGTCGGATGAGTCGGTCCTTGAAAAACCACCAAGGGACCCCGGGACCGGAATAGTGGACTCTGCATTCATAAGGAAGGTTGGCCTGGTATCCGCTGCAATGGCCTTCTCAGGGCTCGCCGTGTTCTATATGGGAATCTCAGGGGGACTTGATGTTACAGGGGCAAGGACTGTGACCTTCACCACGGTGATCCTTGTACACGTCTTCTATCTCCTCACAGCAAGGTCACTGGATAAATCCGTCCTCAGGATTCCCCCAGCAAACAGGTGGGTGGCATCAGGTGTGCTCCTTACGGTAGCAGTCACCCTCATCATAGTATACCTCCCGGGCCTTGAGGCCATATTCAGGACCTCAGCGTTCCCCCCTGAGTGGTGGGGCATAATAATACCATTCTCACTCACGGGCCTCCTCTCAATAGAGGCCGAGAAGTACATCATGGGGAGGTTGAAGGATGAATGAGTGCAGAGAGAACGGTTCATGGAAGAGGAAGCTGCTTACGGCAATGAGGATATTCCTTGTGGTTATGGGTCTGATAATAGTTGTCTTCGGGGCAGGGGGTACAAAGGTCTTCGGCCTCATGACGCTCCTTGCAGTGGCCGTGGTGTACCTACCGGCCCTCAGGCACCCCGACGGCCTCAGCGTCGTCCCGGTTGAGATAGAGATCCTCTTCCTCACCGTGGTCGCACTGGAGTATATACTCGGCAACACCTTCGGCCTCTACGGGAGGATAGCCTACTATGACAAGTTCATGCACTTCACAGTCCCCCTCATAGTGGCCCTCATCGTGATGATGCTCATGTACACCGCCTATGTCTACGGGAAGATAAAGACCAGCCTCTTCATAATGGCATTCCTCATAATATTCGTGACACTGGGTATAGGCGCACTCCTTGAACTGGTTGAGTACGGTTACGACCACCATCTCTACAGGCACATAGAACACTTCCCGCCCACGGGCCCAACGCAGGGGTCCCCTGTGATGGACCCCCTAACCGACACCATGATGGACCTCCTCACAGATCTCATAGGCGGTATCTTCGGGGCTGTTACGGGTATAATACTCATAAGGAGGGCCGAGGAGAAGAACTACTGCCTTGACTGGGTTGATGAGATCGCAAGGTTCGAGGGGATAGATGAAGAGGATGAATAGACCCACTATAATGAAGAGAAGGAGTAGATAGGTCTCCACTATCCTCTAACCTACACGGATGAAAGACTATCATATGGGTTTCAGTATGTCCCTGTTAAGCTCAAATGACGCTGCAAGGATGAATGCCATCATAACAGGGAGAAGGCAGATCTTGACGACCTCCAGTTCCATGAGGGGTATGAATTCCTTTACGAACCTCACAGCTACGATTATGGTGCCACTTACAAGTCCCATGGACACGAATCCCCATACTCCCGACGCGAACCTCGTGAGCATGTAGTTCCTCACAGAAACCACCGCTGCAAGGCTCATGAATATGAGGGCCGCTGCCTTGAGGAGAATTATTATCATGTCTCAGCCTCCAGTTTTCTGCTGGACCTCACCGAGGCATAGAGGAACATTGCAGCCGCGAGCATGATGAAGACCCACTCAAGGGTCCTCATAAGATCAAACGCAGTCAGTTCCCTCATAAAACCGAACACCGTTGATACGAATAGCAGTGAAACCGCGATGGTCATGGGAATCCATCTGCCGTCATGAGCAGAGACCCTCACCATGTAGATGAGGCTCAAACCTGTTATAACTGTGGATATGAGCTGGGCCACCTGGAATTCACGTCCATAGGGGATCATATTATCACCATGTACATATATGTCCCCTGGATAATTTAGTCCTTTCCCTCACATACCAGGTTCATGAACTTCTCCTCAGGAAAGATTACCCTAATCCCAGTCCTTTCCCTCTCACGGGTCATGAACTTCTCCCCAGGAAAGATTACCCTAATCCCAGTCCTTTCCCTCTCACGGGTCATGAACTTCTCTCC